>JAFGNH010000072.1 GCA_016927115.1 Anaerolineales bacterium | reverse complement strand
CTGATAAAACAGAGGCCGAACCAGCAGCAATGAACCCACCCCTGCACCCCTCCCGGGAGGGGATTTCATCTGAGCCATCCGGTGGATTGGTTAACTTTTGGAATGATTTTCCTGATAAAACAGAGGCTGAACCAGCAGCATGGAGCAATTACAGTTCCCTTGGAGGGGTGCAGGGGTGGGTATCTAAACACTGGCAAAAAAGCAGAGAATCCGGGCATCAGCAATCCAACCCATCACATGTCAACTGAAGGCAGCCCATGAAGCTTTGGTCCATAATCCTCCTTCTGCATGACTTAACCTCATTTGCAGTTTTATTCCAGTCTTTTTCGAGAATGCAATTCCCTTGATGTCCGGGCCAGCTATCTTAAAACGTAAATCGTAGATATGATGAAATGTATAGAACAGGACATCCCTTGAAAAATATATGATAATGTAACACGATAATTTACAAACCTGCAACATTTTTAAAGGGGATCAACTGATGGAACCTTTAGCACACGCCTCGATAGGCTTGATGGTTAAACCCGTCGCACCCAAAGCGCCGCTCTGGGCTCTCATCGCCGCAACGCAAGTGCCTGACCTGCTGTCTTTTGGATTTATCGCTCTGGACATCGAAAAACCCGGCGTTTCGACCATGGATTTCAACCAGGGGCTCCAGACTTTCAGCCTACCCTATTATCCATTCTCGCACGGGTGCTTTATGTGTATCGTATGGTCACTCCTGGTTGCAGGGATTGCATACCTTTTCCTCAAAGACCTCAAACCAAGTCTCGTGATCGGTTCCATGGTGTTCAGCCACTGGGTGCTGGATTTTCTTGTGTATTCCACGCTGCCGCTCCTTTTCGGCAACCGGAACCTGGTCGGCCTCGGCCTCATGAACACAAAACCCGGGGTCTTTATCAGCATCTTTCTGGAGCTTCTCCTGATAAGCACTGGACTCATTATCTATTTCAGAGCAAGGAAACGAGCCGCTTTACAGGAAGGTCAGAAGCAGTAACGCGGATTAACGTCAACTGGAACGATCCACAGGCAGAATCAGGCCGCTGCACCAGCCGCGACACGGCATTCACTTTGAACGTATACATTTATAAAGGGGAGTTGACCATGTTATCAAGGATTTCAAAACGACTGCATACCTGGGCCAGGGGCTGGGTGATCCTGATTATCATCGCTGGATTTGTTGTACTGATCAACATTCCGGTTGGTGACCCTGAACTGATCAGTCAAAGCCTGGACGGGCGGATCGGCTATACACCGCAAGAAGCCTTCTCGGCTGTTGCTTCCTACGGCGTTGACGGCCGGACACAGATGATCTGGATCCACCTGGCAGACTTTATCCTGATCGCGCTCTACACATCGATGTTCTGCCTGGTTCTATCCTGGCTTCTGCAGCGCGGCTTCCCGCCGGACAGCAGAATGCAGCAGTTGAACGTGGTCCCGATGATTGGCGGGTGTTTCGACGTACTTGAAAACATCTGGATCCTGACCTTGCTCCTCGCCTATCCAGCCCAACCGCAGGTAATCGCCTGGCTTTCTACAATCTCCACGACGTGTAAATACAGCATGGGTGTTGTGATTGTACTGCTGCTTGTGATCGGGCTGGGAAAATCCGCTGCAAACCGGTTCAGGGTTCAGGAAGCAGCCGCGGTTGGTTGAAATCCATCCGGTTTGCGCTTCTATCGTCTTTCCTGCTGGTTAAGTCCCAGGGTCTGCCACTCCCCCCCAACCTGACCTGCGGGTGTTAAGGCAAAATACTGTTCAGGCAACAGGAGAAAATGGAGGCTATGGTTCACACTTTTTTCTTTGTCCTGTCGGAAGTGCTCATAGCCGGGCTGCTTGGTGTCGAGAAAGTGCTCTCCCCGCTGCTGCACGTGCCGGAAGAGACGATCCTTCCCGCACTGGGCGGTGCGCCGGTGGAGGATCTGTTCCGCGGCAAAGTCTCAGAGGAATATTATCTGAGCCAGGTCTTGCAGGAGCAGGCCCTTCATAAGCAAGGTTGGAATACCTCCATCGATACGTTGAAAGAGGTTATACGCAAAAGCTTCGAACACCGTGTTCCCGGAATGGAGGAGGTATTATCAGAGCTTGGGGCAAAATATGAACTGGTGCTGCTTTCAGATCATGCTTCTGAGTGGATCGAGCATATCCGGGAAATTCATCCTTTTCTTGAAATCTTCGACCGCCAGATCTTTTCCTTCGAAACAGGGCAGCTCAAAAAAGAAGCCTCGACATTCCATACTCTGCTGCAGGTTATCAACCGCAAGCCCGAAGAATGCCTGTTTGAAGACGATAATCCGTTGAACGTTAAAGTGGCCAGGGGAGTAGGAATAATAGGTGTTAAATTCACGGAAACGCAGCAGCTGATCGGCACCCTGCGTTCACAGGAAGTATTACTGTAAATACGCAGGCTGTGCGTGACAGGCGGCTGCAGACAACTTCGCTATCACGATTAATTACGAACAAGCCCCACGGAAGCTGATTGGAGAAAATCAGAACCATTCGTGTACAGACCTTTTGAACCGCTGCTGAGTACACGAACGCGGCCGCTGTATATGTAACTATCCACCGACCAGGGGAGGATCATGGAACTTATCATCGATAGTGTCAGCAAGCAATATGGCAATGGAACATGGGGTTTAAGGGATTTCAGCCTGTCCCTCCAACCTGGTATTCTCGGACTGGTCGGGCCCAACGGTGCCGGCAAATCCACATTGATGCGAATCCTGGCAACAATCACAAAACCCACAAGCGGGAAGGTCACCTTCGACGGCATAAACCTGCTGGAAGATCCGAACCAGGTACGTGGAATACTGGGCTACCTGCCCCAGGATTTCGGCATCTATCCCAACCTGAACGCGGTAGAGTTCCTGGAATATCTTGCGGCCATCAAGGGCCTGGAAAAACGTTCAGCTCGTCAACGTATTGAAGAGCTGCTGCAAATTGTCAATCTGAACGAGGTCCGCAAACAGCTCCTGGGCGGGTATTCGGGCGGGATGAAGCAGCGAATCGGCATTGCTCAAGCCCTGCTCAACGACCCTCACCTGCTCATTGTTGATGAACCGACTACCGGCCTGGATCCCGAGGAACGGATCCGGTTTCGGAATCTGCTCTCCGACCTATCCGGTGACCGGATCGTCATCCTTTCCACGCACATTGTCTCCGATATTGAGGCCAGTGCGACACGAATTGCATTCATTCAAAAAGGCACGCTCCTTACAGAAGCTGTGCCTGAAGAACTGCTGCAGAAAGTGGACGGTAAAGTCTGGGAATGGACCATCCCCAGCGAAGACCTGCTCTTTATCAGGCAGCAATATATTGTCGGCGGCACAGTCCGCTGCCCGGATGGAGTTGAAGTGCGAATACTTTCAACGAGCCGACCAAACGAGAAGGCTCGACGGGTACAACCCCGCCTGGAGGATGCCTATCTATACCTTTTCGCAGAAGATAGAGAAGGAAAGACCTCATGAAAAGCCTGCACATCCTTTACCATATCGTCAGAGCGGATTTTTATGAACGGTTTCGACGATACAACGTCCTGATTGTCATCAGCCTGGTTGTTTTCCTGACAACACTTTATCTACCGCCGCAGGATGTTGGCCGGCTGGCGTTTAATGTCGGCGGCTACCGGGGGATCTATAACTCGGCCTGGGTTGGAGCGACGGTAACGATTCTGACCATCATATTCATGTCCCTTCCCGGTTTCTACCTCGTCAAGAATGCCATCACACGCGACGAGGACACGAAGGTAGGCCAGATCATAGCGACAACTTCATTGAGTAAGGTTCAATACATCTTCGGCAAAACGATCAGCAACTGGGTGTTTCTTGCTGCGGCATCCGGTGTGGGGATGCTCTCCGCAATGGGAATTCAATTACTACGAGGAGAATCCCTGAAGATCTCCCTGTCTGGTTATCTGTTACCGTATCTCTTGATCACATTGCCCATGATGGCACTTATGGCAGCAGCTGCAGTGTTATTCGAGTCGATCAGGAGATTGCGCAGAGGGTTTGGAAACGTCGTCTTTTTCTTTCTTTATCTAATTAATTATTGGATATTGATCGCGATGACGATTTTACTCCTGCAAAATACAGCTGGTGTTTCCGGTCCGCCAGTTCCCTTGATTCCGGAACCGACCGGTGCCCTGGAGATCTTTCGGAATATATCGGCTGCCGGAATGGAACTCATCCCGGGCCATCCGAGTGGACTGGATTTAGGTAACCCTTTTCAGGTATACGGACAGATCGGTACCTTTGTCTGGACTGGAATAAACTGGAAAGCCTCTTCCATTCTTGGACGCCTCTTGTGGGTTGCTGTTGCGATTGGAATAGCCTCGGCAGCGGCAGCACGCTTCGATCGTTTTGATCCCTCCAGCCTCAAGGTCCGTAGTCGGAACAAAAAAGCGCCATCCCGTTCCAAACCGGACATCCATCCTGCCCAGGCTCCTGATTCCATACGGCCGGCCAGCACAGCGCTGTCTGCATCTGTTCGTCATGGAAACCGACTGAATAGCTTCCTTCACATTGTCAGCTCTGAACTCCGGCTGATGCTGAAAGGGCAGCGCTGGTGGTGGTACGCGGCTGCCATGGGATTAATTACAGCTGCCGTGGCGCTTCCAGGCACCGAGACCCGGCAGATCGTCCTGCCCGTTGTGTGTGTCTGGCCGTTGCTTATATGGTCACAGCTGGGGAACCGTGAAATACAGAATCGTACGGATCAACTCGTATTCTCATCGGCCTATCCGCTGAGACGCCAGCTTTCTGCCTCCTGGGTCGCCGGCATTATCCTCACACTGATAACAGGCAGCGGAGTGATCGTTCGCCTTATCACGGACGGCAGCTGGAGTGCAGTGCTGGCGCTGGTCATCGCTGCGGCCTTCATCCCTGCATTGGCGCTTGCGCTCGGAGTCTGGAGCAGAGGCTCAAGGCTGTTCGAGGTGGTGTATCTGTTTTTATGGGCCCTTGGGCCGATGAACCAGATGATGGCAGCCTTCGGGTTTCCTATGTCTGCGGATCGATTACCGGTCTTAGATTTTATCGGCTCAAGCGATGCGTCGATATCTGCGGGAATACCATTGTATTATGCGTTGTTCACACTTTTGCTGCTGGCACTGGCTCTGATAGGAAGAAAGCGGCAGATACAGGGATAACTCGCCCCTGCGCGGCTATATTTTTTCCGTAGGGGTCGATCCATGTGCCGACCCATATTCGTATGCAGAGAATCAAGGCATCAAACGCAGGGCGGACACATAGGTCCGCCCCAACGGGCCATAATTGTTCCGTAGGGGTCGACCCATGTGTCGACCCATAGTCGTATGCAGAGAATCAAGGCATCAAACGCAGGGCGGACACCGTGCATACACGCCGGGTCCGCCCCAACGCGGCCATATTAATACCG
>JAFGNH010000071.1 GCA_016927115.1 Anaerolineales bacterium | reverse complement strand
TTTCGATGATCATAAAATGACTCAAAAGGACAAGGTGGTCTCATTTTCGATGATCAAATGGGTTCATTTTCGGTTGTCAAAAACACAACCGGGCTATTTGACTGGATGGAAGACAAAATCCGCCCACACAGGGTGCAAATTTCCCAACATACGGACACTCCCAATACACACAAACATAACTCATGAAGAACGCTACAAACACGAACAAAAGAACATAGATAGCAAACACCGTTATATTGACTTTCCAAAGGGAGATGGCAATTAACACGTACAAAATAATCATAGGAATTGTAATAATCAGATACAATGCTTTTCTTCGATAAGGCACACACTTTTTTTCTTCCATTTTTTCCCTTCCGTAGAGCTGTCCAACGATTTGTGCCTCAACCACATCGCTGAAGGTGCAGGATTTGGTACATTATACTTATTTCAGCACAGAAGAACATACCAACGAAGACCCAAAGCCGAAGGCCATGTCGGCTGCACGCGCAGGTTAGACGGTTCCTGCATCAATTGAATTCTTCATTCCAGGTGCTTATTCACCCCTTGAATGTAGAGACCTCTATGCCCCCTTTCTTAAAAGCATTAATTCCTGCCATTTACCCTCATAAGGATCTTGATCATTGTCTGGAACGCGATATTGGGTTGCGCTTGTTGATTTGTCGTACCCGTGATGTATACATCCATTTCCGGTACATAAAAAGCCACGGAACCAGTGGACCCGTCATGACCGATCATCTCAGGGACTGGTTGAAAAGGTGAAAGGATACGGGGCATGTAGAATTTTTGAATGCCGATGCCATATTTAAACGGAAAGAAAACGTTGTTCCACTTCTCCAATTCATGCAGCCTTTCCTTGATTGATCCAGTTTATCTTTCATCTCAAGCCTCCTTCTCAATAATTCCCTTTTGAGAATATTAGTAAAAAGCATCGCCTCTGCACCGAGAGATGATTTCCTCTTGTTATCGGGCTGGCGGCCTGACGGTTTGTGGATCAGCCTTCTTGTCGAATAGTCGGACATTCTTCCCAGCAGGTTTCAGGGTGAAGAAATTTTCTTCTTCGGAAACTGCCGGAGCTGAACAAGCAGGGTCCCGATACCAGCGATTACCAGGCCGATTACTTCTTTTGTTGTAATGGTTTCTCCGAGGAACAGAACAGCGAAAATGGGTATCCAGATGAGCATCGTATTGTTAATGATGCTGGATTCCACTGCTGACAGGGTTTGAAGGGTCTTGTTCCACAACGTGAATGCAATGGCGGTATTGACTATCGCGAGCCATATGATGATCGCCCATCCTTTTAAACTGATTCTGGGAAAGCCCTCTGGTATTATCCCGGCGGCAAGCAATAGAACTGCGCCTATTGCCATGCTTACTACAGTGATTACCAATGGGTGATATTCTTTTGTCCGGTTTATATCCCTGCCTATAATGGAGGAAACAGCATTTGCACCAATACCCAGGATCGATACCAGTAACCCGGTGATCTGTGAACCGGGAATGGTTACGGGAACGAAATAGACCACTGCTCCCAGCAGCGCAAGGATTATTCCGCTCCATTGAAATGGTGTCGGTTTTTCCGACAACCATACTATCCCTAGAAGAGCGACGATTACACTGCTGAAATTCCAGATCAGATTAACAGTGACTGCAGGTAATAATGCGAGCGCAACAAAGGATGCGCCCTGGGTTACAGCATAGAAGAGTAATCCCAGGAGGGCTAACTGTCCCCATTTATTTTTTGGAATTCCCTTTAGGTTATATTTTGCTTTATTGAACTGCAAGAACAGAAGAAGGCATATGGATGCCAGAAGGTATCTCAAACCCGCAAATGTGATGGGTGGGATATCCTGTAAACCTATCTTGATAAATACCCAGGAGGTTGCCCAGAGGAAAACAACAAACAAAGCCTGGAGGATAGCGGTTAAACGAGGTTTCATAGTTCCACTCCCCCTCCGATTTTACCCGGATAGCTTGCTTCTCGATACAAACAGCGTTAGTTTATCTTTCATTATCAACCTCCAGGTTTTCCTTTTCCCACGATCCACTAACAGCAAGATGCAGATTCCAGCCATGCTGGTTCTGGCCGGGATAATCCCCAGGGAGTAATCCGCCTATTACGGGCATGCTGCACTTCCTCAACGAATCCCACACAAATCCGTGGAAAATCAGCGGCCCCCTCTGGTCTGCTTCATCAGATTGGTGGAGTATCGCATAGACATTCGGAGAGAGGAGTGGAGCAGCCGATCATACCCGTTGTCATAAAACCTGAGAAAAGGTCCGGTATATACAGGATGAAAACGCAGGTCAGAACGAAAACGATCCAGTTCCGCGAGGTGATGATGGGTTGAAGTTCCTTCCCATAACGATGGAAAAGTATCTCCAAGGTGTCCGTCACTCCATATCTGGATCTACTGTTCGATACCGGCTTTGTCTACCCTTTATTTGCTTTTCTGTACCATAGCACATTGATTATGAGGAGGGTTGAGATAATAACGGATATGGTAATAAAGAAGAAACCGTGAAACAAAAACTCCAGCAATATGTCCAGTGCAGCCAGTACAATAAGAAAATATGATCCCCAATTTTTCCGCTTCATATAACCGATCAGTCCGATCACAAAAAGGCAGGCGTAGAATATGTTCAGCACTGCCATTACCTGGTTGCTTAGCTGGAAATTCGGACCAATATCCGGTGTGCCGATTGAAGGGATTTCCACAGCAAAGAAGATGGCTGTCAGTAAGTGCTGGAGTACCTTTTCAATAGAAAAAAGTAATATATACAGGTTTAGTATCAGGCTTCCCCGTGTTTTGATAGAATTGTCCATTCCGATCCCCTTCCTGGTTCCGCCGCATCTCGATTTCGTTCACCGGTCTGGCTGCCGACAGCTTGAACCGGCCTATTGAGTTCTGCATATCCCCCTTTGTATTCGAGCAGTACCACCGGAGTGCCGTCTTCAAGGATGAATGCCACCATAACCCCTTCACTGGGGGAGTTGGGGTGGATGAGAATCTCTTTACCCTCCAGGGCTTTTTCCAGGTTTTCCACTTCGAAGGCGATATGGGCTGCTTCCTGAACGATTCCAGGCAGTGAGCAATTTTTTCCATACCGCATCCACTGAATGCCATATGGATTGGATTCATGATCTGTGCAGTAGATATCCAGATCTTCGAGATATTTTTCGCCTGGTTTGGAAATGGTTGTTGGAATCCCTATATGGCTGTATTTCATGGCTGCCTTCCACAATTCCTGATTAAGAACGGCATATTTTATCGTCCTGTGTTCGGTGTTATACGTTACTGCAGCGATGCAGGTCTTTCCATAAAGGTGACCGGCGCAGTCTCTTATGGCTGAGAAGGTAGCGAAGATCATTTTTATTATCGTGACTCAATTGATAGTGATAATAATTGACATATTCCAGAATGGCAAAGACATACAGCAGGTTCGACCAGAATGAAACCTGATAATTCATCGTTGGAACCACTTTTCCAGGGAAGCACAACAGCGGGTAAACGGTAAAAAGCAGCAGATTGGCTTTTTTCAGGAAGGCGAAAGTCCTGCAGGTCTCATAGGATAAGGTTTTTTGCCTGCGAACCGACTCCAGCTTCAAATGCCAGTAGACAGTTCCCTGAACGAGCAAGACACAGATGCTGGCCATACTGACTGCATAGGGCTGCCAGTTCGTAATTTCTCTGATTGACAGGACAACATACAGACAGGCCGGCAGGAAGAAGATATTGAACAACTCCAGGTTGCGAAGAGACCTCAGGCGCTTAATCAGTTTTAAACGAACCATTACCGGAATCCACCTTGATTGTGAGATCCATTTCTATTTTGCATATGATTTTATTCTAAATTATAGAACAGCTGGGAAGGTGGTTTTTCCTGAAGTTCCATATTTCCTAACGTGCTGGACTCTTTGCGTATTCCCATCTGCACCAGGAACGTGTTGGGAATTTATATAATGGATCAGGTCGATACAGAAGGTGTCAGCTCCGTATCGGGCTCGGCCGCCGGTTCGGCTGGTTTGTATACAGCCGGGTGGCCGGGGGGCAGCTTCTTCCACATCCGGTCGACCAGCATCATCACCAATGCTGCAGCTGCAGTGGTCCAGTTGTAAACCTGCCAGTCCAGGTTGGGGAAGAAGGCAAAAGCAGTATTGGCTGCTGCGTGTGCAAGGCCTGCTGTAAGAATACTCCCTTTACTGCGGTTATACAGCCAGTTAATCGTTACCGTGGCCGGAAGGAGCTCCAGGTACTTCTGGATCCAATAATCCATCGAAAAAACGGATGATCCTTCAGCTTTCCAGATGAAAAAGTGCCACAACGGCCAGAAAAAATTTATCACCAGGCAGGCAGCAAGCGGACTTATTATGGACTGCATTCTCGGAAGGGCGAACCCGCGCCAGCCGATTTCCTCACCCGTGGCATTGAAGAAGAAAAACTGGTACAGGAATTTGACCACGACAAGACCGATAAGCCCCAGGTTTGTTGCTGTGAACCGGTGAGCGATGTAGGCATGCCTGCCAAGAAGATTGCTGATCCGGATTGAAATCAGGATCAGGATCGGGATCAGAGCAAGCGCCATCAAATTCCATCTCCAGATACTGTGCAGCCTTAACAATGAAGATACATAACGCTTCACAGATGGAATCCTTGAAAAGGCCATGCTGATCACAAAGGCCACTGGCGCCACAGCGACAAAGATGAATACAACCATGCCAGCGGAGAAGGGTGCTTCGTTGATGTAGATATTGTTGGCAAGGAACACGAGGGTCGATACGGCCCAGGCCGCAAAGAACGCGATCCAGAATATTCTCCGCGAACCTTGCCTGGGCTGCGTATTTATTACTGCTGTGACGAGTATCCCGGCCAGAGCCGGCCCGCACGTGGCAATGACAGCCAGCGGGATCAGCAATTCATTCCCCCTGTTTGTTACTGCATCGTAGGAAAACCCGAGGCCCCCGGTAATCGCGAAGGTGATACCAAAAAAGGCGGAAAGCTGGTGTTGTTTGATCCAATCAGTTACTTTTCCCATTTTTTCACCTCTCTGGATAATGATGGAAGGTTGAGATGTCAGGGTCGAAGTCTGAATTGTCTGCTTTATATACCTGTTCGGGCTCCGTTTGGTTACATTCAGAGGTCTCTATACTAAACTGTAGACCTTATTCGTCCGTTGTGTTTCAATCATTTTCCTGGTTTGGGAAGCCTGACTCGATTATTTTTCAGTTTCCGGCATAATCAGAGAATGGCGACTGCCTGCAGTAATCTTTCAACGAATAACAAGAATTGCCGGGAAAGGTTTACAGTGAAAACGGCCGATCAGGTGAATAGATGCTGTCATAGAATCCCATGTATGGAATGTTCTCTTCCAGACACCTGATCCTATACCCCAGCTCGGCTTGTTTTTCCTCGTCCGGATCGTCGATGTATTGCACAAAGTACAGGAATTCTTCTGCCTGGATCAACCTGATAAAAAGCGGCAGGCGTGCCATCCATTCTTCGGTCAGTGCATTCTCGCGTGAATAGCCTTCCATAACCTGGTCCATGTAGTGCTCCATAAAGGCTTTCCGCTCCTCGAGGCCGCGGAACATTGCTCTCCCAATCCCGCCTTCCCACGCCGAGGCCAGTTCATAGATAAACCAGAAATAGCAGCAGTCGTCGAAGTCGAACACTGTGATATCGCCCTTGGTGTAATCCACGGTGAAATTGCCGTCGTTGAAGTCCCCGTGAATCAGTCCATATGAGTCCGGACTTCGGGGAAGCGCCCTGATTTCATCCAGCAGAGCCCGGATTCGTTCCCGCACGACAGGCAGTCTTTCAGGCACCAGCGCCCCAATGTCAATACTCGATGCATGAAGCTCGAACCAATCCGGACGTTTTACAGAACCACCAGGAGGTTTGTACCTCTTCGAGAGTGCATGCATCTGCCCCAGAACCTGTCCCCAATTCCGGAAGTATTCTTCAATGGGTGCATCTTCCCGGTACCGGTAGCCGTTATCCGGTACGCGCATTCCCTTGCCTTTGATAAAGGAGACGATATGCAAGGGTGTGTCTCGAATAAGAATCGTCTCAAGCAGGTTCCCGTTTATCGAGGGTATCGGTCTGGAAACTCGCACGCCGTTCTGGGCCAGGTAGTTTACAAAATGCAGCTCGGCCTGGATTTGCCCGGTGGTCCGGTCGGCGCGGAAGGAGAAACGCAGAATCCCGGGCTGCCCCTCGTGCTCATATTCGTAGACAAGGTTTGCACAGCCTTCATAGCCTGGGACCAATTGCAGAGCCTCTTTTTTAAGGCCAAACAGCGATGCTGTCGCCCCGAGTAGTTCACGGTTGCTATTGCTTAGAATTTCTTCTCTCTGCATCCTTTCTCCAAATTCGGGTCTACTGAAGGTAAGGTATCTTGTGCTATCGCTTCATGCCATGGATATATAGCTCTTCGAAATAGGTTTATATTTGCATGCAAGCTCTGATATTGGTTCAGGTGGGGGAGGCAGGGTTCACATGCTTCTCCCGTATTTAACCTGGAAGAGCACCGTCTTTTCCATGCCGGAAACTGAGATAAGAGGACCAGCCGGAAACAACTATCAGCAGCATGGGGATCGGGATATAGATAGGAAACATATGATCGCTGATTGGAGGCGGGGGTTGTGTCCAGCCCTGAAGCCAGCCGACGATCCGAACAGCTGATACCAATGCCGGAAATATTGCACTCACTATGCCTGCAAGGATCATGGTTTTCCTTGTTGTTTTCCCCAGGTAATAGCGGATGATCTGGTAAAGGAAATAAAAGCGGGGAAGGGTGTATAGCAGGGATTCCATAAAGATGCCCGGCGAAACAAACCTGACACCGGAGAACCATGGCGCATCAATGTATTCCCAGGCCAGCGCCCTGATACAGTTCGGACCCGGGCCCAGATCCAGCCCATACCCGAACGGCAGAAAGAATACCAGCGCGGTCATTACGATCCCGAAAACCAGGACGGATGATTGCCTGAGACCTGTCGTATCAGCATCGTGCTTTGTATCCATCCAGGGATTCAACTTGACTCCGTTCTATGTATAAGGAGCGGCAGCAGGGTTTTTTAATTACATGCCGTCCCGGAATCGATCTAACGGAACGACCGGGCATACGTAAACACACCATTGGTTCCGTTTAGAAGTATGCCAATCAGGATCAGAAAGCTTGAGGTTTGTGGATTCAGTACATCCTGATCGCTGCGTTTACTGGTGCGTAAATAGCAATACTATGTGTAATTTTACATCAGATTTGAGCAGTTAAAAGCCCATACCTAAGGAGCCCGGATCAATCGTTAACAACCTCGCGATCATCTCCATGAGCAAATATGTCAAAACAGGCAGCTCCCGCCATGTATTGTTCACCGCTTGATCCGCCTGATGTGTGTGCCCTGAACAGGCAGTCCTTTAGATTGATCAATCTTTGACTCTGTTCAACTTTCAACTTTTGTAGAGTAGTTGAATGAATTGGACTGAGTTCGTCATAGAGCGAGCCTATCCCTGAGTCCGCGATAGAAATGGGCCCGGATTGGATATAGATTACAGCTTGCTGGATTCTGTACGCAAGCAAAACAAGGGGGTATTTTTCCTCTAGCTCAGCGAATTGTTTTTCCAATTCTTTTTTATCTCTTGAAATCATTTCAGCAAGTTCCTGAATTGCATAGTCGCGTTTCTTTTCCATCTCAAACCCTCCTGTAGGGTGTTCTATGTGACTTCCACGATGTATCATGGACCCGTTCATAATGAGAAATCTGCTGTACAGCTTTCAGACACCTCAAAACATCAATCCTTGAAGGGCATGGCTAATATGAAAACCCGCCGGTATCCATTTTCGACGGGTCTTATTGGAACAAGTATGAAGTTGGACGTTAGCAAAGGATGGCCCTTTGAGATAATTCTACATTAGTTAGTTCATAGTGGATATTCGTTATTTTTTTCTTTCCAGCTGGGTTTACTCAATCGCCAGGAAACCTTCGTGGAATGTAACTATTCCCTCCGGAACAGTGTCAGTGAAGGGGAAAACCAGAAAGTATGCCTGGTTGATACCCTCATAAATCAGCCCGGGGTTATTTCTGAAACCAAACCGCTTGTAATATTCAGGTTCCCCGACAAGCGCACATCCTCCGGCGTCCATTTCTCTCAGTTTGGATAAACCTTCGTTGATAAGAGCCTTTCCGATTCCCTGCTTCTGATACTCCGGCAGGACAGAAACCGGACCCAGTCCATACCAGCCTTCTGTGCCGTCTGCAATCGTGACAGGCGAAAAGGCAATATGGCCCACGATCTCACCATCTATCTCTGCTACGAGCGATATTGCCAGTGCATCTGCCGCACGCAGTGCAAGGATGATGAAATGCTCCGTAAGCTCGCCGCCGGTCGGATGATTCGTAAACGCCTCAACGGTAACGGATGTGATGGCTTCAATATCTGCCGGTTTTTCTTTTCGAATGATCATTGGATGCTCCGTTGTTTGTATTCTTCTCTTCGATGGACGGCGTATAACAGGGTAGGGCGTAATGCAGCTTACTTAATCACCTCGGCAAGTGCTGCTCTCTCACCCTCGAAAATACTCAGTTTTCGTCCGATTGGATCCAGGTAGCGCTGCTTGTAATCGTCAGTCCCGACATCCCCTATCAGCCTCAATCCGCGTTTGTGCAGGAACTGCTCTAATTCTGCGGATTCCAGGCCGAAAAGCCAGGGTGACCCCAGTTTTTTTGCCAGCGGAAGGAACTTCTCCAGCCATTCTGGCCGGTCTGTTCCATCGATGATGCCCTTCCGCACATATGTAAAAACGACAGCACTTCCAGTACCTGAATATTGTGAGACAAAGTTCAGGCTGTTATCGACTGCTTCTGGAGTGAGATACTGGGTCACACCTTCCCATATGAAAAAGGTTTTCTTCTCCTTCTGATATCCTGCCACCTGCACGACTTCTTCCAGGCTTTGCTGCTCAAAGTCCAAACCGATTAAAGCCACATTATCCGGAACATTTCCCAGTACTTTCTCAACCCGGGATCTTTTTACTTTACTGGCGCCAGGAAGATCGATCTCAAACACCTGGGCCCGATCGATACCTTCTATCCGATAGGCGCGGCTGTCAAAACCTGCCCCAAGTATTACAACCTGTTCTGTGCCTTTTGATAAATAGCTTTTTAATACGTCATCAATATAGCGTCCCCTGCACAGGAACCCCCCCAGCGAGCCGGGCATGCGCTTCTCCCGCAGGGCGAGCACTACATTTCGCAGCCCCGGCAGGAACACCATCCTTACCAGGACTTTCCACCAGAAAGGAAGCAGCTCATACGCTATTGGATCGTCGATGATGCGCTGATTTTCCGGGTAGTACAATTCAACAACCTTTGCGGTTGATGTCCCAATGCCTGCAAAACCTTCATTCATGTGTCTAACCACCTATTACGATAATTTTACAACCGGTTATCTCCGGCAAGAACATCCGATTGTTAATACCAGCAGGTATTCATGTACGTTCATCTCATGCAGATAATACGCTGGTAAACCCATCCAGGATCGAAGTACACATATGATCATTGCCATTCTCCTACCCCTGATCCTCAACCCGTCTATCAGCAGGTTCATCATTGTACAGTTCTTTCGGAACGACGAACTGGACGTGTAGATGTGTGAGGCGGCTACTTAAAATGCACTAACCAGCCTGCTGAACAGGCGCGCTTTGATTGAGCAGGGCAATTTTGTTTTCCGCATCGCCAAGATGGAATATATCAATATAGCTGCACAACAAACCAGGCATGGGCTTTTTGCGAACGTCCGCATAACGCCGTCCGGCAGACTGCCTTCAATCAGGAAGGCAGTGAAGTTCCCTTTATACAGAGTATTGGAGCTGCCGTTTTTCGCATGGATAAATTGGAAACGATCGAAAAATCTTTCTCAACTGCTGATACTGCAAAGTACCTGGTCAAACTGAACGGAAATGACCAGATCGCCATGAGTTCATATCAGATAGCTTGGAGTAAACAGCCCGTCTTACTGGGTAGACCTGCCCGGGAACGGAGTTTTTCCTCAATATCTCGCATAAGCCAGACTTTTTCCTGAGTTGGTACACAAAACAGCGTTGAATCGGCAGCAAGCGGACAAGAAACTTGCAAAATTGTAAGTTTGATTATACGCTGGGGAGAGGAGGGGGATGGATACCTAATTTTGTCGTACTAATCTATTTAACAAGGAGAAATATTATGATGAAACGACTTAATCTGCCTATCTTACTGATCTTCCTCCTGACCTTGATGTTCGCACAGTTCCCCACAAGCGCATCGACAACAGAGCTGTTTATCTCTGAATACATCGAGGGATCAAGCTATAACAAAGCCATAGAAATATATAATGGCACCGGAGCAGCGGTTGATCTCTCAGCCTACACGCTTGCGCTGTATTCGAATGGAGCTGCTTCACCATCTCAAAGTATGGCCTTATCCGGCAGCCTGAACGATGGCGATGTTTATGTCATTGCCCATGGTTCTGCAGTTCAGGAGATCCTGGACGCTGCCGACCTTACGAATAACAGCGTCATCAACTTCAATGGGGATGATGCCCTTGTGCTGAGCAAAGAGGGCACTATTATTGACGCTTTCGGACAGGTTGGTACAGACCCCGGCTACTTTTGGGGAAGCGGTGATGTAACCACACAGAATCACACGCTGAGCCGGAAAAGCGAAATCTGTTCTGGTGACACTAATGAAACTGACGCTTTCGACCCGGCTCTGGAGTGGGTTGCGTTTCCAGAAGACACTTTCGACGGGTTGGGAGCTCACACTGCTGATTGTAACGGGGCTGCTGACTCTGCACCCGTTGTTCAAACTACGATACCCGCAAACGCGGCTGCGGATGTTGCCCTGGACGCCAATATCGAAATTACATTCAGCGAAGCTGTTGATGTCGGTGAAGGTTGGTTCGATATCTCCTGCGACAGCAGCGGAAACCATACTGCAGCGGTCAGCGGGGGGCCCACAACCTATACACTCGATCCGGATGCTGATTTTGTAAATAACGAAAGCTGCACCATCTCGGTTTTCGCCGCTCAGGTGACCGATCAGGATGAAGATGATCCGCCAGATGTCATGGTTGAGAATTTCAGCTTCGAATTTGGAGTAATTGATGTTCCATCAGTAGCTGATAATGTGATCATCAACGAAGTGGACGCAGATACACCCGGCACCGACAGTGCCGAATTTATCGAGCTGTATGACGGCGGGGAGGGAAACA
>JAFGNH010000070.1 GCA_016927115.1 Anaerolineales bacterium | reverse complement strand
TCACCCGGGGTACGGGCAGGTTCCAGGGACTCTTTCCGGGCTGTTATCCTGTAAAACCGAAAGCAATACTGTTTCGAGAGTCCTTTTGAACCTGCCCCTGCCGGCATCACGGTGTGCTTGTCAGTGCCTGGTACAACATGTGTGCATCCAGGGCACGCGAAAGCGTCTCCTCCGGGCAAATTCTCAGTTCCGGCTCCATTTCACAAGGCTCGATCAACCCGGCCAGATAGGCAGCCTCAACGTATTTTGCATACCAGGTATCAACAGGGGCATCGGCAAAAAGCCCTTCTGCCGGTGGAGGGGTATATTCTTCTCCATACAGGATGCGAAGGTTAAACACACTGCCTTCAGCAATAGAATGTTCCTGGGAAGGGCAGTAGATGAGTGGGGAGGTGCCGCAGCCTGCGGTAAGACTATCTTCATAAAGTGTGTGCACCCAGCGGAAATACCACTCACCGGAATCGACATCGTCAAAGACTTCGCTCCCCGGTATGGAAGGGTTAAAGGAAGCACCGTGCCGGCCGCGTACCATGAAAACAGCGCTCTCCGCTCTGTTCAGGATCTGTTCCGGACAGAAGAGCAGTGGCGAACTGCTGCAGCCGGCTGTGTAACCGTGCTCATAAAGGTAGATGATTTCATCGTGATAAGGGTGATTATTCGGCACATCCTGGAAAACCGTTTGTGGTGTACTCTGCGAACATCCATTCCCCGTTGTTTCCCATTGGGAAAAATCGTAGCTGCATGTTGTTGAACCATCCGAGACTTTCATGGTGCTTCCGCTCCAGTATACAACCTGCCCTGCTGAGGTGAATGTCTCCATTCTGGCGAAAGGGAAATCCCAGATAGGCCGGCCATTGATTGAGCCTCCGTTCTGGCCCTGAGTGAGGACTTCTCCTCTGCTGTTGGTAAATGAATTCCTGTTTGCACTGGCGTTCGTTTCAACTGCAGCCTTGAAACTTTCGAAATCAGGGTACTCAACACCAAGGGTTGCCAGCTCGATGGCTGCAAAACCCGATCCCATCTGGATTGCCAGCGCAGTTTTCCCCTCCAGGAAAAAATTCCAGCTGCTGTGATCCAGCTTGTAGTCATTTGTGTATCCGGAACCATACGGGACAAGGTTGGATTCTCCTTCGTCAAAAGTATGATTTCCTTTCACCACATGCAAATGGTCACGATTGCTCTGGAGGTGAAGTGAACTGCGGTACTGTATTGCTGTATTCGTCCCAAGTGTCCAGTCGTCACTTGAATCACCTGGATCTCCACTGTTATCCTCTCCATCAATCCATAGTTTGAACACACCATTATCAGTGGCACGAAGGGTTACCTGCCATCGCTGGGTATTACTCTCCGCCATGCCTATTGTGAAGTTCGGAGTGACAAACGTCCATTTCCCGGTGGAGCCATCGAGGTTTGCGATATGGTTGTTCTCCTGGTGGATACGCCAATAGGTATCCGGTTCATTTCCAATGTCGATTACATTCCTGATCAGCTCAGGTACCTGGTAGGAGGTGACGTAGTAACCGCCGCTGATACTGCCATAGCGGTCGGATCCGATTCCAAGAAGCGGGTAAAAACCTTTATCAATATAGACATTGCGGAGGATATTGGCTCGATAGTTTCTGCCCTGAGCGCCTGCGTTCTGCCCGAAGGCAAAATCCATTGCCTGTTCCAGCATCATGAAGTCCAGTACCAGGCGGGCGCGCTCCTTCATGTCCGTATCGGGGGAGAAATCATATAACAAAAGCATGGCTTCCACGAGAAGGTGAGTGTAGTTACCGTCAAATTCGCCGTTTCCTTCAGTTACCCAATTCTGCATCCCGTTCAGCAGCAGGTCCCGGGTGAACTGGATGGTGGAATACGAGTGTCCCACCTGATAATGTGTGCCGCTGCAATCGGGGCAGTTGGCTGTCCAGTCTTCATAACGTTCCAGGGTAAATTGTGCATCGGGTTTAAAAAGGCTGGCGTAGAGGAAGGCTTCTGTTGTGCGCTGCGGTTGGGTGGAGTGGGAAGAACCAACAGCACCCATGCGTGAAACGAGGCTGTAATCATGCGTGACCTTGCTCTCGAACATGGCATGTATGGCAGCGCTGTCTGACTCCGGCAGCAGGTCCGGATATTGCAGGATCAATCGCAGCAGGTTCAGTCCGGCAGTTGTTCCTGCGGAATTATCGTGATCGATGAGCCCCTCATCATAAGGCCCGGTACCATGGATGACATTACTGATCGTCCCGAGTCCGCTTCCAGACGGATCGCTGGTCTGCCCTTTTTCCAGCCAGGCGAAAATGTAGCTGCGGCCGTAATGAACACGGGTTTCGTAACCGCCGCCCAGGTTGGAACCGTTCCGGTCGAGCCAGTTCTGTTTTCTGCCAGGGGATGCTGCGGGCAGATCGACGGCCGCTGGAACCGTTGTGTGTGTAAACCCGATGAGGGAAAGGGATAGCATCAGGAGCATAACCACTCGAAAACCAAGCAGCTTTGTTCTTCCCTCAGCTTTCAACTGTCCGGAATTAGTATCTGTCATGATTTCTCCCCCTGAACGTTCTGGATGTTGTGCCTGCTTATGGATTTCTATTTCTGTATCTGTCAGACCGGACTTTCCCGAGTAAATCCATCTTTTTATTGTTTCTGTTATCCGAGAAGGTCGCTCCCTGATTTTCAATATCTATGGAAGCCTCTGTCACGGGAATGCCCGTTCTATCTCGTGACAGAGGCCGGGTTGCGAAAAACTTAAGTGTGGATTGCTACTCCTGTGCCGGCAGGAGACTGAAGTAGAACGATTCCAAACTGACACGCCCCCAGCGGTCGATCACATACGCGTCGATGCTGAATTCGTTTTCATTGCCTATCAGACCCACATCAAAGCTGAAGTTCTGATCCAGCATATACTGATAGGTATAACCATGCGCATGCAGCGGGTGCATGTTATCCGCATCAATCTGGTATGCAAATAATCCTTGCTGGAGATCCAGGGACCCGTTCGGATCGCTGGAGCTCAACATGTTGAAATAGAGTGTGTCATCTGTTATGCGGAACGGGTTGTTCCGGGAACCGTTTCCAGTAAAATCATTCACGACGGTAATATCCGGATCCGGAGGCTGGTTGCTGGTTGGCTCGGGCCCCAGATCGAGCGGAGATACCATGGTATAGAAGTAGAAGCGAGTGCTGCCCTCTCTTCCGGTGTTGTCGGTGACCGTCAGTTCGATTGAATAGTATCCAATTTCATCCAATGTGACCTCGAAGACTCGTCCGTTAATGTGTGCATAGCTCTGATCTACCTCGTGCCAGACGACACCACAGCCGAGAAAACGTCGGGAATGGATATTCACATAGTAGGTTCCGCCGTCGTGCAACTGGTTGTTGCCATCAGGGTCGTAACTTTCATCGATGCGGAAACGGATGGTTTTTGTATCCAGAATGGTTGTGTTTGAAAAATCATACATTTGTTCACTGGTATTATTCAGTACGGTGATTACAGCCACCGGGTTGCTGTCTCCAGAAGGATCAGGAGTCGGCGTGGCAGTAGGGTCTTCAATAGGCAGTGTCGGAGTGGGTGTGGGGTATTCGGGCTCAATGGTTTTTGTTGGGGTTGGTATCGGGTCGGGTTCGAGGTCGAGTGCTCTGACCAGCATAACGGCCGCCCAATCCCTGGTGAAAGGTGTGTCCGGGCAGAAACGCAATGCCGGTTCGGTTTCGCAGGGATCGAGTAAACCTTCCAGGTATGCCTGTTCAATCCATTTTGCAGACCATGTCCCAAGGTCAACATCCGAGAAGATACCACCGGGTTCCGGTGGCAGATAATCCCCGCCGTGAACAATTCGCAGGGCAAATACAGCTGCTTCCTCGCGCAGGTGAGCTGTATCGGTGCAGAAATTCAGCGGATCTGAGGAGCAACCTGCTGAATATTCATCTTCGTAGAGCCGGGTTGCCCATTCCACAGCCCAGTGCGACAGCGGGGTATCGGCGAAGATCTGTTCTTCCGGATCTGGCGGAAGGTAACCGGCGTTGTTTACGCCCCGCAGGGTGAATACAGCCATCTCTCCCCGTGTGAGGCCGCTATCAGGACAGTAGAGCATCGGTTCAGTGCTGCAGCCCCGGACATAGCCCCCGCGGTAAAGGGTTTCAATTTCTGCATAAGCCCAGTGTTCTGGCGGGACGTCGTCGAACGATTGTCCGCTGAAATTTACTGAGGCAGGATTCAGAAACGTTTCGCTGCCGGATCTCTGTATCTGATTAAAACCCAGCGTGCTTGACAGGTTTTCTCCATCAGGGGCAGTATCCAGGCCTGTAAACCGTTTGGTGGCTTTCCAGATTTCACTGCCGAGTTGTGCCATTTTTCTGCTCAGACTGCCTGCCATGGCTGTTCCACTATCTTGCTCAGGGATAACTTCCAGGCCGAAGCCGGTTGCCGTGGTGATATTCAAGGCATTCTGGCTGATTGCCAGGATCGAGATAGCCAGGGCTGTGGCAGAAAGCATAAGCAGGAAAAGAAAGAATCTTCGCAATCCGCGTAGATCATAACAACGCTTCCTGGCTGGCTTTCCATAACGAGTGGTTGTGTGGTTTATCATACTCATGTCCTCCTCCGGTACTATGTTGTACGGATCAATACAGCAACCGTTCTTGATCCGTTTAAAAGTTAGTGGCTGCCAGATCAGGGGCTGGATACCCCCAGGTAATCGCACACTGCACCGCTGCACAGCGCTTCGTCGGATGACAGGGAAACATGGTTGAACGAGGATGGTCCTGTATAATCCCGGAAGCGGCTGTAATACCAGGTGAGGCGGAAGCGTCTACATTGAGGGCCACATCGTTTCCTCCCCGGGGAGTGAGATCCGACTGTGGGCATATATTGCAGCCACTCCCTGCAGCGGTGGGGCGGAGGTATTCTTCCGGGTGGTTTCCGCCGAGATCGCTGATTTCACAGAAACCGTTGCTGTTGCAATTCCGGGCAGCAGTTGTGCTGGCGGCTGAAGATTTTTGTGCAGAAGCAGGCAACGCTGTCTGCAGGAGAAACAGAGAAGTTGTCGGAAGGATTTCCAACAATAGCTTCCGCCGGAGTGTGGTGCAGAGAGAATTCAAAAGTCCCATCTTTTCACCTTGTTGAATTCCAGGATTCAGATCGATCCTGATTCAGGAGAAGGAAGGTGGTTATTCGAAAGCAAACGTTGTTTCTCATGAAATGAACCCTTCCCCCAAAAGGATGGTTGCGACGAAGGTACTGTGTGTTGATAAACTCAGACCACAGATGGATAAGATCGTTGCGAAATCGCTCCCCCGTCAGGCATCTGGTCGTTCTTTTCCCCTTGAGTGCCTGCTCTCATTATAGGGAAGGACCAAACCGAAATATGCCGGTACCCTGGTCCCTCACAGGGGGTACATCGGTACTGTTATTACAGACAGGGATCGGTGTGGTGGCTGAAAATGTATGGAATCGGGTTGTTCTGTAAAGCCCTGGAACAAGTGGTTATTAAGAGGAAACCTCTGCGCCGGCAGCAGCCTGCCAACAGAAAGTGCCCACAGGCCTGCATGTGAAGGCGAAAGCTGCCGGGTTTACCCGTTGATCGACAGTGCCTGGAAAAGATGGAATTTGTGCTGAAGTACAGTCAGAGCAATAAGCCTTGCAGTGATTAAAGCTGGCGGATTGTCAGATTTCGCAGGTGCAGCGATTGTTCCGTAGACTTTTCCAGCGTACCAAACCTGATACCATTTTCTGGAGAGACAACCGCATACTGGTTATCGATCCAGGCGATAAAACCCAGGGGTCCATGTGGAGGCTTTGGTGCCTGCAGCAGGAGAGTCCCGTCCAGATAGAATCTGGCATAGTCGGCCATCCACTCCAGTTCGTAGTGATGCCAGGTATTCATGGGGACATCGCTACCCTTCTCGTCAGTGTGCATCAGCCGCAGTCCGGTCCGGATAACGTGTTTGCGGAAAACCGGGATGGTGGTTAGGAGGAAACCGATTGCAGCAGCCGGTGCGAGGAAGAGCGCAGGGAACCGCACCGATTGAATTGACACAGCCCGCCAGCGAGGTTCGCTGCTTTGATGAAATCCGAAATCGTTTGGCGGAGACCCGTAGAAAAACCATAGAGCCTGTGGCAGCGCTGGAAAGCGACGGGTGGTACCTGCCTGACCGATGGAAAGGGTGAACGGATCATTCCAGAAACCAAAGCCCAGTGTTCCTGGCGGAGAAGGTTCGGTTGTTTGTGCTTCAAGCGAAAGGCGGATAGGTGGAGACCAGCAGAAGCGGGAACGAGGAAGATTGTGATAGTCGTCGATTTGTGCATTGGTATAACCGCTGTTTCCCGGGGGAATCACAAGCTGAACCTGACTGCTATCCGACTGAGCTCTGCTGCCCTGCCCGAACAGTGCGGGCTGCATCGAAAAAAAATCCGATCCCATGTTTTCTATTATAGTGGGATAATACGAAGATGGCAGGCATAAAGCCCGCAGCGTGCATACGGATTGCCCGGGATTTTGGCAAGTGTAATAACGATCGGGTATAATCCGAACGACAACAGGTTGGAGGCATTATGGATATTACCTGGTATGGCTTTTCATGTTTTCGATTGACTGAACGCGGTTTGTCGACCATTGTGACAGATCCCTATGATCCCGAACTCGGCCTGGCACCACTGAAGTTGAAGGCAGATGTACTCACAATAAGTCAGGACACACCGACGAATAACCATGAAAAATCGGTGAAAGGTGCGAAGAAGACAATTACCGGTGCTGGTGAATATGAAATAGGTGGTGTATTCATCTCGGCCATTCCGATGATGAAGAAGAAAAACGGAGAGAAGACTGATCCCAGCCTGGTATGTGTATTTGATTACGATGGTATTGTTATAGCTCATCTGGGCAACCTCTCCTATGTACCGACTCAGTCTGAAATTGAGCGGATGGGTTCCGTTGATGTTTTACTGGTACCGGTAGGTGGTGAGGGAGCACTCAACCCGGCGCAGGCCGTTGAGGTGATCAGTCTTATCGAACCCTCCGTTGTCATCCCAATGCGCTATAAGGTTGGCTCCGAATCGATCCAGTTGGGCGATTCTGTACGATTTCTGTCAGAGGTTGGCATTTCTGAACCGGAGCATCTTCCAATGCTGAAGGTAGGCAAGAGTTCGTTCTCTGAAGAGACACAGGTGATTCTCCTGGATGCTGTTCAGAACGGATAAGCTTATCCATCAAACGAAGTGGTGATTATGGCTGTAAAACTGTTAATGACCTGGGATATTCGACCTGGCCGCGAGCAGGAATACTTTGAGTTCGTTGTGCGCGAATTCATGCCCGGGATTCAACGAATTGGACTGAAACCAAGTGAAGCCTGGGTGACCACCTATGGAGATCAGCCGCAGATCATGACCGGTATGCTGGCAGAATCTTCTGAGGAGATGCAGCATGCAATAGACAGTGAGGAGTGGGAAGCACTGCGTGATCAGCTGCTGGAGTATGTGGTCAACCTTGAATCAAAAGTAATTGAGGCCAAGGGCGGGTTCCAGATGTAGTCGACTGCAGCTTATTGGTTTCACATGGTTTGGAATGAAAAAAACCGACCCGGTATCCGGGTCGGTTGGTGTTTATTCAGGATAATAATGTATCGTCACTCTTCCGTAGTTGTGGATTTGGAAGGAGAAGGTTTTGATTCAGTCGTGCCTTCTTTATTCGCCTTGCTGGTTTCGGTTTTCTCTTCTTTTGGAGCTCTTTCAGGCACCTGACCGGAGGGAGAGCGGTTATCGGTTGAATAAAAACCGCTGCCTTTAAACACGATTCCGACAGGTTGAAATACTTTGTTCAGTGCTGTTTCACCACATTCCGGGCAAACAGACAATGATTCATCCTGAAAACTCTGGCGAATATCAAATTGTACGCCACAATGTGAACAACGATATGTATAGATCGGCATATGCCACCTTCTTTAAGAAATGAAACAGCAAGCTAAAACCGCTGCAGGTTTCATTCCTGATAAGGATTATAGTCCACCGTTCCATAGTCCTGCAAGGCAATCTACATAAGAAAAACGTAAGAAAACAAGGGCCAGGTGATGGTTGGGCTATCGCAGCCAAACGAGTCCAGCAGTAAATCGTAACCCGGTATTCCTGCCTATCCTCAGCCCGGAGCTGCTCTGGGCAGCGGGTGTGTGTTTCGGGCTGTTATTGACGGTGCTGCGGCGTAAAGGTATGATCAGGGTGGAGGGCTGGTCGGGCAATCGCAGACAGAAGCTGCTTGCAGCGGCTGCCTGAGGAAAGTCCGCGCTCCACGGAGCACAGCGCCGGGTAACACCCGGGTGGCGAAATCCACAGACAGGGCCACAGAAAAAAACCGCTCTGGCGGCTGAGGCCGTCAGAGTAAGGGTGAAAAGGTGGTGTAAGAGACCACCGGCGCCGGGAGCAATCCAGGCGGCCAGGCAACCCTCGCTGGGAGCAAGGTCAAGCAGGAGTGGTGCCCAACAGGGCGGAAGCTGCTCGTTTCTCACACTCCGGGTGGACTGCTGGAGCCTGCTGGTAACAGCAGGTCAAGAAAGATGGTTGCCCAGGCTGAGGAACGGCCGGATCTCCGGTTGATCCAAAGCTGGACAGAACGCGGCTTACAGACTGGCCCTCCCTCCTTCCATCGATAAAAATCTATAGCCTCTGTATATCCCCTGATGAACGTATTCAACCCTCAATTTCAACAGGTTTTTTGAAAAGCACCCTGATTAGTACTCAGGTACTGCTTAAATTCTGGTGGGAAATTGTTTGCAGAAGTGGGAGAAAATAGTATATAATGTGTGCAGCTGTGGGATAAAGTGGGGGATAGTGGGGCGCCGGTTCTACCGGCGTCCTGTCGTTGAAGGCTGGTGGCGAACATATGTTCTTGGGACAATATGAACATTCCATCGATTCCAAAGGCCGTCTGACCATCCCGGCGAGATTTCGTGATGCGCTGGAAAATGGAGCTGTTGTCACACAGGGCTTTGAACGAAACCTGATGGTCTACACAACGGAAGCCTTTCAGCGTTTGGCGCAGAGAGCATCCTCCCTTTCCACAACAGACCCACAGGGGCGGGCGATCCGACGTATTCTCTTCGGTGGTGCGGCGGATGTCACGCTTGATTCAGTCGGGCGAATCCTGATCCCGCCATTTCTCCGTTCATACGCAGGAGTAGAAGGAGAAGTGGCTATCGTCGGTGCTGGTGATTATATCGAAATCTGGAATACGGATTCATGGGCTGGTGAATTGGAGTCTGTGACCGACTCTGAATTGAACGCCAGAAGATTTTCTGAATACGACATTTCGGCAGGATGATTGTGACGCGCCCCGATCAGGTTCCCGGCGCTTCATCACATATCCCGGTACTTTACCATGAAGTTCTTTCTGCGCTCGATCCGGGCGCAGGAAAACGATATATCGATGGTACGTTGGGCGCGGGTGGCCATACATTCGGACTGCTTGAAGCATCAGAACCGGATGGCCAGGTGCTTGGAATTGATCTTGATCCAGCAGCTCTCGATGCCTGCAGGGAAACCCTGGCTGACTACAGCGAACGATTGTTCCTTTTCCAGGGCAACTTTGCACAAATGGCGAAGTTTACAGATAGCATGAAATGGCAGACTGTGGACGGAATCATCCTTGACCTGGGGCTTTCTTCCATGCAGCTCGACAATGCAAACCGCGGCTTCTCTTTCCAGCAAGATGCTTTGTTGGACATGCGTTTTGATCCATCTCAGCCGCTGACTGCTGCGGAACTCGTCAATTCGCTCGCCGAGGAAGATTTGGCAGACATCCTCTGGGAATACGGGGAAGAGCGGTTTGCCCGTCGGATTGCCCGTACGATCGTGGCGCGCAGGCCGCTGCAAAGTACTGTGGAGCTGGCAAACCTTGTGGTTTCGGCTGTACCGGGCGGGTTTCATAGAATCCATCCGGCTACGAAGACCTTTCAGGCGCTTCGGATTGCAGTCAATGATGAGCTAGCTGTACTTCGAACTGCACTGGAGGTCGGGATCGGATTGCTGAAGCCTGGTGGGAGGTTGGCTGTGATTTCTTTCCATTCATTGGAGGATCGGATCATCAAACAGCTCTTCATGCGTGAGAGAAGAGACTGCATCTGCCCTCCGGATCTCCCGGTGTGCGCCTGTGACCATCAGGCCAGTATTCGGTTACTGGAACGAAAACCGATATCTCCGCAGGTAGCTGAAATTGAAAATAATCCACGTGCACGCAGCGCAAAGCTGCGCGTGGCTGAGAAATTAAATCTGGCATAAGCCTTGCACCGAAAAGCATGCGCAGAATGTGTTGAAAGGGTGTTGCTGTTGAAATCCAGAATCCTTCAGCAGGTCAGAACCAGAGTGAAATCCCGTCTGACAACCGGGACTATTGTGCTGTTTACAGCTGCCGTGGTGGTAGCCGGCATGTACCTCGCTATCAGTATGAAAGTTGCAAGAATTGGGCGAGAGGTGATCCGGCTTGAAGAAAGACAGGAAGAGCTGGCGCGTTCCAATAATGAACTGGCAGCAAAACTTGCCTCAGAGACCTCTCCATCGGAATTATGGCTGCGGGCTGAAGCACTGGGATACCGCCCGGTAAAACCTGACCAGGTGGAGTATATCGAAGTCGCCGGGTATCAAGAGGAAGAGCCTTTTAAGGCTCCACTACCTTCATCTTCTGCAGAGGAAGGGGAAGCAATAATTTCACCAGCCTATACAGAATCACTTATAGACTGGTTCGGCCGATGGATGGGTATGGAGACAGAACAGCAATGATGGACCGCTCTGCAAGGACACGAATATTTTCCCTTTCCATCGCTATGTCTCTGATGGTGGGTGTGCTGATCGCACAGCTTGTTCGAGTGCAGTTTGGTCCCTATGTTCCAGTTTTTGCAGCCCGCGAAACCATTCCGTTGGGGCGGGTGGAAAAGATTGCTCCTCCACGCGGATTAATTTATGACCGTGACGGGCAGCCTCTGGCTATCAATGCAACGATGTATTACCTGGAAATAGAAGTGCGCCAGCTGACTCAAAATAGCCGCCCTTCCATTGCACTGGTAGTGTCCAAGCTGCTGGGCATTGCACTGGAAGATCTTGAGGAGCAGTTGAATACTGATTGGGAAAATCAGGGACAGCTGCGGATCCGGCTGACCAGGCCGATTGAAGAGGGCGGACGTTGGCCCATCCTGGTGGATCAGACAGCTGCGGATATTCTGGAGGCGTTTCTCCTTGATCCGGACGCACCGGATTTGAGCGGATTGGCACTGGAACCCACAATTGAGCGTGTATATCCTGCAGGAAGCATGGCTGGGCATGTGCTTGGCTTTGTGAACCAGGAAGGAAGAGGGTTTTTCGGGGTGGAAGGGTATTACGATGAATGGCTTGCAGGGAAGGAGATCACGGTTGAACATGCGCTGATCCCTCTGGAAGCGGCCATCGAGCCCGAGCCTCCTGCCGGAGTTAATCTGGTTCTGACGATTGACCTGGATATTCAACTGGCGGCTGAGCAGGCGCTGGAACATGAGATCAAGGCAAGCCGGGCTGAGAGCGGGCAGGTGATTGTGATGGATCCGCAAACCGGGGAGATCCTGGCGATGGCCAGCTGGCCGGTGCTTGATCCTAATAATTATGAGAGTTGGCTGCTGCAGGAAGGTGACGAAAAGGATGTCATCAACCCGGCAGCCTCCGGCCTGTTTGAACCTGGTTCAACCTTCAAAATCCTTACCATGGCTGCAGCACTGGATGAAGGCGTTGTTGAACCTGACGATACATTTCTGGATACAGGTGAAATCGAAGTTGGGGGAGTGATCATCCGGAATTGGAACTCAGAGGCATGGGGCCCTCAGACAATGATGGGGTGCATGCAGCACTCCCTGAATGTCTGTCTGGCTTACGTTGCTGCTGAACGAATTGGAACGAGCTCTTTCTATTCATACCTGGATGCGTTCGGAATAGGGCGGCTTACAGGCGTTGATCTGGCTGGTGAAGTGACAGGACAGCTGCGTACGCATCGCCATCCGGAATGGACTGAAGTAGACCTCGGTACAAATTCTTTCGGGCAAGGTGTTTCTGTTACTCCGATTCAGCTGCTGGCAGCTGTATCAGCGGTTGCCAATGACGGTGTAATGGTCCAGCCGCATATAGTCAGGCAGATAGCCAGTTCTCAGGGATTGTATGCTCCCAAAACGACAGTCCTGGGCCGGCCGATTGAGCCCGAAACAGCGGAGACGCTGGAAGTGATGCTGGTTGAATCGCTGCTGGGTGAGGGTCGTCTGGGACAGATTGACGGTTATAACATTGCAGGGAAAACCGGAACCGCACAGATCCCGACCGACTATGGTTACGATAAGTATCTTACCGTAGCGTCGTTTATTGGTTGGGGGCCGGTGGAGGACCCTGCTTTTATGATATTTGTAAGGATCGATAAACCGCTGACTTCCCCCTGGGGTTCTATGATAGCTGCTCCTGTGTTTCAGGAAGTCGCTCAGCGATTGGTTGTACTGCTGGATATCCCTCCTGAGATGGTCTATGAAGAAGCTCAGGATGGTTTATAAGGGATCGGGATCAGAATGTTAACGTTTGGATTTGTTCTCAATGCATTGGCAGGGCAGGAAGGCCTGTTTTCCGATCAGGTTCTGACTGATGCGGCTATTGATTCCCGCCGGGTAATACCGGGGTCCATGTTTGTTGCACTGCAGGGAGAGAGTGTAGACGGACACGATTTTGTGGCGGATGCTTTCCAGCGGGGTGCGATGGTGGCGCTTGTAGAAAGGGTCCCTGAAGAGGGCATGTCTGTTCTCAGGCTCGACCAACCGCTCACGCAGGAGATGCTGCAGAATATAACTTTCCCGGTTTGCCTGCAGGTGGGAAATGTGCTGGAAGCGCTGCAAATGGTTGCAAGGCGATGGCGGGAAGAGCGTGGAGATCTCCGGGTGATCGGAATAACCGGCAGCGTTGGTAAATCCACCACCAAAGAGATGGTGGCAGAAGTTCTCGACCAGCGCTACAGGACGATAAAGAATCCCGGCAACTTTAATAATGAGATCGGCCTGCCTCTCAGTCTGCTGCGGCTTACAGAGATGCATGAGAGAGCTGTCCTTGAGATGGGTTTTTACGTACCGGGTGAAATTGAGCTTTTATGCAGTATCGCTCGTCCTCAGGTGGGGGTAGTGACTAATATCAGTGAAGTTCATCTCGAAAGGGCAGGTACCATGGACGCAATTATCGCCGGCAAGGGAGAACTGGTGCAGAGCCTTCCGGAAGATGGCACGGCAATTCTGAATTATGACGATGAGCGGGTGCGTTCGATGGCTTCGACTACCAGAGCCAGGGTTTTCATGTATGGTCTTTCTCCGGAGGCGGATCTGTGGGCGAGCGATATTGAAAGCCTCGGGCTGGAGGGTATCCGATTTATCCTGCACCATGGTGGCGACCGGGTTTACATCCGTGTGCCGCTGCTGGGAAGACACTCTGTCCATACAGCGCTGCGAGCTGCAGCTGTTGGACTGGTGGAAGGTTTGACCTGGGATGAAATCATACGCGGGCTTCAAAGCACCCATGCCCAGCTTCGCCTGGTGGCTGTCAGCGGACCACAGCATTCGCTCATTCTTGATGACACCTATAATGCAGCGCCTCCGTCAGTGATTGCGGCCCTGAATCTGCTGGCCGAACTGGATGGGCGGCGTATTGCGGTGTTGGGCGATATGTATGAACTGGGAGCCTTCGAAGAGCGTGGGCATCGTATGGTGGGAGCACGTGCAGCAGAGGTGGTCGATCAACTGGTAACGGTTGGGCCGCTGGCACACTGGATCGCTGATGAAGCCCGCCGAGCAGGTCTGGCCGAGCGTTTTATAACAGCCTATGAAAGTAATGATGAAGCAATAAAGGAGCTGAAGGAATCTGTCAGTAAAGATGACATTGTTCTGATCAAGGGTTCTCGTGGTATGCACATGGAGGATATTGTTTCTGCGTTAGAGGAGCTTGAATGAGTGAGGTTTCGATAGCATTAACGCTGGGCGGCATCACATTTTTGCTGACTGTCATCTGGGGAGGCCCCTTCATAGAAGTGCTGCGGCGCTTGAAGGTGGGGAAGCAGATCCGGATTGAGGGTCCTCAGCGACATGTAACGAAAATGGGCACTCCAACAATGGGTGGGTGGCTGATCATTCTGCCTGTGCTTGTGATCACACTTATTCTGAACCTTGTGACACTGGTGGGGCCTGTTCCACTTCTGGGCCGATCGATCCTGCTGCCGCTATTCGTGCTGCTCAGCTTTGCTGTGATAGGTGCAGTTGATGACTGGCTCGGTTTGCAGTCCGGCCGCCAGAGTGAAGGGCTTAGACCTCGTATTAAGTTCCTCCTGCAGATCTTGATCGCAACCGCGACCGCATTTGCTCTGAAATACGGCCTGCATGCACCGGAAATGTATTTCCCCAACATTGCTGAGGAAATTGAACTCGGGGTCTGGTATGTTCCTGTCGCGATTTTTATTGTTGTAGCAGCCAGTAATGCTACCAATCTGACGGATGGTCTTGATGGTCTGGCAGGATTGATATCGGCAACAGCGTTTGCTGCGTACGGCATTATTGCCATGCAGCAGGGGCAGGTATTTCTTGTCCGTTTCTGCTTCACTATGGTGGGCGCGATTTTTGCCTTCCTCTGGTACAACGTCCATCCTGCAGATCTGTTTATGGGAGACACAGGGTCATTATCTCTGGGCGCATCGCTTGGCGTGATTGCATTAATGACCGGGCAGTGGGTGCTTCTTCCGATCATTGCCATTATCCCTGTGAGTGAAACAATCAGTGATTTACTTCAGATTATGTATTTCAAGGTCACAAAAGGAAGACGGTTGTTCAAAATGGCACCACTGCATCACCATTTTGAATTGCTGGGATGGAGTGAAACGCAGGTAGTTCAGCGGTTCTGGCTGGTCGCATTGCTGTCTACCATGATTGGTGTGGCGCTCGCGATTCTATAAGGAGGTGAACGATGCGCATCGGGATGTTGTGGTTTGATGAATCAAAAGAGAGTTTTGAAGAACGGGTGATCAGAGCTGCGTCGTTTTACCGGAAGAAGTATGGAAAGGAACCCACGTTTTGTTTTGCCAACCCCAAAACAAATGGTGCGGTGGAAGGAACACTCGAAGGATTGGAAGTCCGGACCGAACGGACGATTATGCCGGATTATTTTTTAATCGGTGTGGCTGAGGAAGTCCGCCATCCGAATTAATACAGAGAACATCCGCTTGAGGTGCAGTTTGAAGAATTGGGAAGGAAAGCGCGTTGTAATTATGGGGCTGGCCCGGCAAGGGCTGGCACTGATCCGTCACCTCTCTGAGTGCGGCGCGCAGATTCTGGTTACCGACCTGAAAAGCAGTGATCAGCTCAAGGATGAGCTGTCTGCGGTTTCCGGCCTGATAGATACGGTGTCTCTCGGCTCACATCCGTTTTCGCTGCTGGATGGAGCAGATACGCTCTTTCTTTCCGGAGGTGTCCCGGCTGACCTTCCCTTTATTCAGGAAGCCCGCAGCAGAGGGATTCGGCTGTTGAACGATTCTCAATTGTTCCTGGAGCAGGTCTCTGTTCCCGTTATTGGTATCACAGGTTCGGCAGGGAAATCCACTACAACCAGCCTGACCGGCCATATCCTGCGCCGGTTCGCCCGGGAACAGGGCTTCCAGGTCTGGGTCGGTGGCAATATTGGCAATCCGTTGATCAGCGACCTGGACGAAATCCGGCAGGGTGATCTGGTTGTGATGGAATTGTCTTCCTTCCAGCTGGAAATTTTGACAGTTAGTCCGCAAACGGCAGCTTTACTGAATATTTCGCCCAATCACCTGGACCGCCATAAAACGATGGAAAACTATCTGGCGGCGAAGGCCCGAATCTTTGCTTATCAGGAAGAAGAGGATTGGGCGGTTATAGGCTGTGATGATGATCGCGTAAGGGGTGTGCAAGAGGATATCAAGGGACACCTGCTAGGTTTTGGCCGTTCTCTTGAAGGGTTGGATGGGGTTTCCTTTAATGGGCAGAGTTTTACCCATCACTGGCATGGCAGGGAAACGAATATCTGTCGGGTGCAGGAATCACCACTTCGCGGCGCACATAACCTGTGGAATATTGCAGCAGCGTTTACTTTGTGTGCCACAAAGGGAGTGCCTGTGGATGTAATGCGAGAGGCTTTGCTTGATTTTCATGGGCTTGCTCACAGGTTGGAGGAGGCTGGACGGCTCCATGGCGTTCTGTGGATCAACGATTCGATCGCTACAACGCCACTACGGGCTGCGGCTGCGCTGGACTCCTTTTCAGAGCCGATCGTGGTGCTGGCCGGAGGCCGGGATAAAGGATTATCGTGGCGTCCGTTTGCAGAAGCTGCGAATAATCATGCAGAAGCGGTTATTCTCTTTGGAGAAGCGGCGGAAAAAATTGCTGCTTTACTGAAGGAAGAAGACTGCTGTTGTGCAGTGCATACAGTTGGCAGTCTGGAGGATGCAGTCCAGATGGCGGTAAGAACAGCTCAACCGGGCAGTGTAGTGCTTCTTTCTCCCGGGTGCACCAGTTTTGATGCATTCAGGGATTTTGAAGAGCGTGGAAACCGTTTCAAGGAATTGGTGGCAGCATTATGACAAACGCATCTCTTTCCCGCACTGATTTGCGATCGACATGGAACCGTTTCATCCAGAGGATAGGCGTGGACCCCTGGATGTTGCTGATCGTTGTTTCGATGGTTGTCTTTGGCATGATCATGGTTTTCTCATCCAGCTGGGATGTTTCGTATCAGTACCTGGGAGATCCATATGCGCTGTTCCGCAAACAGCTCTTTCACACGTGTCTGGGTGTTATCGTTTTGTTGATTGCAGCGATGTTTCCATTGAATTTCCTGCGGCGGTTGGCACTGCCGATAATGGTTTTCAGCATAACAATGCTCTTCTTTGTTTTACTGATACCGAGTGGTGATGAACCCCGGCGGGCAATTCTGGAAGGTTCCGTGCAGCCTTCTGAGTTGGCAAAACTGGCAGTGATTATCTACCTTGCTGCGTGGATGGAGTCGAAAGGGGAGCGAATCCGTCAGTGGGAGTATGGTTTTATTCCGCTGATGGGGATTATGGCTCTTATAGCAGCGTTAATTCTCAAGCAGCCGGATCTGAGTGCAGCATTGACCATTATAATGGTCGCTTTTGTGATGTTCTATATTGCTGGAGCCAGTCTTGTTCAGACTGTCAGCATCGTTCTGGGTGGAGCTGGGGCCGGGCTTCTTCTGGTGCGGATCACCAGCACAGGCCGGGCGCGCTGGCAGGATTACCTTGCCGGCCTCGTTAATATTGAACAGGCATCCTATCATGTTCAACGCTCACTGCAGGCATTCTACACCGGTGGGATTTTCGGACGTGGTCTGGGAGCGAGCCGTGAAAAGTTTGGCCTTCTACCCGTTCCCCACACTGACAGTGTATTCGCCGTGGTCGGGGAGGAGCTGGGGCTGATTGGAGCGATCCTTGTGTTGGGATTGTTCACTGCGTTTGTCTGGCGTGGATTCCTTATCAGCACCGAAGCCAAAGACCGGTTCTCGATGCTGCTTGCAAGTGGTATCGCCTTCTGGATCGGAATTGAAGCATTAATCAATATGTCGGTATTGTTGGGTATGCTTCCCTTTGCCGGGAACGCCCTACCGTTGTTCAGTTATGGCGGATCGAATCTGCTGGTTACGTTGACGGCTATAGGACTGTTGTTCAATGTCGCCCGGCAGAAATCCAGTCAGCGTGGAAGAAAACCAGATGTTACGTCTCTTGATATCGGCAGGCGGGACCGGCGGCGGAGTCTATCCCGCGTTAGCCGTAATTGAAGCATTGGATCATGATTTTGACGTGCTCTGGGTGGGCGGCATAGGCGGTATGGAAGCCGAACTCGTCCACAGGGCAGGTCTGAAGTATGAAGCAATCCCGACAGCAGGATTGCACGGTGTGGGTTTGAAAAATATACCGGGAAACATGGTGAAGGTGATGAAGGGTGTAAAGGCCGCCAGGAAAATACTGCAGGAATACAACCCTGATGTCCTCTTTTTCACGGGAGGATATGTCGGTATTCCTATTGCTCTGGCCGGCCGGAGTATTCCCAGCCTTGCCTATGTTCCGGATATTGAACCGGGACTGGCCTTGAAATGGATCACCAGGATTTGCACATGCACAGCCGTCACGGCGCCCGATTCCCGTGTTTTTTTCCCTGATTCAGCCACGATCATTGAGACCGGGTATCCAGTTCGCCGGGAACTGCAGCTGGATAAGGATGAGGCACGAAGTAGATTTGGACTGGAGAACGATAGACCTGTACTGCTGGTTTTCGGCGGCAGCCGCGGGGCGCGTTCCATTAATGAAGCACTGTGGGCTTCGCTGCCGGAACTGCTGGTACACATCCGGATTATCCATATCACAGGTCAGCTGGATTGGCCGCGTGTAGCTGATGTGCAATCCGGGCTGGGGGCGTTGGCGGCGGACTATTTCCCCTACGCTTATTTGCATGAGCGGATGCCGGCTGCGCTTTCAGCGGCTGATCTGGTTGTATCACGGGCAGGAGCTTCCATTCTGGGTGAATTTACAATGCTGGGTTTGCCGTCCATTCTGGTGCCGTACCCGCATGCCTGGCGATACCAGAAGGTTAATGCGGATTACCTGGTCAGGCACGGCGCTGCCCTGCAGATAGCGGATGAAACGCTCTCGGAGAGCCTTCCCCGGACTGTTCTGGGCTTGCTGGGAGATCCTGCCGGGTTGAAAACCATGTCGGATGCGGCCCGTTCCATGAGTATGCCTGAGGCGGCAAAGCAGATAGCAGCTGAATTACGCCTTCTCGCGGAAGGGGGCAGGAATGGTTAGTATCACCGCTATCTTTGGTATTTTTATCATTATTTTTGCCTTTATTGGTGCAATGCGCGGTTGGTCCAAAGAACTGCTGGTGACCAGTGCACTGCTGCTGGGTTTGTTTGTCAACACGATCCTTGAGAACCATATTGCAATGTATCAGACGATGCTGTTGGTGCAGACACCGGAAGCGCAGTTTATGATTCGCAGTGGGGCGATAGCATTGCTGGCATTTTTTGGGTATCAAACACCACAGTTCCGTTTTTTGCAGCCAAAAATGGTTCGGGAACGGCTTGAAGAGATCATGCTCGGGCTTGTTTGTGGAGCCGTAAACGGATACTTCCTGTTTGGTTCCATCTGGTATTACCTGGAACAGGCTGGATATCCAACCGATTTTGTTACACTGCCTGAAGCGGGTTCGGATCTGGCGGTGAGGATTGCCAGCACCATGGCGTATCTTCCGCCCAATATTCTCACACCTCCGCTGATCTATTTCGCGGTCGGTGCAGTGTTCATCTTTGTGATCGTGGTGTTCTTATGAAGCGGCGAGTTCATTTTGTGGGAATTGGAGGTGCAGGCTTATCGGCCATCGCACGGATTCTGAAGAATCAGGGCGATGAGATTTCCGGATCTGATCTGATTCGATCGCCTTATGCAGCTGCACTGGAGGATCTGGGTATTCAGATTATGTACGAGCATAAAGCTGAGAATATTCAGAAAGCGGACTTTATTATTGCATCATCCGCAATCTCTGATTCCAACATTGAGCTTGAGGCAGCAAGGGATGCAGGTATTCCCGTCTATCGACGAGATGCATTCCTGCCAGAGATGCTGCGACAATATCGTGTTATCGGAATTGCAGGAACACATGGAAAAACGACAACTACCGGGTTGATTTCCTTTGTGCTGGATAGTGCCGGGTTGCAGCCTTCGTTCATTGTGGGCGGCATTCTTGAAAACTATCAAACCAATGCCGGGAGCGGATCAAGTTCCCTGTTTGTGATCGAAGCGGATGAGTATGCACGTACATTCCTTTCTATCTATCCTTCCATCGCAGTAATAACGACGGTTGAGCATGACCATCCGGATTGTTATCCAACTGCAGAAGACTTTCAAGCTGCTTTTCAGGAGTATGTACACCAGGCACACGATGCCGTGGTACTTTGCCTGGATGACCCGGGTGCAGCACGGCTGAAGGTGGATGCACCTAATCGCATCACCTATGGCTTTGATCCTTCCGCAGATTGGCGGGCTGAGAATCAGCATACGGAAGCTGATGGTTTGACTGTATTTGACGTCTTTGAGGGTGAAAAGAAGGCTGGTACTTTCCGAACGCAGCTGCATGGCAGGCATAACGTTCTTAACATTCTGGCCGCGTGGAGTGTGTGCGATTTTCTGGGCATGGAAATTGCAGCGTTTCAGAAGCACCTGGAAGGTTATCGTGGTGTATCCCGGCGTTTTGAGGTTCTGGGAGAAGTTGGTGACATTGCTGTGATTGATGATTACGCACACCATCCCACGGAAATCAAGGCGACTCTATCAGGAGCGCGGGAAGCATATCCCGGAAGGAAAATCCATGCTGTTTTCCAGCCGCATACCTATTCCCGACTGCGCCAGTTTTTTGAGGGATTCACTCAAGCCTTTTGTGATGCCGATTCTGTCATTGTAACGTCAGTTTTTGCTGCCCGGGAGCCAAAGGATGAAACGCTGGGCGGCCGCCAACTGGCAGAAGGGATAGATCACCCCCAGGTAATATATAAGGAGACTTTTTCCGAAGCAGTTGATTATCTCTACAGCATGGTAGTTCCGCCGGCAGTCGTTCTCACATTGAGCGCTGGCGACGGCAATGAGATCGGCAAAATGCTGCTTCAGAGGCTTAAGTCCGGGATGGAGGCGTCTGATGCTTAACACAGAGATTAGAGAGGTTTTAGGTCGTGATCGGCGTTCGGAACTGCGTTTGAGGCTGGCAGGCAGGGAAGCATCCAGTCCGCAGGAGGCAGTTCTTTATGGCCGGAGAATTGTTGGCGAACCGAAGAAGGAAGTTGTAGACAGACTGATAGCCAGAGTGCGGGATCTTTAATGGCAAAAGAAGGATTAACACCTTCACAACGTGAGGCGTTGGAAGCTCAATTCAGCCGCAAGCTGAAGGAGCAGCTTCCGTTGGGCCGTTATACCTCTTCGAGGATCGGCGGCCCGGCAGATTACCTGATCGCCGTCCGCAGTAGAGACGATCTGGTTGATGCTGTGCGTTTTCTGTGGCGTGAAGAAATCCGGTTTCGGGTGGTCGGGGGCGGAACGAATATTCTGGTCGCCGATGCTGGTGTGCGAGGTGTGGTCCTGTTAAATCAAGCCCGCCGTTTTACATTTGAAAAGGAAGCAGAAGGATCCTGGCTCCTGTGGGCTGAATCCGGCGCTTCCATGGGAACAATAGCCCGCCGATCGGTAGAACGTAACCTCACCGGTCTGGAGTGGGCGGCTGCAATACCCGGAAGCGTTGGTGGTGCAGTTGTAAACAACGCTGGTGCGATGGGTGGGAACACGGCTGGAAGCCTTGAGGTGGCAGAAATCTTGCAACCCAATAAAGACTACGAAGTCTGGAAACCGGCTCAATTCTCGTATGCGTATCGCAGCAGCGTACTGAAGTCGAATCCAGGCATGGCGGTCGTTCTGCGGGCTGCGTACCGACTGCAGGAAGCTGACAGTGATGCAGTACAGCAGAAGCTCGCAGAAGCTGTAGAGCATCGACAGCGCACTCAACCTGCAGGCGCATCCTGGGGATCGACGTTCAAGAATCCTCCAGGTGATTTTGCCGGCCGGTTGATCGAAGCAGCTGGTTTGAAAGGGTTCAAGGTAGGAGGTGTGGAGGTCAGTACACTGCATGCCAATTTTTTCCTTAGCCAGGAGGGTGCAACAGCATCAGATGCGGCACAGCTGATCCGGGTTGTGCAGGAAAAAGTTAAGCAGCACTCCGGTGTTGACCTTGAGCTGGAAGTGGAAATCTTCGGTGATTGGCCGCAGGATCCGGAAAATGATTCTGCAGAGGACAGGTAGCATGACTGCAAAACTGCGAATTGGTGTTATGTTCGGAGGACGTTCCGGCGAGCATGAAGTCTCGCTTCGTTCCGCGCGTTCTGTCATTGGAGCCTTGAATCGCGAAGTATTTAACATCGTTCCGATTGGAATTACACTGGATGGAAAGTGGGTGGGGCTTCAAAATCCGGAACAGGTGCTGAATGCGCTGAAGGATCAGGAAACTGCATCACTCGACTCGCTGGCGCTGTTCGCAGAACCCGGATTGGGAAATATCTATAAAGTAACGCGGGAAGAAGCACTGGAAGTCTTTTCAGCGTTTGATGTCATTTTCCCTGTTTTGCATGGGACCTTCGGCGAAGATGGAACGATGCAGGGGCTGCTGGAGCTGGCGGATGTCCCTTATGTGGGGGCCGGTGTTCTGGCTTCATCGGTTGCCATGGACAAAGGTTTGTTCAAATCCGTGATGCGTGATACGGGAATTCCGGTAGTGAAAGACATTGTTCTGCTGTCGAGTCAGATCCGGTCAGATATGGATGGGGCACTTGCAGAAGTTGATCGTATCGGGGGCTACCCGGTTTTCACCAAGCCTGCCAACCTGGGATCTTCTGTCGGGGTCAGCAAATGTACCTCGCGTGCTGATCTTGTGGAAGGCCTTCTGGAAGCGGCGGAGTATGATCGCCGGGTGGTTGTAGAAGAAGGGTTGGATGCCAGAGAAATCGAAGTGAGTGTGCTTGGAAATGAAACACCTGAAGCATCGGTACCCGGAGAGATAGTGCCCTGCGATGCTTTTTATAGTTACAGGGCGAAGTATATCGACGATGACTCTGATCTGCTGATCCCGGCACCCATTGATAAAAGCACTACAGACAGGGTGAAAGAACTGGCAGTGAAGGCATACAAGGCCATAGACTGCGCAGGAATGGCGCGGGTGGACTTTCTGCTGGATCGAAACAGTGGTGCATTGTATCTCAATGAGATCAATACCATTCCTGGTTTTACGAGTATCAGCATGTATCCAAAACTGTGGGAGGAGAGCGGCCTTGCCTATCCTCAGTTGATGGAAAAGCTGGTCGACCTGGCGTTTGAACGTTATGAGCAGAAATCAGCTTTAAAGCGGAAGTATGGAGCATAGGATGGCACTGGATTCGAGGGCGCTGCATTCAGAAGCAGGGACAAGAACAACCCATCAGCGGGGTGTTCACGGCGACCTGTATCCACGGCCGACGATCGGGGCACGACGAAGGTCACAGCCAAGACGGCGTCTGGTGCTCCCGGTTTCCCGGGTCGATGGCGCAGAGATGCAGCTTCCGGCACTGCCGGCCTTTCGACAGGCCAGGCGTTTTGTTGCGCTTATTCTGATGGCAGGTGTTTTCCTGCTGGGTTTCAATCTTATTAATAATCCACGATACATGGTAGGGATGCCGGTAATATCTGGTGAGAGGATCCTGAGTGATGTGCAGGTAAGTTCGATTGCAAGTGTGCGTGGAAAATCTATCTTTCTGGTGGATCCGCAGGCTGTGCAGGATCGGCTGGAAAGCTACCCTGAAATTGGTTCGGCCCGTGTGTCTCTAAAGTGGCCGGCTACAGTAGAGATCGAAATCCAGGAACGGGTGCCTGTTATCAGGTGGACGGATGGGGGACGGGTCTGGTGGATCAGCAAGGAAGGGATTGCGTTCCTCGGCCGGGAATCAGAAACAACGCTTCCCAATCTGGTCAGCTATGAATCCGTTCTGCAGATTACAGAGGATCCTCTGGAACCGGTAATTGACCCGGCAGTAGTCCTCGCGGTACAGAATCTGACGAGTGCCATGCCGGAAGTACAGTTGTTCACCTTCGATCGTGAACATGGGCTGGGATTTACCGATCCCCACGGTTGGCAGGCGTATTTTGGGCAGGGCGGTAATTTATCGCAAAAGATGGTGGTATATCAGGCGGTTGTCAGCCAGCTGTTGGAGAAAGAGTACGTACCGGAACTGGTCAGTGTAGAACAGATAACTGCGCCGTATTATCAATGAGAGGTTAACCGTGGCGGTTAGATTGGGTACCGAAGAACATTACTTTGTCGGCCTGGATGTGGGAACCTCCAAGCTGTGTCTGCTTGTCGGTCAGTTGACTGCTGACCAGGACCTGCAGATTATTGCTTCCGGTGTGGTACCTTCTGCAGGAATGCGCAAGGGTGGGGTGGTCAGCCTTGAATCGCTGACGCAGGCATTAAAGGCGGTACGGGATAAGGCAGAGCGCTCCCTTGGATATGAGATATCTTCTGCGCTAGTTAATCTTTCTGGTGCCCAGATCAGTTCGCTGAACAGCAAAGGCATGGCTGGTGTAACCGGCCGCACCATTGGCCGTGATGATATTTCCCGGGCACTGGATGCAGCGCGATCGATTGTTATTCCGTATAATCGGGAAGTTATCCACGCCATTCCGAGAGGTTACATCGTCGATGATCAGGATGGCATCCGGAATGCTATCGGCATGCACGGATACAGGATGGAAGTTGAGGCTCATATCGTCACTGCATCCAGCACTTCACTGCAGAACCTGGAGCAGTGTATCGAACGGGCCGGTCTGTTTGTGGACGGATGGGTTCTGTCGTCGCTGGCTGCTGCAGAGATGGTGCTGACCGAGACAGAGCGGGAGATGGGTGTTGTTGTCTGTGATATTGGTGCCGGAACAACCGATCTGGCAATTTACATTGAAGGGGCGGTATGGCATACTGCTGTAATTCCAATCGGAGGTCAGCATTTAACCAATGATATCGCCCAGGTGCTGCATCTGCCGGAAGAAACTTCAGAGATGATCAAGCGGCGGCATGGTCAGGCCCGGGCAGAAACCTGCAACGAAAATCAGGCGTTTGCAGTGCGGCCGTTTGGTGATGGCAAGCCGTTCCAGATCAAGCGGAAAGAGTTAGCCAGCATCATTGAACCCAGAGTTGAGGAGATTTTTGGTTTCGTCCGACAGGAGATCAAGCGCTCCGGATATGATGGACTGCTACCGGCAGGACTGGTACTTACAGGCGGCACCAGTGAGCTGCCGGGGATCAGGGACGTAGCAGCGAAGGTGCTGCGGCTTCCGGTGCGTCTGGGAAAGCCTGAACATATACGTGGAGTGGCTGATGAGATATCGGCTCCACATTTTTCTACAAGCCTGGGGCTGCTGCACTGGGCCGAACTGATGCAGACTGAAGGCGCGTCCCTGAATGGTTCAGGTAAAGGTGTACTGAGTTTTGATATGGATCGGATGGTAGATTTTTTCCGACGGCTTTTGCCGGGATAGTATAAAATTTTTTGAAGGGTTTGCTAACCAGGATTGATAAACTGGTTAGGAGGAGGAAATGATGCAACCAATACCAAATACTGAGTCCTTCGCAAGAATTAAAGTAATAGGTGTGGGCGGAGGCGGCAGCAATGCTGTCAACCGGATGATCGAGGAAGGCCTTTCCGGGATTGAGTTTGTTGCTGTCAACACCGATGCCCAGGCGCTGCTGTTATCCAATGCACCTACACGGGTGCGGATCGGCGATAAAAGCACGCGTGGGCTGGGTGCCGGTGGTAATCCTGATGTCGGGCAGAAAGCTGCGGAAGAGAGCACCGAGGATCTCTACAATGTTTTGCGTGGTTCCGACATGGTGTTCATCGCTGCCGGTATCGGTGGCGGAACCGGCACAGGTGCTGCGCCCGTCATCGCCCAGGTAGCCAAAGAGATCGGTGCACTGACCATTGGTGTGGTGACCAGGCCCTTTACTTTTGAGGGAGCTCGCCGTTCAAATGTGGCAGAAGACGGGATCTCAAAGTTGAAGGAAGAGGTCGACACCCTGATTGTGATTCCGAACGACCGGCTGCTGCAGCTGGCGGATAAGAGAGCCAGCCTGCAGGATGCTTTCAAACTGGCTGATGATGTACTGCGCCAGGGAATCCAGGGTATCAGTGAGCTGATCACGATCCCCGGCCTGATCAATCTCGATTTTGCAGATGTGCGCACCATCATGTCTGAGGGCGGGGCAGCGCTGATGGCTGTCGGCCGTTCATCCGGTGAGGATCGCGCAAGGATTGCTGCAGAACAGGCCATCTCAAGCACTCTGCTTGATATCACGATCGATGGTGCACGGGGTATCCTGTTCAACGTTACAGGCGGTTCCGACCTGAGCCTGTTTGAGGTCAATCAGGCGGCAGCCATTATCAAGGAAACGGCACATCCGGATGTCAACCTGATATTTGGTGCTGTGATCGATCCTTCCCTGTCCGATGAAATCAGGGTAACTGTGATCGCAACCGGATTTGATCAATCCAATACTGCACGACGCTCGATGCGGCGGACCAGAATAGCCCCCGCATCTCAGCCGGCTGTGAGAAATGACCAGAATATTTCCTCAAATGAGGAATTACAGCAGGCGGCTTTTGATGTCAACGATCTTGATATCCCGGCGTTCTTGCGGAGGCGGTAGGTTCTGTACCGCTCTGAATAATTCTGGTTTTCCACTGCTGTCTGGTCTGATCGAAAAGACAGCGGGAGAATAGCGTTGTTTTATGGCCAGATCTGGTGCCCACCTCCTCCTCCGGGCACCAGGCGGCCATTCTAACCGCAAATTCCATCACCAAAATTCCATTCCTGCCAGCAAAATACAGGTTAGTACTAAAGTACCAAGCTCTTAATCGAAGCAATATTCAGGGATCGCTTGTGGAGGGTTAAGGTGCATGCTACAATATCATCCCCTGGCCCATATATCTCGGGGTAGACACCAGTACTGTCCAAGATATGGCGTCGAACAGTAGTTCGGTTCCTTAACGGTTGAGGTTCATGCGCTGTCCATATTGCCAGAATGAAAGCACTCGTGTGATAGACACCTCCCATGATACCCGCGGGAATGTTCGACGACGTCGGGTATGCCTGGATTGTGATCAGCGTTTCACAACATACGAACGAGCGATGCTTTCCCCAATGCTTATTAAACGCGACGGCAAACGTGAGGCTTTTGACAGTGAAAAACTTGCTGCAGGCATACGAATTGCCTGTGTAAAACGACCTGTTTCTGCATCTGCCATTGACCGGATGGTCGGGGAAGTTGAATCAGCACTGGTTGGCCTGGGGAAACCCGAAGTCTCTTCCAGGGTGGTAGGGGATATCGTTATGGCGGCTCTCAAGGAACTTGATTATGTCGCCTATATCCGCTATGCGATCGTTTATCTGGGATTGGATGATCTTCAGTCCATCAGGGATGAAATCGATTCTCTGATCGAGTCTGATGGAAATCTGACTGCGTTAAAGTAACGAACGTGGATTGCTGGGTTTTTAAATATGGCGCAGGCGAAAGTAGCTGCATAGTTAATCGAATACGAAATGCAGGGGGTAAACTGGCCCGGAGAGTGCGGATATACTCTTTCCGGAACTAATGGTATGAATTTAATGGAACGATTTCCTGGAATGTGGAGGACCTGATGTTTGATACCTTACCGCCTGAAGTTGAAATTAAAGCGGATGAAGCTGGTGTTTTGCCCTGTCCACCTATTCCGGATGATCTGTGTAAAGTTGATCTTAGTGAGAATTCACGCAAGGTGCTGGAACGTCGTTATCTGCGGCGGGACAAAGACGGGCAGCCGGCAGAAACTGTTGAGCAGATGTTCTGGCGCGTTTCCTACCACATTGCTGCGGTTGAAGAAGCGTTCCAGGGTGATGTAATCGGGTCAGCACGTTCCTATTACGAACTTATGGCAAACAAAAACTTCCTGCCCAATTCCCCTACTTTCACAGGAGCGGGAACCCTGCTGGGGCAGTTGGCAGCCTGTTTTGTGCTGCCGGTATCCGATGACATGGGCAGGAAAGGGGATGGAATCTTCCAAACCCTGCGCGATGCCGCCCTGGTTCAACAGACGGGAGGAGGAAATGGTTTTTCCTTCAGCCGTTTACGGGAAAAGGGCTCGCTGGTTAAATCTTCTTCCGGGCAGGCAACAGGTCCGGTCGGATTTCTGCGTGTGTATGATAAGGCGTTTGGAGAGATTGCCCAGGGAGGCACCCGCAGGGGCGCAAATATGGCTGTGCTCCGGGTCGATCACCCTGATATTCGTCAGTTCATTACCTGCAAATCCAGCGAGGACGAGATCACGAATTTTAATATCTCTGTCGGCATTACCGATGCATTCATGCATGCGGTTGCGGAAGGTTCAACATACGATCTGATATCCCCACAAAGTGGAGAGGTTGTTGAACGGGCAGAGGCGCGCGAAATCTTCGAAATGATTGTCAAGTATGCTCATCATAATGGAGAACCGGGTGTTCTCTTCCTGGATGCGGCGAATCGTGGGAATCCACTGCCGCATCTGTATGAACTGGAAGCAACTAATCCCTGTGGTGAGCAGTGGTTGGGTCCATATGAGAACTGCTGCCTTGGCTCGATAAACCTGGCGCAGCATTTTGGCCCTGCCAGGACCGTGGATTGGGAAAAACTTTCGAAAAGCATCCAACTGTCCACAAGATTTCTGGATGATGTTATTGATGCAAATGCCTATGTGCCTGCTGTACCGCAGTTGAAACAATCTGCCATGCGAGCCCGGCGTATTGGATTGGGCGTTATGGGGCTGGCTGATCTGATGTATCACGTAGGCGTGCGTTATGGTTCAGAAGAGGGGATTGAATTCGCCTCGCAGGTGATCGAATTTATACGCTACCACATCATGCGGACCAGCATACAGCTTGCGGTTGAACGCGGGCCTTTTCCTTCAATTGCAGGAAGTATTTATGATCCTGATAACCTCACCTGGGAACCGCCAACACCACTGCATGAGTATACGATGGACTTTGCGCGACCGGAGATTGTCTGGGAGACCGTTGTAGATAAACTGCGCGAACACGGTATCCGGAATGCAGCACAAACTACAATTGCCCCAACAGGAACGATCTCCACAGTCGCAGGATGTGAAGGGTATGGCTGTGAGCCTGTCTTTGCTTTGGCTTATGTGCGTCATGTGAACGACGATGGGCAGGACCTCCAGTTGAATTATGCCAGCCCGATGTTTGAACAGGCACTGGTGGAAGCGGGAATAGATGATGTAAGGCGGATGGAAATCGTGGAGGAAGTTCTGGCGAAAGGTTCCTGCCAGGATATTGAACTCGTCCCCGCGGATGTGAGAGATACCTTTGTTGTTTCCCAGGATATCAACGCTGAGGGTCACGTAATGATGCAGACTGCTCTGCAGCGCTTTGTGGATAACAGCATCAGTAAAACCTGTAATTTCCCGGCAAGTGCAACGGTGGAGGATGTGGCCGATGCTTATCAGCTTGCCTGGGAGAATGATTGTAAGGGGCTGACAGTCTATGTGACCGGTTCCAGGGATAAAGTTGTTCTTGAGACTGCCGAAGCACAGCAGCTAAAAGAAGATGGAACAGCTGATGAGAGTGAGCAGCTTCATCTGTGGGAAGAGAATAAGAAACCAAGGCCGACCCGCCTGGATGGCAGTACCTATCAGATACGTACACCCCTGGGGAAGACTTTCGTTACCATCAATCAGACGATACAGAAGCAGCCGTTCGAAATCTTTATTACCAGTGCTAAGGCCGGCTCGGATACTGCAGCGGTTTCAGAAGCGATAGGGCGCTTGATCTCCTATATCCTCCGTATCTCCTCCCCTGTTTCTCCACGAGACAGGATGGCTGAAGTGATCCGACAATTGGCTGGTATTGGGGGTGGACGATCTGTTGGTTTTGGCCCGAACCGTGTGCTTTCCCTTCCTGATGGTCTGGCACGCTCTCTTTCCGAATACCTGGGCGAGACAGAAGACGCATTATCAGATATGGGAAAAGAAGAATTTCAGTTCAGCATGAAGATTGGTGATCTTTGTCCGGAGTGCGGGCAGGCATCATTGGTCAATGAAGAGGGCTGCCGCAAGTGCTATTCCTGCGGGTACAGTGAGTGCTGATCGTTCTTTCATAATAAATAACATTCAAACAGGAGCTGGTGTGTTAACACACCAGCTCCTGTTTGTTTTTACTACAGGCCGGCAATACCAGCCTGAATCGGCAGGATGGGTTCCGATGGAGTTCCGTTGGATCAACCGCAAGAGGCAAAAGGATTCTCTGGGGGCAGATTTTTACCTGGATTCAGATATTTGAATCGGAGCGCATCAGAACCAGCCGGATTGCAGCAAAGAGGATCAAAGCTGAAACGATCAGGATTACCGCTACCGGCTGCGCTGCCTGCAGTCCAAACCCGGCGAAGCGTTCAAACACGAGAACCGGGATGGTTTTCGGATTGTAGGCAAGGATGACTACTGCACCAAACTCACTCATTCCCCGGCCCCACATCTGCAGGCTGGCTGCTGCGATACCGCGCCACGCAAGTGGAATCGTAATATGTTGAAATGCTCCCCAGGTGCTCGCACCATCGGTCATAGCTGCGAGTTCCAGTTCCGGGTCGATCAGAGCAAAGGCTTCACGCGCACCGTTCACCAGAAACGGTAAACTTACAAACAACATAGCCAGGACGATTCCGGTGTTGGTATCTGTGCAGAGGATGCCTGCCTGGTTCAACAGTTTTCCTGCAGAGGCCTGTCGTCCAAAAACAAGAATGAGCGCGATCCCGGCAGCTGTATGGGGAATTACGATCGGGAGATCGATCAAACCTGAAACCAGCCATTTCAAGCGGAACGGGATGCGGGCCAGCAAATACGCGAGGGGAATACCAAGAAGGAAAGCAGCGCATGTAGCTTCCGCGGCACAGAGAATGGTTCTGCCCAGCGTCCGTAAAACCGCAGCGTCACGCAGTGTATCAAAAAGGAATGGTGCCGGTGTGGAAAACAGCGTGGCGGTGATAGGAAGGAGGATGAACAGAATCAGAATCGAACCAGGGATTACAAACAACCATGGAAGTTTTGGAGAGGCAGCTTTTGAGGGGCGCAGTTTCATGGTTCCCTCCAGGCGTACTTATTCCTGTGTCGACATGGCGTCGACAAAGGGCTTGAGGAGCACCGGAAGCTGTTCGAGGCGGTCTGCCAGAGCAGGCTGGAGCAGAGGATGTGAAAAGGAATCCATAATTGCCTGGCCTTCAGGCCCGAGCAGAAATGCAGCGAATGTCTGTGCTTCCTGTGGGTGAGCGCTATTGGAAGGAATGGTCAGTCCATAGCGGATCAGGTCTCCGCTGAAAACAGGTGTGATGTTTTCGAATCGTTGAAAATCAAGCACCACCTCAACTGACTGGTAGGTTTCCTGGAACTGTTCCTGGCCGAGGTTGATTTCATCGGGCAGTTTTATGGTTCTGAATCCGTGCTGGTGGGCAACACTTTCGTATTCGAACGCATAGTCGATATTACCGGATTCAAGCAGTGCGATAAGCTGCACACTACCGCCCCGCAGTACGATTCCACTATCCGGTTTCGGTTCAACGATTTCAGGTATATGGATGTTCCAGTGATTATCAACCCTGTTAGAGCGGACGGGCCACTGGAACTGGCCCATTACCCGGTCCTCGAAGATCAGAGGGTTTTCATAATACTCTTCTGCCAGCTGTAATGCCATCAGGCTGCGGTAGCCAGCGGCATCAAAACGGGGGTCTGAAAGCCCGAGTCGAACCCCAGGACGGGAGATTACTTCGTACCAGTTATCTGCATTGATTTCATCTGCAAACAGACTCTGATCGGTATAGGCCAGTGTGAGCGTATTCGTGGCAAACATGATTAACCAGTCTGCATAGGGCTGACCGGTATCCGGATCCAGTGTGTTGTACATCAGTTCGGGGATCAGCTCGCTGTCCGCACTGAAAAGCAAATCCGCAGGCTCGTGCAGCTCGGTGACAAGCCGGATGCACTGAATACTGCCATGCCCCTCCATGAGAAGATCAATTTCAGGATGAGCAGCTTCAAAGGTGGTTTCAAGTTCAGTAAAGGGAACAATCAGGCTGCCGGCGTAGAGCACTCTGACCTGTACCGGGCCGTGAGGTTTGCATGCATTCAGAAAAATGAGGATGGAAAGAGCAAGCATCCTGAAATTTTGTCCCAGTTTCATGGCAGCCTTTCAATGAAAAAACGGTGCCGGGATGTTATCCTGCCCGGCACCTGAATGGAATTCGCCCGACGGTATTTACTGGATCGTAATCAGGTATAGCTCCTTGATCCACAGGGAGGAGTCATCAAAACCCGGAAGCGCCAGGCGCAGAGAGGTCTCATCGAATGCGACCAGGCAGTCTGCGCAGATACGGATATCTGAGAGGGCTGCCTGTGCAGCGTAGCCGTCTGATGCTGTAAATGTAAGCGTTGTCGCTTCGCCAGATGGCTGTACCAGATCAAGCAGGCTGTTTATCGACACACCAGTGTAGTCCTGAGCACCTTTTTTCGGATGCTCTGCTGTAATATCAATACTTTCCATTGCCAGCAGATCGGCCATCGTCCATGTCATTTGTTCTGCCGTGGCACCGGCGATAGTCAATGTCCAGTTGTCTTCCGTGGGAATGGGGACATCAACAAGTGCTGTTTCAGGTTCTTCCTCGGTTTCTGCTTCTTCTACGGGCATCACGGTTTCAGAGAAGTCAAGGCTGATGCTGACAATCTGGCTGATTTTCTGACTGCCCTCCAGATCCGGCCCAACCAATCTGAGCGGGAAGTGTTTCTCTTCCAGTACCTCATCATCCATTAAATAAGCAATGATAATATCGTCGTTTTCGGCGATATCGGTGGAACTAAAGGAGACACTATAACCATCCCCGGCTGTGAGGTTGATTGTATAGCCTGCTGCTGCAAGGTCACGGTTGAAGGCATCATCTTCGTGAACATTCTCATCATCTACCCTGCCTGCCAGGTACCACAGCGGGATACCGGAAAACTTTCTGCCATCTTCATCGATATATACAGCCAGGTGGCAGTTCGGTGCGGCGCCGGTTTCGAATGTAGCGCGGTCGATCGTTTCTTCGACAGCTCCTTCGAGAAAAAGAAGCCAATCCTCAGCCAGCGGTTTTAATTCAATCCTGTTGACAAATTTGATACTCCAGTGGCCGTCCGTAACCTGCATGGGATCATCATTGATCAGATAGACACGCAGATTACCCTCTGTATCCGGGATCAGGTACTCTCCATCCTCTTTATAGGCCAGGATGACCTGGAAGGGATCGGTTTCGGTCTCAGTGCCTGTGCCGGGGTTATAGGCGATAAAATCGCCGTTTGTAATCTGTGAGTAGGAAAATGTCATTGCATATCCGTCTGAGGCCTGCACCCGGATACCTTCCTGCTCGCTCATTCCACCGACCAGGCCAACAAGATCTGTCAGCAGGACACCGGTGAATTCAGCTGGTGGTGTGATGTGCCCTGTGCTGCTTTTCCGTCCTGCATATCCTGTTACAGCGGGCAGGGCTTCCAGGTCATTCATTGTCAGCTGAACGGGTTCTCCGTCCAAACCCTGAACTTCCAGAATAACCTCGCCAACCTGCTCAGCCGGTTGTTCCTCCTGCTCAACGACAGGTGCCCGGCAGGCACTTAGCATCAATACTGCGATCAGAAGCGGAAGAAGTATGCGTGCAAATTTCATTTTTGATTCTCCTTGGTAGTTGTCTGGTTTCTCTAATAGTGAGGTTCATTTTGGACTGCAGGACGGCGATAAGCCGATAAGTAATGTAATAAGTGTAATAGTGCAAGTATAACATTTTTAAACCATAATAAAAGGAAATACAAGTATGAAAAAGAGATCCGGAGCACTCAGATTAATGGGTTTGGGCTGCAATCAGGAAAATAATCCAAACCCGGATATCCCAGATCGCTGCCCCGGCATGAAATCAGGCACCGGCAAGAGGTGGATTCGGAGACCAGGATGAATGATATCCAATTCTGAAACTTTTTCAAAATTACTGCGTACAGGTTTTAGGAATGTTGAAACCTGTCGCTTTCCATGTAGAATCAGAAGCGTAAATTATTCCAGAAATAATAAGAAGGAGCCAAACATGACGGAAGAATTCAAACCTGAAGAGACTGGAAGTGGGAGCCCGTATCCCATGGAAGAGAAAGTTGAAGAGAAGGAACACGAAAAAGTGGAAGAGAAGCATTTTCACGAAAAAGGGCGTCGTGACCCGCTGGGCAATATTATCTGGGCCGGGATTCTGATATGGGCCGGCCTGGTGCTTCTCGCCAATAACCTTGGAGTACTTAACAATGTCCCGATCTTGAGTGGTATGGCCGGCTGGTCATTAGTTTTTGCCGGCGCAGGGGCTATTCTCATTCTTGAAGTATTCTTTCGCCTGTTTGTGCCCCGCTACCGTCAACCGGTGATTGGAACCATGATCATGGGTTTAATCCTCATGAGCATTGGCCTGGGTGATTCTTTTGGGTGGGACCTTATCTGGCCGATCATCCTGATTGCAGTAGGATTATCAGTTATTCTGGGTGGCTTTATTCGGAGGACGTAGACACGGATTCTCCTGGAGACATGGATCTCCTAATAAGCTGTCTTTTTCACAGTGTGAGCAGCATCTTCCGCAGCGAAAGGTGCCTGTCCCTTGCAGGCTGCGGCAGATGGCTGCTCATGTTTTTTTTCAGGGGGGAATCTTGAACTTAAGCCGGATAATTCTTGCGGCTTTGTAACATCACACTGATATTTCACCTCAGCCTGGTTATAACCTGTTCAGATTAAAGGTGGATATTTCTTTCCACAGATGATAATAGGGAGTCCACCAGCGATCACGGCCGATGCAGCGGAAATACGGTGAGCGGTAAGCCATAATCAGGTCTCCGATTTTATAACGCGGCAGAATCGGAGTGGATACGATGAGGCTGCCTGTTTCTCCCGGTCTCATCTCATGCAGCATCTTTATTCCGTTTCGGGTTTCTATTTCAAAAAAGAACAGATCGTAATTTGGTACCCAGGCACGGATTGTGTCTTTCTGCTGGCCAAACATACCCTCAGTGGTTCCATATATCTCCCTGATCGACACATTCCCATACATTGCCCTGAGGGATGGGGCATAGCGGGTGTTGATTCCAGGGATACTGCCGAGTGTCATGATCTTTATCGTCCAGAGGTCTTTCGGGTACACACCATGTGTCTTGTGAAGGTAGGTTCCGAATTTCAGGGCGGTTGGGGCGACTCCTCCGACAAGGGTGACATTTTCCTCTCGGCATTTCTGATAGGCTAATTCAAAACGTGCGTTCCAATCCTGTTTTGTCTTTCCACCACCAAGCTGGTCGATTTCTTCCTGTGAGGGGACGGAGCGGACAGGCGTCTTTTCCGAAACGAAGCGAGTGTAGATTCCGGAACTGTAACCATAGGCGATTTCCCTGCCTGCGACAGTGATATGCCCGACTGTGGAAGGGAAGTTCAGGTTAAGATTGACACCTGCGAACAGGTCGAACTGCCGGGTTTCGGCTGCGTAGTTCAAAATTGCCCGCCCAGCGCTCACTCTCATCTGCAAATCTGTCGGTGTCATGGGGATAAACTTCGATTCACCTTCTGTTGTTCCACGTGTTATAGCCCAGCCCACGGGAGGTTCTGAAAGCAGCAGGTCCAGATCACCCTCCATAACCCGGCGAATCATCGGAAGGTATTCCGGATAACCCAGCACAGGGAAAGCCTCCCGGAATGCGCTGCTGCTGTCTACCTGTGCTGCGTGGTGATCTCTACCGTACCTTGTCTGTGCATAGATCTGAATCAGCTGGCGAAGTACCTTCTCCTGCGCAGATGCAGGATCCGCGATGGCGACATACCAGGGCTGTAATTGAGCCTGCAGTAAGGCTTCGGGATTTTCCATCAGGTAGTCCTTTCCACAATGAAAAAAAGATTATGTGATGCTGCGGTTTTTAATAACACCGCCTGTTTGTACGTTCTGCTGGTTCCGGGAAACTTCCACAGAAGTCCCATCACGCACAGGAATGGTTTACCCGGGGCAAACTTCAAGTAGATGGATTTCCATCTTTTCTGTATGCCAGTAGAGCAGCTGCTGATTGGGTATATCCAGTTCAAAGCGGCCGTCGGAGACCGTGATATTGACTGACTCCGGATACTGCAAACGCGGCAGGAAGAGTATAGTTGGCTCTGAAATACCAGGAGAATGTTCAAACCTGAACAGGAATCTCCTCGAGTGGATATCAAAGGATAGATCGAGCGGAATCCCGGCAGTTGCCAAAGGGTATGGACGTACGACTGCCTTCAAAGCTCTTCCACCGCTGTTCAGGTTTTCCGGATCCTTTTGCTGATCGCGACTGAAAATGGACAGGTCCTCACAGTTCCACAGATCACCGTAGAGATTATTGTTATCAGACGTGTAATTCCAGAGGGTGACATGAAGCAGGTTTGCTTCCAACGCTTTCATACTGCGATCCATCATTTTTATCTGTGCGGTAAAATCGTCTGTCTTGTAAGCCCTGGCATTATTGAGGTTATAGGATATTCCAATTTCCCCGATAAGCGTTGGTGGATTATTCAGCTTCGTTTGGGCATCATCCTTTCGGGCACGCAAAAGAGCGGCATACTCCCGTTCAATTCTGCGCCGGCCAAGCAGGATTTTCCGCTCGGTTGCATCATAGCCAAACCAGGTTATCGACCGTTTTAATGTCAGTGCAACAGGATCATACCAGTGAGGCGCGTATACGATTCGATCCGCATCTTCCTGCCCCCAGGTGGGTGAAGCGTGCTCCGGAATGGTCTCCATAAAAATAATTGCCCGGGGATCGATCTTGCGTATCTCCCGGCTGAAGCGGTTTATGAAGGGGCGCAGGTAGTCTTGATTAAAATCGATTTTTTCGCCGTTTAACTTAGCAAAATGGCCAGGGCGGAGCAGGTACGGGGAGCCTTTGGCATTCAGATCCCATACACCATTCTGCCGCCAGATGCATGGGTGTCCTTCACGCCAGACCCGCAGACCATCCGGATTGAGTAATCTGGATCCCCTCCTCTGGGGCCCCAGCATTGTCATCTTCCAGAAATCAACACGCTGGGGGAATCCCGCACCGAGCAGCATCGATTGGTAAGGAGAGGGATTATTCCCGTTGGGATAATAATCCGGCGGATTGCGCAGATCCTCCATACCGACATAGCCGGGAAGAGGTTCATTGAGTGTGTCATAGCCGATTACGTGATCAAAGGTACGCATACGCTCTGCTACCTGCTGGATTGCTGCGATGTAGTGGCGCTGCAGGAACTCCTGTACAGGCTCACCATCAAACCGGGTTTCAGGGGCCAGATCGTTACCGGCAAAGAAGAGGGAGAACATCGTAGCAGCAGCCAGTTTGAATCCATTGGTAAACCAGATTTGCTGTGAATAGGGGCCTTCTGTCCACTGATGCACCACAGCGGCGCCGGTCGGCTGGATATGAGTAAGGTTGAACCCTGCCATTTCCAATGTCCAGCCAGGAGCACCATCTCCTCCGGAAAACCGGCTCCAGACATCCTGGTGCGGGTCGATAAAAAGGGGAAGATCATATTCCCCGGCTTTCTGAACCACAGCTGTGAGATAGTCCAGGTAGGCAATATCATACTGGCCAGGCCCATCATGCTCGATGGCTTCCCAGGTTACCAGGAAGCGCAGCATATTGAACCCCCAATCCTTCAACCGGGAAAAGTGTTCATCTGCTTCCTCAAGAGGGAACGGCCTTCCTACAAAAGAAACCTCGCGGTGGTTGCTGAAGCCTTCCCTCAGGTGCGTGGCACCATCCGGTCGCACAGGTATCTTGGAGCTTCCACCCAGATTAATCCCTCTCAGCATCACTGTCCGACCTGAAGCATCCACAAACCGGTTTCCATGCAGTGTAAGCATATATCAGGGTATTCCTTTCAAGTAGACTGTGGTGTTTCTGACGAGCACTATTGTAGCCTTTTTTCATGTGGATAAAAATTTTGTTGAATTCCGGAAAGTTGTTACCATTCCCTTTCACACCAAATAATTACGGGGACCGGGATCCTGTTACGAGAAATTAAACCTTTTGCTGGAAATTTTCTCAATTACGGCAGCCAGCCTGGCAGGAAAGCATTCTCGAAGATCAGCATGGTACTATCGGATTCCAGATTGTAAAGCCAGATGGAGGGAGTGGCATCAGGGTTAAGGTTCTCGACCTTTTGAAATAGAAAGGCCCGGGAGGAGGGATGCCAGCTCATTGCACCATGGGTGTAATCGGGCTCAAAAGTGATCTGGTGTGATTCCAGATCCGGATAACTGTACAACACCAGCTGGTAGCCCGGCCCTGTACTGCGGTTGTGCACACCTGCCAGCAGCCAGCTTCTGTCCGGGGAAAAGACCGGCACCCGGTAGCTGTTCATAGAGTCTTCTGAGGGGAAGAGAGTTTTTATCGATTTTCCCACCAGATCTGCCTGGTAGATGGATCCCAGGGCCTGACTCCTCACCATGGCAAGGTCGCTGTACAGGTAGAGAGCGCTGTCCGGCGACCAGCTGCCGGAGGTTCCCATTGAAGAGGCCAGCACTTCCTCCTTTCCGGTACTTACATCGAGGAAGCGAATTCCGGGGATGCCGGCATCTGCAAATGCAAGTTTTGTCCCATCCGGTGACCAGGCTGGCATGTCCCACTGGTCTGCATTTTCTGAAAGGAGGTGTGTACTTGCGCCGGATTCGATGTCCAGGATCCAGAGGCCGTTGTCGACCTCAGTATCGTCTGTGGGTGATATCCGGAGAAACGCAACCTTATTCCCCTGAGGAGAGAGTGTGGGGAAGCTGCATCGGGCTGTTCCAAAGTCCTGAAGAAGCTTTTCCTCCCTGGAATGGGGTGAAAGATACCACAGGGAGTATAATCCTTCGGTATTCTGTGCAAGATACACCAGGAAGGATCCATCCTGTGCCGATGTGTAATCGACCACACTGCCTGCGGTTGAAGTAAGTTGAAAAGCATTCTCAGGTAAATAGGGACTTGGAACTATCCAGAGTTGACTGCTTTCGTCGGCTGGGTGGAGGAAAATGATACTGGCCGGCCGGATAGTGAATTGCAGTTCCAGTGGACCTGTCGATTGCATGCTGTTTGTGGACAGCACTTCAGTAGAGAGTGACAGTTGGTAACGCTGGTTTTCCGCAAACGGATTCGACGGCGAGAAAACAAGCGTGTTCCCTTCCCAACTGAAATCACCGGGAAAAGCAGGGGTGATCCGGAAGGCGGCTTCTGCGCTGTTTTGATCCACATCCTGGTTGAATGAAATACTCAGGCTTGATGTGCTGGCGATCTGTTCCCCGGACTCGGGTATGGTGGCGGTTATAAAGGATACCCGACCCGGTTCCAGCAGAAAACTCAAACCATATCCGGCAGCAAAGCCGACGAAGAGGTAGAGCAGGTTAACGAACATCTGCTTTAAACGGTCAGACAGATCTTTAGATTTCATCGGCAGCTCCAGGGCTTTCCGGGAAACAACCTTTCCGCCGGCAAAACCGGTCTCCATGGTAAGGTGAATGGTGGTGCGGGAAAAGACAGGTTGGAATTGTACCATTCCTCCGCAGGGAGGATTGATCGATAAAGCAGGTATTGAAATTGTTGCGGAATTTTCCATTACTTGATACGCTCTTTCTGCTGCCCGAGTAGGAAAAGGCGGATTTGACCGGGGAAAACGGAAATCCTTTAAAGGAAGGTGAATATGAAGGCTAAGCACTTTGTCCTTGTTGCAGGGAATATTGGTACCGGTAAAACAAGCCTTACAGACCGGTTGGGACAGGAACTTGGATGGGCGACAGCCTATGAATCGGTGGTTGATAATCCGTACCTCTCCGATTTTTATGGCGATATGAAAATGTGGTCCTTCCATCTGAATGTTTTCTTCCTGGGGCACCGTGCCCAGCAGCACCTGAACCTGGCAGAAATGAAAAACTCGGCAATCATTGATCGGTCCATCTATGAAGATGCAGAGATTTTCGCCCGGGCGAGCCAGGTTCTCGGAAATATATCGGATCGGGATTTTGAGACTTACAGGACTGTTTTTGGCATGGTGGTCAATAACCTTCCCGTACCCGACCTTCTGATATTCCTGAACGCACCAGTGGATATTCTGCTTAAACGCATCCATGCCAGGGGAAGGGAAATGGAGAAGGGGATCACACGGGAATACCTGGACCTGCTGGATTCCCTTTATGAAGATTGGTTGAGACGTTTTGACCTATGCCCGGTGTTGACTATACGGACTGATAATCTGGATTTTGTCCATAAACCGGAACACCTGCAAATTATTATCCAACGTATTCATCAGCGATTGAGCGGGAAAGAGGAAGTTCATTTTCCTGACTCGTAGTTTTCTGTACGACTGCCTGGGTAAACGGAACCTGAATGCGGCGCACGCTTAAAGCAGCGGCCGCATTTTTTTCCTGGTACGAAGGGAGCGGACCTGCCGGTATTCTATTGAGGGTCGCAGGCAGCCACGGTCAGCGTAAGTTTAAACCGTTGTTCGTGGAGATGAAGTATACAAGGGGGGCAGAAGCCGGCCTTACCGGGAATAGAATGCAGTGCAGCTCCGGTTGATCCTTCCCGATCTGCAACGTTTATGATTATTTTCGATCCTCTTCGGGCATTGCATATTCAAGTATGCCGACAATCTGTTGGATAGCCTGCCTGATACGCTCCCTGTTTTCCTCACTCTGGTGCCACCGGCTGGCGCCGGATGGGTGCGGCAGGGGGACTATCCAACGGTTATCCTTGTATACTTTCTGTCCGATCAGGCTTGAGAGCGGCTCTTTTGCTGCAAAGAACAGGTTAATTGCCAGCCTGCCAACCGGGAGGATAAGCATTGGGTCAACAAGGGTGATCTCTCTTTCAAGGAACGGCCGGCACAGCATCTGCTCAGTTTTAGATGGAACCCGATCCCCCGCACCGGATGGCGCTTTTCCCGGAAAACATTTTGTCACCGAGGTCATATACTGCTCTGTGCGGAACTGCTCCTCATTAATACCGACTTCCGCCAACCACTGAAACAGGCGCGATCCGCTGCCTGCATTAAAAGGGCGTCCTGCCTCGACCTCTGTGACTCCCGGGGCCTGGCCTATCACCATGATCCGGGCATTTTCAGTGCCTGAAAAAATTGCGCGCGGAATAATATCAAAACCCTGATCGATGCAGAGAGTACAGGATTTCATCTCATAACGAAGCTGCTTCATAGAAAGCTGTTTTTCTGTTTGTGTTAAATCAGCCAGAGATCTCCTCCCATGTTTCTTTGATATACAGGGCATCCCGGTCCATATCTCCAGGGCTTTCGTTAACAATTCTTCCCCCGCAGTTCAAGGCCGCCAGTGCTTTCAGCAGGGCAAGCAGGTCAAAGTCTGAGTCACGCAGCATAAGGTGGTGCTTCTCTCCCTTTGCGGTGTAGGCGATCCCGGAGAGGTGGCAGTGCAGGCGCTGCAAGGCACCCGGCCGGGCATTATTTGCCAGCTGTTCCAATATTCTGGACCATTCATCATAGGTGTTGCAGGACCCGTCGCCGGCGCGGGCATGAAGGTGGGCAAAATCAAAGCATGGTTCGATCTCTGGAAGCATTGTATTGATCGTGAGGATATCCTCGAACGAGCCAAGCTGCCCGCTTTTCCCCATTGTCTCCGGCCTCAGGCGGACGGGATTTTCTGCTATATGAAGTTCATCAAGGCATCCTTCAAGGCGGGGAATGGCGGTTTTCAGTGCATTTTCTCTATCCCCAAAAGTCGATCCTGGATGGAAAATGATATCAGTGGCTCCGGCGAGATTTCCATAGTAGGCAGCATCCATCAGACGCTTTCTGCTTTTGGCCCACTCGTTATTATCGGCATTAAGGTTGATGTAATACGGTGCATGGACGCTCAGCCCGACTTTGTTCTCCAGAGCAGCAGCTTTGATTTCCCGGCAAGTATTTTCGGAAACGCGGACAGAACGCACCCAACCTATTTCAAAGGCAAACAATCCGATGCTGGATAAATACTGAATTGTTCCGATTGACCCACCAGGTTTGGCGGGAGTGGATGCAGGAGAGCCGACGGTACCAAAAATGAATGCTGTCATTGATATACCTTTTAGCGTGGTTTGAAGGACTACTCAATGATGCAGCGATCTATTTACAGGCGGTATTAATGAAGCTGCTGTGTAATGAGCAGTGTTTATAAATATGTCAACCTGAAAGCGTTCAATCTGTTGAATGGTGTCGCAGGGAGCCGGTTTTGGGAATTGGTTCCCATGGCAGGGTGAAATGGAACGATGTTCCCTCATCGACGCAGCTTGTAAGCCAGATGCGCCCTCCGTGCTGCTCGATAACAGTTTTCGCCAGTGCAAGCCCAAGCCCAGTGCCTTCAATGGGATTATTTGGATCCCGGATCGCATTCCTGCCGCGGAAAAGATGATCGAAAACGCGGGGGATTTCATCCTCAACAATACCCGGGCCATTGTCTATAACATCAACCTGTACATAATCTTCATCCCAGCTGAGTTTTATCTGGATAAGCCCGCCCGGATCGGTAAATTTGATGGCATTACTGAGCAGATTGGTGATAACGGATGTTAACCTTCCCGGATTGCCAACGATTTCCAGCTGTTCACCCGGGGGCGTATACTCAATGGTGTGTTTTTTATCTTCCGCCAGTGGAGAAAGGTCTTCAATGGCCTTGCGGATCAGATTATCGAGCAGGCAGGTTTCAACCGTTGGATTCGATTCTGATTCGAGTCGGATTGTCTCAAGCAGCCCGCTAATGAGGTTGGTCATACTGTCTGTAGCTCGCTGCATCATAGAAAGAGCCTTGAACTGCTGCGGGCTGAGAGGTGCATCACTGAGGAGGTCTGCGCCAAGGCGGATCGCGTTCAGCGGATTTTTCAGATCGTGGGCTGCTGTGCCGAGGAGCTGCGACCGCATATGGTCTATCTGCTTGAGTGCTGTAATATCCTGCATGACTGCGACACGACCGACGCCGGTGATTTCACTGATAGTTGTAAACAGGACCCGTTCTGAGGGGGTTGTAATCTCGGTGGAAACGGGCAGTTTCACAGTCGGATTGCTCAGCAGGTCGCCGAGAGGATGCTCGATAAAAATTTCGGAGGCATGCCGATTGCTGGCCATACCGGCGTTAATCCGGAACAGCTGGGCGGCGGTTTTATTTACCAGAATGATCATGCCTGCTTTATCTGTGATAACAACTGCGTCTGCTGTTTCAACCAGTGTGGCTTCCAATCTCCTGCGTTCTTCTGCAACCCGTTCAAACAGGTTGGCATTATCGATCGCGATTGCCGCCCAGGAAGCTACCGACGAAAGCACCTGCTGGTCTTCTGCGGTGAATGCACCACGGGGATGGTTGATAGCCTGAATAACCCCGAGGCATTCACCTCTCGTCCCAAGAGGGACACACAGGACAGATGCAGTCAGCAAGCCGGTCTGTCCATCGATGGCACTCTGATAAAGCGGGTTGGTACGGACATCGTTCACGATCAGCGGTTTGCCATTGCGGGCAACCCAGCCTGCGATACCTTCTTCCAGCCGAATGGCCACATCGCGGAGTCGGAGCTGGCGCCCACCGGTTGCCTTCAGGATGAGTTCCTCACCATTCTCATCGAGCAGGAAGAGCACACAGGCTTCGGCCTGCAGGACGTTCTGGGTATAGTGCATCGCATTTTCCAATGCAGTTTCCAGATCGAGAGTGGAAGTCATTTCCTTGCCGATTTCTTCCAGCACCTGGAGCTGGTTGGCGTGTTGTTCGGCTTTTGCCAGGTGTACTGCATCCTCCAGCCCGATTGAGCCGATATTGATGATCGCCTGGGCGAGTTCGAAATCCTGTTCAAGGATTTGTCTTCCTGCCTGTTCGTAGATAAGCCTGGCAATCCCCAGGACGTCAGAATGGGGAGCCAGTGGAAAAATCGCTGCTGCAGCAATCCCTTCCTGTTCGAGAAATGCAAGGTCCTTTGTGCTTCCAGTGGGAGGGATCAGGCCAAGCTTGGCAGGCTTTCGTTTCTGTACAACCTCATCATGGATCGGGTAGGGGGGCATTGATTCAAGCGGCAACGTGGTTATCTTTTGCTTCCCTGATTTTCCGATAGAGAGTCGGAAGCGTGAAGTAGTTGATTCTCCGTGATCAAACAGGGTGATATCACAGGCATCTGCCGACGTAGCCCTCAGGAGGAAGGCAGCAGTCTGTTTAATTGATTCCTGCTTTTTATGAGGTTCTGTAATGGCTTCGGTCGCCTGGTATACAAGTGCGAGTTTATTGGAGAGATATCCCTGACTTGCGAGGTGTCGTGCTCCACTGAGAATATCTGCTGCTCTGAGGGCAAGGATTTCAAGCGCAACCAGGTCCTCAGCAGTAAATGTGCGGTCCCGTTCGGCAGCTGCAAATAGAAATCCGATCGGGTGTGAGTTTGTGAGGCAGGGTGCACAGGCGATCGATCCAGGGGCAAGTGGGACGCCGATCGCTGTGGTATGGCCGTTAGTTGTGGTAGCTGTCTGGCTGTTCAGGACTTTTTTTAAAAAGGGGTGGTCCGATCGTGAAGAGAGATGGCCTAATTTGCTTACGGAGATTCCGGATGCGAAACGGGGCAGATATGCAACAGCCTTTTCATCAAATTCATAAAGGGCAACACGATCAACATCGAGTGTGTCACGCGTGCAAATCATCAGATCTTCCATTGCCCTGGAGGGCTGTGAAGGATCATAAGAGAATTTTGCTGCTTTCAGGATAGAGTTTTTTTCAGTCAATGAAACTCACATTGTGCTGCTATTAGATATTGGGTCCCAACGATTTGAATTATTGCATAGAATGAAAGGCAGTGCAAATAATTCTTGACCGTTTATGAATGGAAACGGCAGCCTTTTACCAGGTATTTCGTAATCTGACAGAAGGGCTGCCGCAGTCTGTGAGCAGGTAAAAATGTCTCTGAAGAAAATCATCAGGGGGCACATGATAATTGAGGACTGGCTACAGATCCAGTACCAGGGCTAAAAGAGGTCGACCCATAAGGAGGATACCAATTATCAAGGCTGTGAGGGCAGAGACCAGAACAGCAGTCGCACTTACATCTTTCGCTATCTTTGCCAGGGGATGGTATTCCGGGGTGATCATATCCACGATCACTTCGACTGCTGTGTTGAATAATTCTGCCATCCACACCATACCGACAGCAACGACAATAAGGGCGATTTCAAGTGCACACAGTTCCAGGACGGCTGCGATCAGGAACACCAATAAGGTTGCAACGGCATGGATCCAGGCGTTTCGCTGGGTTTTAATCACATAGATCCAGCCGGAAAAAGCATGTTTGAAAGACTCGGGCCGAGAATTGGATTGATTAGGTGACCTCATTGGGCTTCCGATTCCGGAGAAGAATCCGGTGTTGGGTTAAAGTAGTATACAGGTTCCGTAATCTCGTTTTCAAGCCGGCTTAGCACTTCAGCCTGTATTGCCCACATCTTTTCACGAGGAAGGTCTTCGTCATGAGAAAACCCGAGGAGGTGCAGCAAACCGTGGACGACAAGAAGACGCAGCTCAGCTTCAACTGAATGACCGCCTTCCTCAGCCTGCTCTAGAGCTTCGGGAACAGCAATAACCACATCCCCGAAGTAGATTTTCCGGGTTTCGGGATCCTTATCTCCGTCAGGAAAAGAAAGAACATCTGTTGGCCCTGGTTGGTCGCGGTAGGTTGCATTCAGATGTGCGATGTATTCGCTGCTTGTGAGGACAATAGACACAGCGCCTTCCGGTGCATTCTGGAACTCCAGCACCGCTTGTGCTGCACTGGCAGCAAGTGAAGTATACGCTTCGTAACCCGGATCAGTTCTGAGATGTATCTGGTAATTCATGTGGCGTTCCCCGATCTATGGTTTGTGCATCTGAAGGAAAGTCACTCCTGGCAGCCGGTGCTTCCGGATAATGGATACGAGGGTGGTACATTCCTTTGAGTGTGCTGACAAAGGACTGTCTGATAAGTTTCAAATCATGCAGAGTGAGGGAGGTATCGTCAAGCTGGTGCTGGTTCAACCGGTCCTGAATAATGGAGCGCACGAGATCATCAATGGCCTGTGTATTCTCCGGCTTTTCTGCGCGCGCTTTAGCTTCCACACTATCTGCGAGCATCAGGATACCGGTTTCCCGTGATCGGGGTGCAGGGCCGGGATAGGTAAAATCCTGGATATTCAGTTTTTCTGCGTTTCCATCAACACTGCGCAGCGCTTCCCGGTATTGATACATGGTCTGCATGGTCCCATGGTGTTCGGAAATGAATGCCTGTACCCGATGGGGGAGGCGATGCTTTCTTGCCAGGCTGAGCCCATCGGTGACATGCTGGATGATAATGCTGGCTGATGTTACGGGATCCAGTTGATCGTGGATATTCTGGCCCGGGATCTGATTCTCAATGAAATACTGCGGCTGCAGTGCTTTTCCCACATCATGGTGCAGTGCGCCTACACGTGTCAGTTGAGCATTTGCACCGATAGTCCGCGCAGCTTGCTCCGCCAGATTAGCTACCTGGAGGCTGTGCTGGTAGCTGCCCGGAGCATTCCTCAGCAGCAGCTGCAGCATAGGGTGATCCGGACGGGCCAGTTCGATCAGCTGCAGATTGGTTGTAATCCCAACCAGTTGTCCCAGCAGAAGTAAAATACCGAAACACAGACTGGCTGAGAGAAGACCGCTGGCAACAGCAGCTGCGATAAGTGAAGCTTTTCCCATGAGGTCTGTTGCAGGATCCGGGAACCGGAACAGGACAATGATTGCTGCAGCAGCGAGAGAGGCGGCGGCACCCGACCAGAAGAAGGAGCTGAGCCGTTCTGCCTCCTTGATTATCAGGGAGCCCATCACTCCGCTGACCAGGATATACAGTGTTACTTCGAATCCCCGGGTGCTCAGGTATCCTGCTATGGCGGCTGTAATTGCTGAAGCCAGGATTCCGGCTCCCGGTCCGACAATAATGGCCAGCAGCATAGGCAGGGTGGCTGCCGGGAACAGGTATGGGAGGATTGCATGATCAGGGATCATGATCTGCAAGCCACCTACAGTGAGGATAAATAGAATGCTGGTAGCAAGCGCTACCTTGGGTGTTCTGATCTTCGGGTTCTGAGTGCGCATAAAATACAGCATCAGCAAGGAGGAGAGAACCACGGCCAGCAGTGACTGCAGCGCGATCATCTGCCAGCGATCCTCTTTCTCCAGCAGGCCGTAAGCATCCAGCGCCTCAAGATGAAGTGCGGTGACCAGCCGGCCGCGGCCGATGATGGTCTCGCCTTTTGCATAGGTTTTTACCATGGGGGTGATAGATTCCCTGGCTTGATCGCGCACCTGCTGTGTAGCTTCCTCGTTGTACATTGCATTGGGAGCAATCGTTCCGTTCACCAGCAGGATGACGATCTCTGCTTCATCATCAGGAAGAGAAATATTCACCAGGGCCGGAATGGATCGGCGAGCTTCCTCCAATTGATAATCCCGGATTTCACTCCGCATTACCTGTTCAAGAACTGCCACAGCTTCGAGTTGAACTACCTGCCAGCGAGCCTCACTCAGATCCAGCAAGTATTCACCGGTTTCAGTATTGATCTGGAAATGCTGTGTCTCACTCAGATCGGCCAGTTTTTGATCGCGATCAGAGAAAGCATCCGAACGGATGGATGAAATAAAAGCCAGGGAGGCCCGGAGTATCTCCAGCTGCTGCCTCGCGACTTTGCTGTCTGGTGGATCATAGATAGATTCAACAGCCTGTGAGGCATCTTCCCGGGCTTGCTGTGTCATCAGTTCACTGTTAAAGGAAAGTGTATACGGCGCCAGAATATCCTGATTGGATACATCATTCAGTTCGAGCAGAACGTCTGTCTGGCGGGTATACACAGGTACAGCGAGAATGGCAATCACACCAATCAGTCCGATCGCGAAGATCAGTCCCAGTTGGGTAGAATGCCAGATATGCAGCCAGCGGGTTTTTAAATCCGTCCGTTCGGATCGGGATTCACTCATGGATTGTTTCAATTAGAAAGCAGTGCCCGAACACGTTCACTGACTTCCTTGCCATCAGCTCGCAACTTGACCCGGGGGATCACGATTTTCATAACTTTCCCCATTTCCTGAGGTCCTGCTGCGCCGCATTCAGCGATAGCAGCCTTGATTTCCTGGTCCAACTCCTCCTGGCTCATGGCTGCGGGTAAATAGGTTTGCAGGAGAGCAAGTTCCTCTTCAGCTCCCTGAACAAGGTCTTCACGTCCAGCGTTCCTGGCTTCTTCGATGGTCTCAGATCGAGCTTTGGCTTCTTTTTGCAGAACAGCCAGAATCTCGTCCTCCTCCAGAGGCTGGCGTTTTTCGACTTCTGCAAGCTTTATTGCTGAGAGAACCATCCGAATCGTCCGCTTCCTAAGATCATCCCCACTGCGCATTGAATCGTGTAGTTCATCCTGTAGTGATTGTAAAGTAACCATGATGTCATTATACCGGGGTCTGCAGGCAGATGGAAGCACGATTTTAAGGTAAGGGGCCTATTCAGGAAGCCGGCCGGTCAATGTTTTCCCATCACTATCCACAATCAATACCCTGCTGATCTGGTTCGAGTGGTTAACGCTGGACTCCGCCAACGCCCGCAAGTAGGTGTCGGACCAGCCGGACAGCAGCCAGGAACCCTCGGGCGTTTGTACTGCGCGCTCCCATAAGACCTCAAGTTCCGTATTCAGGGCAGACCTGCGGAATAGTTCCTGCTTCTGATGGATAACGGCTCGCATCCGGTGAGTCCTTTCCTTTACGATTCGTTCAGTAACCCTGCCCGGGAATGCCTGTGCAGCGGTGTGGGGGCGGGGAGAATAACTGAACACGTGACCGTGTGCGAAGGCGGACTGCTCAACGAAAGCCAGGCTGGCCTCAAATTCTTCAGCCGTTTCTCCGGGGAACCCGGTGATGATATCGGTTGAAATAGCCACACCGGGAATAGCCTGCAGAGCGTGCTGGAGAAGCTGTGTATATTGTTCTGTTGTATAAGGCCGCCTCATTCGTTGAAGGGTTTCATTACTTCCTGACTGCAGCGGCAGGTGCAGATGGCGGCATAAACGTGGTGACTTCCACAGTTCAAATAATGTGTCCGGAAGATTCCAGGGCTCGATGGATGAGAGACGGATGCGTGGAATATCTGTGTAAGCAAGGAGAGCACGAATCAGAGTTGTAAGGTCAGAGTCTGCCAGATCTCTGCCATAGCTGTTCAGCTGCACACCGGTCAGAACCACTTCCTTCACACCTGCTTTTACTTCGCGCTCTACCTGGTCCACGACATGTGCAACCGGTACACTGGTGGAACGGCCACGGGCTATGGTGGTAATGCAGTAAGCACAATGGCTGTTGCATCCATCCTGAACTTTCACGAAAGCGCGGGTCCTACGGAAGGCAGGTTTATCTGTGACAGGAGTTATGGCTGGAAGAGATTTGCGATCCTTGAGGATCAGGTCCGCTATGGAGGCCTTGTTATTGTTTGACACAACGTCTTCAGGCTTTACCAGCCTGGCAGCGACGTCCGATTCCATGGTTGCCCAGCATCCTGTAATAATAAGGCGGGCTGAGGGGTTCTTTTTTCGGATTGCTCGTATTCTTCCCCGCGAATCAGCAGCTGCTTTGGCGGTCACAGTGCAAGTATTGAGGACGATAATATCGCTCTCTTCAAAATCCTGGGTCAGCTCGACTCCATTTTCCTCAAGCTGCCAGCCAAGGGATCGCATTTCTGCCTGGTTTAATCGGCAGCCAATACTGTCAACGGAAACTTTCATGGGGGGACTTCCATCATTGTGAGCCTGTCAGGGTTGATGGGCGATAAAGGACATGAACCTTACTTCTCCCCCGGTTCGGTCCGATGAGATCACCATCAAGCCGACATCTCCATGCGTATACAGGTTATCCTCCACCTCAGCGATAAGGACGTCATTCACCACAAACCGGAGCTGATTTGAAATACATTCCGCTTGAATGCGGTTGCTGTTATCACCCTGGAGGATGCTTTCAACCGGGAGCATTGTCGCGTGGCTCAAAAGGTATTTATCTCCCTGGACCATACTACCAATGGATGCATAACCATCATCCGAGATAAGGAAAAAATAGAAGTGGTCCGGATCCTGATATCTGCAGATTACACCATAGGTTGTACCCTGAACACCGCCTGATTTAACGGCTTCGACCTCTATTCGGATATCCGCAAGATCAACACCAGGGGTGGACCAGGCTTCGATATTAGGTTCCCTTAGTTGAAACACGAAGCTGTTACTCAGGTAGTCCATAGTGAGGACGTCGGAGTCGGATGTTGTCCATCCACTTGCATGGCTGCTGAAATCATCCTGGAAAAGGGGCTGGCCGGGAAGGATTGGAGGCGCAGGAAAATTGCATGCCGCCAGTACTGCCCCAGCAAACAGGATGAGTATGAGAAGGTGAAAGCGTTTCTTTGCTGTTGTATGCATATATCTGATGAGGCGAATTGTAGCACAGCTGTATTCGAAAGGGATACCTGGAGATAGTGGTTTTATAAGTGAACTGGGGAGGGAAATTGAACCAGTAGAATCCGGTGCAGATGATTCTGAAAAACCTGCCGATTTATGAAAGCAGATGCGTGCCTGCAGCACACATCCATGTATAAGAGCCGGGTGTTTTCTGGTGTTTCGGATCCGGGATCAGGGCTGCTGGATGGATTCCAGTGTTCGGGCAGCCAGATTACCGTAGTAGCCCCCGTGATCCAGTTCGGCAGCTTTCTTGATATTGGTAACAGCCTCTTCGGTATCTCCCAGTTCCAGTAATGTCAGCCCCAGGTGGAAAAAAGACGGTGCATGTTTGTTATCGGCAGCCACTGCGCGTTGTAATACCCTCTCGGCTACATCAAAACTCCCATTCAGGTAGTGGGCAAATCCAAGCAGATCAAGGGCATGTGCATCCTGAGGGGCCAGCAAGACCGCATTTCTTGCAGCCCGGACACCAAGCACTTCAACCTTGACTTCATACTTCATGCTGTATTCCGCCAGCAGCAGCCAGAAATCGGGAATATCAGGCTCAAGTTCACAGGCTCTGAGGTATGCAACACCTGCTGAGTCATGGTCCCCCATACGGGCGAAGATTTCTCCCTGAAGGGCGGCAATGACAGGGTTGTCCGGGACAAGCCTGTATGCTTCACCGACAGAATCATAGGCCTTATCCAAATCGTTTTGTTGAATCCAGTGCTGGGTCAGGAAAATCGCCGCCAGAGGATTGTCAGGTTCCAGATCTGCAGCCTTTTCCAGCTGTGGGAGGCCATTTTCACCGTTTTGATCTTCAACATAACCAAGATAGGCCAGTGCTTCAACGTATTCCGGTTCAAGCAGAACTGCATTGGTCAGCGCCCAACCGGCATAATCCCATTCGCCACGGCCTATATAGAGCACACCGATTCTGGCCAGAGTATAAGCCGGGGACTCCTGGAAGCGTGAATCCTCAATGACCCTGATCAGATCAATTATAAAGGGGTCTTCCTGGCTGGAAAGGGATCGAACAATCTGCAGCGGGGCAAGTGCTTTTTCCGGCTCGAATACGCTGTAGATTTTGGCGAGATTCAGATAATCCGCAGGAGCCAATGGAGAGTGTTCAATCGCTATAGTTTGCAGGGAAGCAGCTTCAATGAAATCATCCTTGCTGAGATAATATTGAATGAGTGGTGTAATGATACTTCCTTCATAACGGCAGAGGGCATCACTTTCAAACCAGGCGGTCGCTGCTTCTTCAGGCTCATCGAGAGCAATCTGCAGATGAATCATCAGGCAGGACTCTGCTACGGCAGAAGTATTTTCAAGCCTGTCCAGCAGCTGCAGGGCTGCATGCGGGTTTTCTGAGGCGACAGTCATCTCTATGCCGCTAACAACAGGATCCTGCCAATCCGGGTACATGAAGGAGATGTTGTTGATCGATGTGGACAGCGTGGTCTGTGTGGAGGAAGCGGTATCGAGCTGTGTCTGAAGATCGAGAAGGAGGGCATCCGGGAGAGGTGAGGGCTGCAGCAGTATGATCAGCAGAATCAGGAGGACCAGGTGGAGTGCTCTATTGTGAAGGATGGTGGTCATTGCATGGGCCTTTGCATACCTGGATTATAGTACGATTGAATCGGTGTGATAATCCATACTATTCAGAGCAGCTGACCGGCGTGGTTAGGGTGTATTTGAAGTTCAACCAGAAATTGCCAGTTCAGCAGGGTACAGGACTGGTAGAATTTTAATACACATTTTGCATCTGTTTTAATGGAACTTTTTCAGGCTGAAGTGCGTCTTGATTAGTGCAGTTCAATTTAGAAGGAGATAAAAATGAAAACAAAAAAACAGTTTCAGAAAAATCTGTTAGTTCTATCTGTTGTGGTAGTGCTGATCCTGTCCGGATGTGCGGGTTCCTCTAATACCGCTGCCGATTCTGGAGGGGCTGAACGGACAATTACTGTTAGTAGCGAGGGGACCGCTTATGGTGAACCGGACCAGGTTTCCATCCAGATCGGTGTGGAGACTTTTGGGGAGTCTGTAGTATCGGTAAGCAGCCAGAATGAAGTGGTCATGAAGGGGCTGTTTGAAGCCATCATGGAAGAGGGTGTACTGCGTGAGGATATCCAGACCTCCAATTACAGTGTATGGAGCGAATCGCAGTATAACGAAAGCGGTTATCAGGGCATTGCAGGTTACCGGGTGACTAACCAGGTCAGCATCATTGTGCGCCAGATCGATAATCTCAGCCAGGTGCTGCAGGCAGCCATGGATTCGGGCGCTAACAATATCTATGGTGTTACCTTCGGCGTTTCAGATTCGCAGCCGCTGCGTTCAGAAGCCCGACATGATGCTGTAGCAAATGCAGAGCAGGTAGCACAGGAACTGGCTTCACTTTCCGGGCAGGAACTTGGCCCTGTTATTTCTATCACAGAGGTAACTGCTTATAACGGTATGATGGATTATACCCGTGCGCAGTCTGGGGGCGGCGGGGATGCGCCTGCCCCGAGCATTGCTCCCGGGCTTGTGAGTGCCTATATTCAACTTCAGGTGACGTATTCAGTCAGGTAAATGCCTGTCAATTCACAGGCTGAATCAGCAGGGAAAGAACCGCCTGTCGTTTTTCGACAGGTGGTTTTTTTTATATCCGATTTTTCCTTTTCAAACGAGGGAGATACAATAAGGCGTTGCAGGGGGGCAGAAAAAATCTGGTCGGAGGGAAGTTTTGACACGTACACTCAGTTCAAGTTCACAGAAGGTTCAATCCATCCTTGATACCTATCAACTTTCATTCGAGGTTGTGGAACTTCCGTCTTCCACCAGAACAGCCCGTGAGGCTGCGGAAAGCATAGGTTGTGATGTCGGCAGTATAGCAAAATCGCTTGTGTTCATAGGAAAGCAAAGTAGACAGGCAGTTTTGGTGATCGCAAGCGGCAAAAACCGGGTGGACGAGGACCTGCTTGCAGAGGTTGTGGGTGAAGGGGTTGCCATCGCTGATGCAAAACAGGTGCGTGAGGTTACCGGATTCGCTATCGGAGGGGTGCCTCCGGTTGGTTTTCCCGAATCGGTGCCGGTCTATATAGATGCTGATTTGATGGATTGTGAGGTTATCTGGGCTGCCGCTGGAACCCCCTTCTCCGTATTTCGGCTTGAACCGGAGAGTCTGTTATTGTTGACCGATGGAACCGTAATCGGGATTACATAAGGTTTTCAGATCCCGAATTGGGAATGAGGATAGATTGTACGTCTATCATCTGATTTCCATACCATCCTTTTCTGGCAAGAGCATTATAAGATCAACTATGATAACAGTATCAGGAATCTGAAGAAAACCTTTTGCTGCGGACACGAGTGAAGAACGGAGTTGGTGTCCGAACAGCAGAAATATGGATGGCAGTGGATATCCATTGCCGGTCTGCTATAAGGTTGCTAGAATCCAGCTCATACAGGAGGAATACTCGAATGGATTTTCAACTAAATGAAGAACAACAGATGGTTGCCCGAATGGTGCGTGACTATGTGAATAAGGAAGTTGCACCGACAATCAAAGAGTGGGATCGAAAACAGGAGATGGATCCCCAGGTGCTTCCCAGGATGGCAGAATTGGGCATTCTGGGAGTATCCCTCCCGGTGCGCTATGGTGGTCAGGGAATGGATTACATCAGCCTGGGGTTGGTGTGTGAGGAGTTGGAGGTGGTGGATACCAGCCTGCGTGTGATTATGTCTGTACATATGGGGCTGTGTTCTTATGCAATTTTGCAGTGGGGCAGTGAAGAGCAGAAGCAGAAATACCTTACACCCCTGGCAATGGGTGAAAAAATTGGCGGGTACTGTCTGACAGAGCCGGATGCCGGTTCGGATCCGGCTGCACTGGTGTCTACCGCTCGCCGGGATGGGGATGACTACATCATTAATGGCGAGAAGATGTGGATTTCGCTGGCAACCAAAGCAGACTACATGATCTGGATTGCTCGCACCGACCCGGAGGCTGGAAAACGAACTGCCGGCATGAGCGCTTTCATTCTTGAAACCGACTGGCCGGGTGTGACCAGTGCTGATATCCACGGGAAATTGGGTGTAAGGGCCGGATCCACAGGCTGGGTGAACTGCCAGGATGTGCGTGTACCAGCAGCAAATCTGCTCGGTGAAGAAGGAGAGGGCTTCAAGATTGCCATGTCCTGTCTTGACAATGGGCGTTACACTGTTGCGGCTGGAGCCACCGGTCTGATCAGAGCTTCCCTGGAAGCCAGTGTCCGTTATGCAAAAGAGCGGCATACATTCGGTAAACCGATTGCCGAACATCAGCTGATCCAGCAGAAGCTTGCCTGGATGACACGGGATTATGAGGTTGCAAGGCTTCTGTATCTGAAGGCTGGCTGGAGAAAGAATCAGGGCCTCCGAAATACTCGCGAAACAGGCCTGGCTAAATGGTATGCAACAGACGCTTCTTTTAAAGCTGCATCTGAAGCCATCCAGATTCATGGTGCTTATGGCTACAGCGATGAGTATGAAGTTGAACGATACCTGAGAAATGCGCGTGGTGCAGTGATCTATGAGGGTTCCAGCGAAATCCAGCAGATACTCCAGGCAGGTTATGCACTGGGGGATCGAGAGGATCGTCCGCTGCGAAAAATGCTCCCTCCCTATGACCCTGAAGAGTGGACCAGAGAAGCCTAAGGAGAGAAACCGTGAAAATTGTTGTATGTGTGAAGGAAACGATAGACACGGCTGCCACACTTTCACTCCAGGCGGGTGATGTATTCTGGGGGGATGCCTCCCTGATTATTAATCCCTGGGATGAATTTGCCGTGGAGACTGCGCTCCAGTTGACAGAAGAATTTGGCGGGGATGTTGTTGCCTTGAGTGTTGGAGGTAGTGAAAAGAATGAGGCGCTCAAGCATGCCCTGGCAATGGGCTGCAAGGAAGCCGTTCAGCTTTCTGCACCAGAAAACATACTGAAAACAACATCCATCACAGCATCCATGCTGGCAGAGGCTGTGCAAAAAGTAGGTGAGGTTGATCTGGTATTCTTTGGCCGGCAGTCAACCGATGAAGAAACGGGTCTGACTGCTTCACAGACCGCGCGGCTGCTTAATTGGCCGGCTCTTACCCAGACGGCAAAGGTAACCAGTCTGGACATCCAGGGTCAGACGATCGAAGTCGAACGGTTGTTTGAAGATGGCAGGCAGCATGTAAAAGCAGCACTGCCTGCTGTGGTCAGTGTTGTGAAAGAGATCTGTGAGCCACGCTATCCTTCCTTTATGGGAATCCGAAAAGCAGCCCGGGCAGTTATCCCGTGTTGGGACCTGTCTGATCTGGGGCTTTCAGGCATACCTGAAGCTGCCTGTCACTCTCTCGGGTTGGCGGAACCAGCCGGCCGTACCGAAGCTGTTGAGATGATCACCGGTGACAACGCAGCAAAGATTGCAGCCACGCTGGTGAAGCGGCTGACAGAAGAGAAGGTGCTCTGATGGCAGAGAATATTCTTGTCTATCTGGATATTTTTTCGGGTGTTGTTTCCAAACCATCCTGGGAGGCAATGGGAGCTGCCCAATCCGTCAAAACCGAATCAGGCACGATCACCGGGGTACTGCTGGGGCCACAATCAAGGGAATTCGCAGCAGAACCGTTCTGGTATGGCGCTGATGAAGTCTGCTATTGTGACGATGCTGCGCTGACCCATTTTACAGCTGAAGCCTTTGCTACTCAACTGACAGCGCTTGTTGAAGAGAAAAAGCCGGATCTGGTATTGATGCCGGGAAATGTGCGGATGCGGGATATGGCTGCGATGATTGCTGTTGATACCGGAGCTTGTGTTTTCCCTGATGTGGTTGCACTGGAGTGGGACGGCGGTGCCATTGTTACACGTCCTGTGCACGGAGGAAAAATTTTGCAGCAGCTGAAAGCAGAACAAACACCATGTATCGCAGTTCTGAGAAGCAGAATATTTACCCCTCCTGAGAAGGATGAATCACGCTTCGGTACGGCTCAGTCGCTTGACCTGGTTGATGCACCAGCTGCATATGAAGTACTTCGTTTTACAGCAGTCGAAGGGGAAATCCTGCTGACTGAAGCATCCATTATTGTCGCTGGCGGTCGCGGTGTAACCCAGCCTAAGGGTTTATCAGCGCCGGATGGTCTGGAATCCGAAAAGGACAGGGAAACCTGGCTGGCGCAGCAGGGATACCAGATTGTGCAGCAACTGGCAGAGGCACTGGGGGGAGCTGTTGGTGCAAGCAGGGCGATAGTCGATCCGGGTTTTGTGCCTTATCAATACCAGGTGGGGCAGACAGGGAAAGTGGTTTCTCCTGATCTATATATTGCACTGGGTATCTCAGGGGCGATTCAGCATCTGGCGGGGATACAGTCTGCGAAAACGATTGTTGCAATTAACAAGGATCCGGAAGCTCCTATTTTTAAACATGCACGATTCGGTATCGTGGGCGATGTATTTGAAATCGTACCGGAACTGATTGCAGAAATCCAGCGCCTTTAGTTCATGTAAAATCCTGCAGGAAGAAAAAAGGAAGTGGGCTAATGCTGCCACTTCCTTTATCTGTTTAATATGTGGCCAGATTAAATCCGGTATTCTAAACAGCTGCTGCCGGGAACCCCTGCTTAATCAGCGGGTTTCTGCCCACTCGTTGGAGTGGGGCGCCGGGGGGCTGCTGACGGTGCCGGCCTGCCAGGCCTCATCATCGGGATATCTGCTCCTTCAACTTCCGGACCCACACCATAGAATAGTGCACGGACATCCTGCTGGAAGAGGAAGAACAGTAAAAAGATATCAAGGATCGAGATAAAGTTAATCCCCATAACAAACAGTCCAATTACTCCAACCCGGACGAGATCAGGTGCTGTAACGGTATTGATGGAGGTGGCCAGGACGCCGGCAACACCAAAGACGCCACCAAGCATTCCAAAAAGCGCCAGGAACACGGCTGCCATTCGGGCAGAATTCTTCAATTTGGTCAGACCTGAACCAACATAGCCGTAGCCGATTGCCATAGCAGCACATACCAACAGACCAACGACTGGCAGGAACAGGGACTGTGCAGGTCCTGTGGATTCCTCAACGAGTGGGGGAACCATGGCATAGAAGATAATCGCGATTGCGCCAATTATGAAAACAACTGCCATTAAAAAGTGGTACGCAGCCGCCAGCATAATTCCATCTTGTACCATTCGGGTTTGATCTTTCATCGACCTTCTCCTTATTATTTCGCTGAGTGCAGTAAACTGGCAGGATTTATCCTCGTTTAGCAGCGGTCTTTTATTTATTATTTTCCAGAGTCCACTATATCACATCGTTATGATACTAGATGTCTGCAAAATTCGAAACTCTTCCAAGTATTCAATTCTATCTTAACGCTCCCCCTCAGGTAAGGATGAATCGCTGCTGGAAGTACCAGAAAGGATAAAGCAGAGCCTTTCTTGTGGCGGGGAATGTCAAGTCGGATATAATTCATTCGTGAGGTTTTAATCGATATTTTTATGAGAATACAGGTATAATCCAACATTATGTTTCCATAATTTGGACCTGCTGTTTTGGGAGAATTTGTTTAGTGGATCAACCCATATTCCGCATCATGGCATTTACGCTGACGCTCCTGATAAAAAGCATCACTGCGTTTATCGGTTTTATCCTGATCGCTCTACTGCTCCTGCAGCCTTCATCAGGAACAACTCCTCAGCAGGCATCAATCGATGTTTTAGAAGAAGTGATGGCCATTGCAGAACCTGTCCTCGAACTGATTCAGGAAAATACGGCAGAAGATCCCCAGGCACAGGAAGGCGATACTTCAGGTACTGAAGAAGTTGCTCCGGCTCTATCCTATGAATCCTATGAGGATCCGGCTGGCTGCCTGGATCCCGGTAGTAATTACGAGTTGGTCGAAGTTAATAGCTGGGAGATCAACAGCAGGACCAGAGGTATGCTGGAATATGCGGAGCAGATTTTTAATGGCACTATCGAATTAACCGGAGTCAACCTGATCCACGGCAGCTATGACGACCGCGCCGTAATGGCTGATACCCCATTCAGCGGGGGGGGTGCTGTGGGTATTTCAATCACGGATCCTGCAACGGGAGAAGTGCTCACAACCGACCTTCAGGCGCTTATCGACTCACTACGGACGGCCGGTTTTGCCGCCTGGCTGCGTGGCGTGAATGAAGTGTATCCCGGGTCACCAATGATGATCGAGGCTATTGCTATTGGTGATCAGGATCTGAACGATAAAGCTACAGCACGACTATTTGCTGAATACGGATACTTTTCCATGAAGAACGGGCTTCCTGGTGAAGAGACAAAACCTGACAGTCATGGTGGGCCTGTAGTGTGCCGCTGGATGCTGGAAGCAGGTATTGGTGGAACTGCCCTGGAGACCGAACTGTCCACTGAAATGACTGGTTCAACCTTTGAGGATGAGAGCCATGCAGCTCAACTGGATCCGGACTCTGTTAACAGGGAGGCACGCCAGCTGCGTATTGTACCTGAACCGCTCGCATTTACCGTCACTGGTTATGATGGCCCAACTTCGTTCAGCTGCATTGCCCCTTCAGATCAATCTGTGATATCCGGTTTGTTTGGAGAAGTGCGTGGTGAGTTTATCCATGCCGGCATTGATTACGCTCAGTGTTCACGGGAGGGCTTTGCCGTATATACTCCCATGGGCGGAGAAGTTACGTTTGCCGGCTATCATGAACTCTATGGTTATTTGGTAATAGTGGAGAACGATGGCTGGCAGGTTCTGATGGCGCACAACCTGGCAGATCTGGTAGGCCCCGGTGATATCGTTGAAGCGGGGCAGGTAGTTGCACTGAGCGGCTCGAGTGGCAATTCAGGCGGGCCTCATGTCCATTTTGAGATCCGGTATTGCGAGGATGGCGTCCAATGCCGCCCGATGAATCCAAGCGAGGTGCTCTTGCCCGGGCAGAGTGAACTCTGCAAGTGGGAAGAACTCGGTCAGCTGGAGTGCCCACCCGATTTCTAGCACAGAACGGGTTTCAGCATTTTGTGTCCGGATATAACCTTCCATCTGAGATATTCATTAACAGGAATAACCGCCGTTAATATACCGGCGGATAGGGTATACTTTCAGAGGTATGTTTTTTATGCGCAGAAAACCAACGCTTTGGAGAATTCTTTTCGGATTTGTACTGGTAATCGGGATGACCGGTATACCTCTGCAATCTGCTGTCACTGCTCAGGATGTTCAATCGAGCAATAATGAAGGAGATTCCTTGCTGTGCACGGCAAGGATGCAGATGGAGTACCCATCCTTTTGCCCGGAAACAGGCCCTTCCTCTGAGCTGGCAGAGCTTGCCCGGAGCGGCATACTATCCCAACGCCCTCTGCCAACTGTTCCCTATGACCTCACGATAGATGATTTTTTGCGTCTCTACAAACGTCTTCCCAGCAATGGAACACCTCTGTATGGTTCGGTATCGGATGCAGCCCACAGCCGGAACAGCATTAACCGCTTCCCTTCTGGTTCGATTGTTGTGTCTTACCTGGATTGCACCATACAGAATGGCCAGGCGATCTACATGATTGATCCAGGTGTGTATGTTCGGGGTGGAAGCGATTGTGCCTGGATCGCAGTGCCAACTTTCCATGGCTTCGCACTCTCAGATACCCCGGACCATTCCTATGGTTGGAGTATCGATACCCTTCCGGTATACCGGCAGCCTGGTGAATCAAGCCCTGTAACCGGACGCACCCTGTACCGCTATGAGTTTGTCAATGTATATGACAGGCAGATAGCCGGGTTCTATGAGTGGATCCAGATCGGTATTGACGAGTGGGTCAGGGGGGACCGGGTAGCGGAGGTTGTGCCGGATCCTGCAGTTCCTGAAGGGGTCACAGGGAGTAAATGGGTAGTGGTCAATCTTGTGGAGAAAACCCTGGCCGCGTATGAAAATGGAAAAATGGTGTTTACCACGCTGGTTTCGGTCGGGGCGGTCGGATCCTGGACAAGACCGGGATTGTTCCAGGTATATGTAAAAAAACTGAAAGATGATATGAGTGGTGCATTTACTTCAGACCGCTCAGATTATTACTTCTTTGAGGATGTACCGTGGGTAATGTATTTTGATGAGGGAAGGGCGCTGCATGGGGTGTACTGGCATAACAGCTTCGGAGCTCCAATAACTCATGGCTGTGTGAACCTTGCACCTGTGGATGCCCGCTGGATGTATAATTGGGTCGAAGAAGGCACATGGGTCTATGTAGTTGATCCCAGTGGTGAGGTGCCGACAGACCCCGCCAGCTACACTTCCTATGACCGTGATCGGTCAAACTGAGGGCGCCCGGGCATACTGAGAGCGCTCGGTCAAACTGAGTGCGCTCGGTCATGCTGAGCGTAATGGTCGAAGCGGCCGCAATCGCACTCGACATGTGCTGTTCACAGGCTTGTCGCAATTCTGGAAAAGCCGGAGTAGATATCCTGAAAGGCTTTCATTAAAAATCCCGGATCGTATACAATAGGGGAAGCGTTTATTCTGAGGAGAAGTGGTACATGCGAATAATTGCGATCGCGAATCATAAGGGTGGTGTAGGAAAAACGGCAACCGCCCATACACTGGGTGTTGCCCTGTCAAAGCATTTCGAACACAGGGTTCTGCTTGTGGATATCGATCCCCAGGCCAGTTTGAGCGGATCATGTGGGATTATGGATACAGCTGAAAAGAGCATCGCCGAGGTGCTCGGCGGCGCTGTCCCCGGAACGCTTTCTATTCATGATGCTATTCGGAAGCTGGATACCAATCTGAGTCTGCTGCCGGCAGACATCGCTCTGGCGGTGACAGAGCTCGGTCTGGTTTCCCGTATGAATCGTGATAGTGTTTTGAAAAAGCAGCTTGCAGAGGTATCATCCCTTTTTGATGTCATCCTGATTGACTGTCCGCCGAGCCTGGGTATGCTCACGATCAATGCGCTGACTGCAGCAGATGGCGTTCTTCTCCCAACACAACCACAGTCTGTAGATCTCCGGGGTATGCAGCTGTTCCTTGATACGCTGGACCAGGTTCGTTCGGAGTTGAACCCTGCAATTGAGACAATCGGTGTATTGCCCACATTCTACGACGGCCGTCTTATCCATCACCAGGATGCCCTGCATGCAATGCAAGGGGCTGGTCTTCCAGTTTTCCCGGTTCAGATTGGCAGGACGGTTCGGATTGCAGAAGCTGCGCATGAAGGCGAATCTGTTCTGACTTTCGCCCCTGAGAATCCACAGGCGCAGGCATACCTGAAGCTGGCCGAGGAGGTTTCCCGATGGCTCGAAAACGGACAAGTCTAGACGTTTTATTCACCCGCAAAGAGACTGATAAACCGGCTGCGGAAGGAAAGCAGCCGGCTGCAGCACGATTTCAACCGGAAATGGAAGAAGTAAAACAACAGGATCCTGTCACAACAGCCGAAGAGGAAATGAAAAAGGCAGAAATTGCAGACGTAGACATTGTGGATCAGGATGAGGTTATCCCGGAAGCTGAGCCAGAGGTGGAAGCACCTCCTGAGCCGGAATCGGAACCAGAGGATCCCAGGAAAGTTCCTTCTCCCGCTGCGAACAAGACGATGCCAGTTCAAAAAGGTGGTTTGGAGTTCCGGGCGCTGCAGGTTTTTTACGATCAGATTGAAGAAGAAAACCAGGCGTACTGGGATTATGTGATCGATTTTTCAGACGGTTCACGCCTGGTTGGCCTGAATGAGATCCTGAACTCTTTTGCCGAGAAGGGATGGGATGTGGTGAATCTCTTTCCTTCTTATACCGCCTCTCTTGGTGCGCCGGGAGAGAATTTTGCCATGGAATTACGGGTCATTCTGAAACGTGAGCGTTATTAAAAAATAAAGGGGCAAGAAACCCGTTTCTGAACAAAAGGCTTGTCAGCCGTCTTCTCCCATGAAGACGGTTTTTGTTTGTGGATGGCCGGTTCTGTGGAAAGGTGCCCGTGCTGCCTTTATCTGACTCTGGCTGAGCTGGTTATGTGCGACTCGGGCGAGAAAGACCCAATCCGGATAGAAAAACCCCAAAATCCTTTTGTGATCTGAAGTGGTTCTGCTACAATCGATTCATCGGACCAGGAGAGAATATAATGACAAGTGCAGGTGCGTTTACCTTTGTCCTTCATTCCCATATTCCCTACGTCAGACAGGCGGGAAGATGGCCGCATGGAGAGGAATGGATCCATGAAGCTGCTGTAGAGACCTATATTCCTTTGCTTGAACAGCTTCTGAAAGCCAGAGATATGGGAATTCGTCATGCTGTGACCCTAGGCCTTACGCCCATCCTGGTTGAACAGCTGGCAGATGAAGATATCCGTCGTAATCTGCTGTTGTATCTCGAAGAGAAAATTAAAGCTGCAGCGGAAGACATCCCGCGTTTCCAGCGCAGTGGTGAAAAACAGCTTGAGATCCTGGCTGGTTTTTACCATGACTACTTTCAGCACCAGAAGAATCTCTTCGTTGACACCTTCCATGGTGATCTTATCCCTGTCTTCCGTGCGTTGCAGGACGATGAGGTGATCGAGATCATTACCTGTGGCGCTACTCATGGTTACCTGCCGCTGCTTGGCAGGGATGAGTCTATCCAGCTTCAACTGCGGACAGCTGTAGATGCGTACGAGCGGCATTTCGGGTGTGCTCCTCGTGCTATCTGGCTTCCAGAATGTGCCTATCGGCCCGGTTACATCGACGAAAACGGGCGGGAACGTCCGGGTATTGAACATTTCCTGGCGCTGAATAATCTCAAGCTCTTTTTCTCTGAAACACACCTTGTTGAGGGTGGCCTGCCTGTTGGTGTCGCTGCCGGCGAAGCAATTGGACCTTACGGAGCGGTTACACGTCGCTATACGGTTCCATTTGATGAAAAAATCATTGTGGAACCAGGAACCACTTTTCTGCCCTACCATGTTGTGATCCCGGATGTGTCTGTCATTGCCAGGAACAACCGGACCGGCTTGCAGGTTTGGAGTGCTGATTGGGGTTATCCGGGTGATTATGATTACCGTGAATTCCATAAGAAGGATGGCGTCTCCGGAATGCAGTATTGGAGGGTAACCGGGTCGAAAATTGGCCTTGGAAAAAAGGAGCTGTACCACCCGGATTGGGCTTCATACAAGGTTGGGCAGCATGCGGAACACTTTGCCTGGTTGATTGAGGATGAGATGCGATCCTTTGCCGAAGCGCAGAACGGCTATGGAATTATTTCGGCAAACTTCGACACAGAACTGTTCGGCCACTGGTGGCTGGAGGGAGTTGAGTGGCTCGGAGAGGTGATCAAACGGGTGGCGGCTTCTGATTCATTGGAACTGACCACGGCATCAAAATACCTCGCTGAACATCCCCCACAGACAGTGATGAATCTCCCAGAAGGATCCTGGGGGGCAGGCGGCACACACTTCGTATGGATGAACGCTGATACGCAGTGGATGTGGCCCATGATACATGAAGCCGAAAACAAGATGGCCGCAGTAGTGGAGGCCGATCATGGTGGATCCGAACAGGCACGTGCAGTCCTTCGCCAGGCTGCACGGGAACTGCTGCTTCTACAATCATCGGATTGGCCCTTCCTGGTAACAACTGGACAGGCTAAAGAGTATGCTATTGAACGGTTCCGCAATCATGTTGACCGTTTTTACAGCCTTGTGAATTCTCTGGACAACAGCCCGGATATGGTTCTGCGGGAAGAGTTTTGGGAAAAAGATAAAATCTTTCCCCATATTCAATCAGATTGGTTTTCAAAATGACAAAAATCGCTTTCCTTTCTGCTGAGTTCCGACCGCTTGCAAAAATTGGGGGACTGGCGGATGTTGCGGAGGAACTGCCGCGTGCCCTGCTCAGGCTGGGGCTGGATGTCAGGCTGTTTATGCCGTGTTACAGTCATATTAACCTGCCTGAACTGGGAGCAGAAGCGGTGGCTGAAATTCCTGTTCAACGTGGCGATCAGACAGTCCAGGCTGTTTTCTACTCTGCAAATGTTTATGATATCCCCACATATTTCGTTGACGGACCCGCCCTGCAGCAGGCACCGGAAGTCTATCCAGGGCAACCACTTGAAGGAGAACGGTTTCTGTTTTTTGCGATCGCAGTAGTGAACTACTTCAACCAGTCCGGCTGGGTCCCGGATGTAATGCATGCCAATGACTGGCATACAGCCGCATCTGTACCTTACCTTTCTGCATTAAAGGAACAGCAGAAGGGTGTGGAGGGATGGGAGCTTCAAAAGACTGGAACACTGCTGACTATTCACAATCTCCCATACATGGGCGTTGGTTCTGAACCGGCTGTACGGGCATACCGGATTCCCCGGGTAGAGTGTGATTTCCTTCCCGACTGGGCACGCGAGATCCCGCTGCCAATGGGGATCTCTCTGGCAGATCGGATCAACACAGTCAGCCCGAGTTATGCGAAAGAGATTCAAACAAAAGAATACGGCAGTGGGCTTGATGGGTTGTTGAGTTCCAGATCGGATGCGCTCAGCGGCATTCTGAATGGTATCGACCCGGCCAGCTGGGATCCAGCTGCCGATACCGATCTCGTGGTGAATTTCTCCAGGGATCACCTGGAGGAACGTGTAAAAGGGAAACAGGCTTTGTTAGAGGAAACAGGCCTTGAACCGGATGTTACCATTCCACTGTTGGGGATGGTGACCCGCCTGGATATACAGAAGGGAGTGGATATCACCCTTGATGCGCTGGAAAGTATGCTTGAAGCAAATGATCAGCCGGTTTCATGGAAGTTCATTCTGCTTGGCACGGGTGATTTTCATCTCGAAAGCCGCTGCGCCGATTTTTCGGCGCGTTATCCGGACAGAATCAAAGCCGTATTGAAATATGATGCCGGCCTTGCCAGCAGAATTTATGCCGGCAGCGATATGATTCTGGTTCCCTCCCGATACGAACCCTGCGGATTAGCTCAGCTCATAGCCATGCGTTATGGTGCGATTCCAGTTGTACGGGCTACAGGAGGTTTGAAGGATTCCGTTCCGCCATATTCCAGCGATGGAAGTGGGATCGGGTTCCTTTTCGAAGATCTGACCGCTGATGCTTTTCGGGATACCCTTTATAGAGCACTTGATGCATATGGTGACCAGGGGTTGTGGAAATCCCTCCAGCTGCGGGCAATGGCAGCTGATTATTCATGGAAACGCTCCGCAGAACAATACCGTGATCTTTATCTGCGGATTGTCGCGGACAGGGCAAGCAGTTGATGCAGCTCCGGACGCAGTTAAATTTTAAGAGAGCAGGAGGGATCCTGCTTCACCCAACCTCCCTGCCTGGCCCATTTGGTATCGGTGACCTGGGGCCGGTTTGCATAGACTGGCTGGATTGGCTGAAAAACAGCGGCTGTTCACTGTGGCAGTTCTTGCCATTGGGTCCCACCGGTTATGCTGATTCTCCTTATCAGTGCCTCTCCGCTTTTGCTGGCAATCCGCTTCTGATTTCCCCTCAGGTGCTTCTGCAGGATGGATTGCTCGATAGTGATGACCTGGTGCCGAATCCGCACTTCGATCCCTCGTATGTTGACTATGGGCGGGTTATTGAGTTAAAAATCCCTCTGCTGCAAAAAGCCGCACAGCGGTTCTTGCAGGATGCCGGGAATCAAAAAAAAGCAGCGTTTGAACGCTTCTGCCGGAACCAGCAGTTCTGGCTGGATGATTTTGCGCTTTTTATCGTTCTTAAAACCGAACATGGGCTGGCCCCTTGGCATACCTGGGAAAAGTCTCTTGCACTGCGGGATCCGGAAACACTCTCCAACGCGTGGAGTTCACTCCAATCCGAAGTCAGAATCCAGCAAGTTATTCAGTACTTCTTTTTTCAACAATGGAGGGGTGTGCGCAGCCGTGCAGAAGAACTGGGTATTACATTGATCGGAGATCTGCCCATCTTTGTGGCTCATGACAGCGCGGAAGTATGGGCTCATCCGGAGATGTTTCTTCTTCAGGAGGATGGGCAGCCTGAATATGTGGCTGGTGTTCCTCCGGACTATTTCTCGCCGACAGGCCAGCGATGGGGAAATCCTCTATACCGATGGGATTATATGCGAGAGTTTGGATACCGCTGGTGGACGAAGCGGTTAAAAGCCGCGCTGGAAATTGCACACACTGTGCGCCTCGACCACTTTCGCGGTTTTGAAGCGTACTGGGAAATACCCGCATCTGAAGAAACGGCTGTTATTGGAAGGTGGGTAAAAGGCCCTGGAAAAGAGCTGCTGTTGAAGCTCCAGGAGAATCTGGGTGGACTGCCGATCATCGCAGAGGATCTTGGGTTGATTACTCCCGAGGTCATAAAACTGCGGGATTCATTCTCGCTGCCGGGCATGAAAGTGCTGCAGTTTGCTTTTGACGCTGATGATACTCATCCCTTCCTGCCGCTCAATTATTCACAGAATTGTGTTGCCTACACAGGCACACACGATAACGATACTGTACGCGGCTGGTATGAAGCAGCACCTGAAGAAGAGAAAGATTTCGCGCGCAGATACCTCAGAGTCAGTGGCGAGGATATCGCATGGGATATGATCCGGGCTGTCTGGCATTCCCGCGCTGTCTGGGCACTGGCTCCAATGCAGGATTTTCTGGCTCTGCATACCTCCGCCCGGATGAACTATCCAGGGCGGATGGAAGGCAACTGGAGCTGGCGTCTCCGGGAGGATCAGATAACAACGGATCTCCAGAGTAAAATAGCCGCGCTGAGTAAGGAATCAGGTCGCACAGAATCATGATCTCCCGGGCGTGCTTATTAACCTTGCTTTGATCTTTCAATAGGATGAGAGGTCAAACGCAAAAAAAAGAGGTTGGCAATGAAAATAGCGGTAATCAGCGATACACATGACCAGATCTGGCGGCTGGGTGAAATCCTGCCGGACCTGGGCAAGGCAGATGTGCTCCTGCACTGCGGCGATCTCTGTTCACCGTTCATGGTCCATGCACTGGGAAAGGAATTGGACATTCCGGTACATATTGTCCTCGGGAACAACGATGGGGATATTCTCGCCTTGAAAAATGCTGCTGATTCGTATGAGAATCTGCATTTATACGCCCGGCTGGCTTCGTTTGATCTGGCCGGCTTGCAGGTTGTTATGACTCATTACCCGGAAATTGCCAGGCCAGTGGCAGCGACCGGTGAGTATGATCTGGTTGTATATGGACATGACCATACAGCCTTCCACGAGAAGGTCGGTAATTCACTGCTCTTGAATCCCGGTGAGTTTATGGGCCTTTTTGGCACAAGCAGCTGGGCAATTTTCGATACTGAGACAGGAAATATCTCGCTGATGCAGGAGGATATCCCCCACACATCCTGAAAATGCGGGGGATATCTTTTCAGCGTATGTTCGTTCCCTCTACCTGACCTTCAACCCGGGTTGCCCAGGGATATTCTATAACCCTGTCTCTTAGTTCAGCATCTTCTGAAAGATACCCGTGCTTGTCCTCAGGGATAAGCGCAGCAATCTCCCTCATAATTCTGTCTCCGATTTCATCCAACTGCTGGCGTCTTTCCCGGCCTCGCCCGGTCACCTCATAAGGGCCGAAGGGTTTTCCTACTCTGATACGGATGTGTGCTTTCTTGAAGCGGGCAAGATGTTCAAATACTTCATCCATACCAACCAGTCCGATCGGCAGGATTAGCGCTCTGGAATGTGCTGCCAGGAACGCAGCCCCGGGGCGGGCTGGGCGGAGCTGGCGGGCATGGCTGCCGCCTTCCGGGAAGATAGCCACGACGCCATTCTTATTGAGGACTTTTTCCGCTTCGCGCAGGGCAAAGTGTGAGCCGGTGCCTCGAAAAACAGGCAGGACGCCCCATAATCGGGGGATCAGGGACATAACAGGAGGGGCGTTTGGTGTTTTCGCACCACCGATAAACTCAATCGGATACGGCGCTGTGCGAACAAATGCAGCTACATCAACCATACTGAAATGGTTTCCAACAATCAGCAGTGGGCCTGAAGGTGGAAAATTTTCCATTCCCTCAATCTCAAGATCTGTAAGCAGCCAGAAAGCAACTTTTGACAACCACTGCATGAAGCGCCGGAGGGGACGGCGCTTCTGAAGTTCTTCGAAAGGAATTTTCCGTATTGGTTTCATGCCTTTTCACCATTGATTTTGGCTTCCGCAATTTCTGCTGCCAATTTGCCCTCTTTTTCATTGACAAACAGCAGCAGCATCAATCCTACCAGAAGAAAGATCACAATGGAAACGATAGCAAAACGATGCCCGATTTTTTCTGTTACCGTGATCGCCAGTTCGCTGCCGGCAGTTACCAGACCGGTATCGACAAGAGTGGTCATCAGCCACGCGGAAATGCCGGAAGCGGCAAAACCCATAATGCCCGGCCCGACAATGGATGATGTGCGGCCTGCAAGTGCAAAGAAGCCGTAGAATTCAGCAGTCTTGCTCTTTGGGGCAAATATGCTGACCAGCGTTCGACTGACAGATTGGACACCCGCCATCGCAAATCCGGCTACTGCCCCAACAATAAAGAATGGGATTGGGCCATTGATGAACATCATCGCAACAATGGCCAGGATCATCAAAAGCAAAGACTGGATTAGACTGTTCTTATAGCCGACTCGCTCACCGATCAAAGCGTAAACATAGGAGCCGATTACATTGGTGATCTGGACTATGATGACAAAGATAATAAGCTGTGTGTCGGTAATTCCAAACAGCACCGCACCGATGATCGCTGCAAAATCGAGAGCTGCAATGATACCGTCATTATAGATCAACAGCGCAACCATAAATTTGATAAATTCTTTGAAGCTGCGCACAGAGCGGATTGTTTTTTTCAGACGTTTAACTGCGATCTTAAAATAGTTATTACCCTCAGATTCTTCAGGAGGCTTCTTTTCCTTGATGATCAGCATAGCAGGCAGTGAAAATACAAGGAAATACACAGCAGTGAATACAAGTGTTAAACGAACGACCACATTGTTGCCGGGATTAAGCTGGATCATGGCGAGCACAACGATAAGGCAGAGGATTCCCCCCAGCGACCCTATCGCCCACCCTTTACCCGATACACGACCGATCTCATCAGGATCTGCTACATCCACCAGAAGGGAGTTATAAAAAACCTGCCCGGAGCGGTAGCCAATTTCGGCAAGTATAAAAAGAACCATGCCAAGAACGATATCACCCTTCTGAACGAAAAACAGCAGTCCAGTAAACAGGACTGCCATTGATGTCATAACGAACAGGAAGCTCTTTTTCTTCTGTGAGTAGTCGGCCAGTGTGCCCAGAAAAGGAGCGATTATCGCCACGACCAGCATTGCGATTGTTAGTGACAAACCCCATAAGGCTGATCCTTCCGGTCCAGCTACGACCCCCTGTTTAAAATAGACCGAATATACTGCAAGCAGCACGACAGCGGCATACGCGGAATTTCCGAAATCATACAGATACCAGGCCCATTGCTCTCTGCGCTTAGTCTTCATTGCTATTTCATCAGACATTCCGTTTCTCCATTACTTTCGGGGATAGTAATCCATTAGTAATAACCCTCAACTATAGATTTCGTAACAGTGAAATTATCCTATTGGTTCGATCGTGGCGTTATGGAAACAAAAAAACTATACTTGGCCTGTTATTACAGAGGACTATTTATCAGACCAGGTACGTTTCTTCAGCAAGCTGCGTGGACCTGCGTCACTGCAGCACAGAGAGAAGGAGGCTGATGTGTCTGAAGTCGTGAAGGATGTCGGCCGCGGTTTTATCAGAGCTGGTGTACTGTGGATGGTATCTGCAGGTGTGGCGGTTGTTCTCAGCTGTGTCTGTTTATTTATACCTCTATGGCTGGTAACCAGTAGAGAATGGCCGATCTGGGTACTGGTTGTATCCGGTGTGGTGTATCTTTTGGTTCTGGGAGCCATTGCAGGGGGTGTTTTCTACACGATTTATCACCGCCGCAGTAAACTGCTGGATGCCGTGTTTCTACCTCTGGGGCTGGAAGGGAGTGTTTACCAGCTGTTTTTCCGCCAGTATCACGGTCAATTCATGGGCAGGGATCTGAGCGTTTACTTTTTCCGGGGGCCGGTGCTTGAAATCGAGCTGGCGACTACTCTCCAAACACGCTTCTCCTTCAGTCAGACAGTGGACAACCGGCTGGCGGATCTCGCTGGTGCAAAAGCAATGGAGCTCACTGTTCCTGACCTGGAGAATGTAAGGGTATCCGGGCTGGATCATGAGTGGGTGACACAGCTGCTGACCCGGGAAGGTTTGGCTGAGGTTATCCTCAGGCTGACTGAACCCCCTGAGTATTTCGCAACAAGGACAATTTACCTGAGGCCGGGAAAGATGGTTCAAACATCGGCTCTCAATCCGAAGTTGTTCGAGTTTGATCTGCCTGCCGAGGAAGTAAGGGTGTGGGTGGAAGATCTGGTGACACTGCTTGAAACAGCGGAGGGTCTGCCAGAGCCAACAGTTGTTGCAGATCTTTCAGCAATTGAGCGCACAGCTGACAGTATGCGTGAATCGTCTTCTAAAATGTGGAAGTGGGTTGGGCTGGTAATAGGTGCCTCGCTCCTTTGTTTACTTGGTGTCTTTCTGGCGGCCGTTTTCGGGGCGAAATTTCTCTGATCTGTTTGAGTGCAGACAGGGAGATCGGATTGCTTTCTACCGGGCCCGCTGCTCTATCCCCTTGATGAAGTTGTGAATGCTTTGCAGAGCTTTTTTAGTTGCAGGCAGGAACGGCACCATCTGGAATACATGGAACATTTCTTCATAGATTTCAAGGGTTACCTCCACTCCGTCTGTGCGGGCAGTTTCTGCTGCACGGGTGGAATCATCCAGCAGGAGCTCATCGCTGCCGACCTGGAACAGCAGAGGTGGAAGGCCTGAAAAATCGCCATAGAGTGGGGAAATTAGCGGGTTCTTGATGGAAAAATCACCAGCATACCAGTGAGCTTTTTTCGCAAGATGTTCACGATTGAGAATTGGATCCACGGCTGCTTTGTCGAATGCGGAAGTGCTTTCCATTGTCAGATCGGTCCATGGGGAGAGACAAATCGCTCCGGCCGGCATCTGCCTTCCCGCATCTCGCAGGGCAAGCAGTAATGCCAGTACCAGTCCGCCGCCTGCAGAATCTCCTGCCAGGAACAGCTGTTTGGGTTCAAGATCCTGATCAAGAAGCCATTGCCAGGCTGTTTGGGCATCCTCCAGAGCAGCAGGGTAGGGATGTTCCGGTGCCAGCCTGTATTCGATAACCAGGAGTCTCTTGTTTACAGCTTCAGCCATGCGCCCGACCATTTCCCGGTGGGTGTTGATCGACCCAAGACAATAGGCACCTCCATGAAGGTACAGGATAGCCCCGGGACTGCAGTCAGAAGGGGTGAACCATGCTGATGGTATGCCGTTGACATCGACGGTCTGGTATTCAATACCCAACGGCAGCCGGCGCGACAGGCGGACCGCATTTTCCTGGCGGTGGCGCTGTTCCTGGATCGATCCTTCTTCCCAGTCTTCGAACTGTTTCCGGAGGACTTTCTTTATGAGGGTGATGCGCATCGGCATGATCATATTCCTCGGGGCTGCAGTATTTTTATTTCTGTTTAACTATTGTACTTGCAGCGGGTTGCCTTGTGTGAGTGTATATCCAGTACTATCGGAAGTGCTGCCTGTTCCTTCGAGCTGCGATCTGTATCTTATTCAAGCGGTGTAACACTGCCCTGCTCCTGACATTGCGGAAACGCCCTCACTTCCAAAGGGATCATACAGAATAGGACAAAGGACGAGGAAGCCCTCTCCATATTGCTACGAAAATGTGAATGTACTGTGGTCGGCTGTTGAGATGTGAGACCATGACTCAGCAAGGATCATAGTGGGCCATTATTAGAACTATGATGTAACATGATAGAGAAGGCCGCATCTAAAAAGATGGAAAGTCTTAACGTTTATTGGGTCTTGTAAACTTTGGATACCTGTGAAACACCCTCATGGGGCTCTTCATGGAAATTGTAAGCTGGAAAACCAGGTAGAAGGCGGAAACATACCCAGTAAAAAGATTGGAGAAGGCAATGGATCAGGAAACGAAACGAGCATGGATTGCACTTCCGGTTATAGTTCTTATTGGTACCGGCCTGGCACTGTCCGGTAGTCAGGGAAGCGCGAAGGCAGGTGGGTTCCCGCTGTATGCGCTGGGCATCTTGATGGCGTTCGTGTTTCAGTGGCTGGTTTTTATCCCATCCTATTTAAAAGGTACCGAGCATTATTATGATCTGACTGGCAGCATCACGTACATATCTGTTATTACAGCAGCCCTTCTTCTGAGTCCGGAGCTTGATGCGCGGGTTTGGATGATGGGAATTATGGTGATTATCTGGGCTGTACGGTTGGGAACATTTCTTTTCCGGCGAGTGCGAAAAGCAGGAGCCGATGAGCGATTTGATGCTATCAAGGTTTCCTTTCCTCGCTTCCTCATGGCCTGGACGCTGCAGGGATTGTGGGTTTCTTTTTCGCTGGCAGCAGCATTGGCTGCGATTACATCAACATTGCGTGTGCCATTCGGGCCCTTCGCCGTTGTCGGGCTGGTAGTGTGGCTGTTCGGGTTTGGAATGGAGGCTGCTGCTGATTTTCAGAAAAGCAGATTCCGTGCGGATCCAGTGAACAAGGGCAAATTTATCCAATCCGGCCTGTGGTCCTGGTCCCGCCATCCGAATTATTTTGGTGAAATTGTATTATGGATTGGCGTTGCGATTGCTGCAGTTCCTGTTCTCCGCGGATGGCAGTGGACGGCAATGATCTCACCGGTTTTTATCACACTTCTTCTTACCCGTATCAGCGGAGTCCCGCTGCTTGAGCAGCGCGCAGATGAAAAGTGGGGTGGCCAGGAAGACTATGAGGCTTACAAAGCTCGCACTTCGGTGCTGATTCCGCAGCCGCCACGGAGATAAAAACGTTTTTTCGCAGCTTAGTTTACGGGAACTGCCCGCCTGACCCGCCTGGGCATTCCCGTTTTTTTCTTTTACAGCTTTTCCCTCACTGAATCTTTCACTAAATCTGACTATTTTGAATGGATACTATCAGGGCTGAAGTACCTGGATGACTGATGAGAAGTCGAGGAAGCCTGAAATGAATGCAGCAAGGAATCTGCATTGTGCAGGACTGAAAATACCGGGGGTGTCATTTATCCGCATACAGATCTATCAAATGTAATATTTACCGTAATTGTATATACAGGAAGCTTGACCCGTATTTGCAGGGGGTGTATAAAATGATTTGTGTAAAATTTCACAATATGAGGATTGCGCTGCTTTTTCTTGTATGATGGAGAGGCGCGGCGGTACGGCCGATTTTTTCCGTATGCTGCTGTAGAACGATACCGCAATAATCTGTGGTAGATACATAGCACGGTTTTTACAGGAAATTCTGAGCCAGTATTTGAGTTTGAATCAGAGGAGTGAATTATGCTTGAAGCGGCTACAACAATCGATTACGCTGCAGATATGCGCTGGAAACAGGTTGAAGCCACCATGCGCAGGAACGGCTATCAACCGGATGCACTCATCGAAACACTGCACACCGTGCAGGAGTTGTTCGGGTATATCGATGAGAATGCGCTGCGCTTTATCACGTCAAAACTCCCCATATCACCGAGCAAAGCGTTGGGGGTTGTAACTTTTTATCATTATTTCCAGATGAAACCGGCGGGCAAGCATACCATCTCCATGTGCACCGGAACAGCCTGCCATATCAAAGGGGGCGAGGCAATCCTTGAGGAAATCTGTGAACGCTACAATCTTCACCCGGGCGAAACAACACCGGACGGCAAAGTTTCGCTGCTAACCGTTCGTTGTATCGGGGCATGCGGATTGGCGCCGGCGGCAGTTTTCGATGGCGAGGTTGTCGGCAACCTGAGCGTTGAAAAAGTGCGTGAGCAGTTCGACAAATGGATGGCAGAAGAAGATGATGAAGAGACAGAATAACCAACGTATTTCAATTCATACTCATGATGAACTGATCGAGGTCGCGGAGAGTACCCGTGAGCAGCTGGATGCGTATGAACACCGTATCACCATCTGTGTTGCTGCCGGATGTATTTCATTGAACAGTGACAGGGTACTCGAAGCGCTGATTGCTGAAACGGAAGCACGCGGCCTGCAGGATAAGGTCGATATCAAAGGAGCAGGTTGTATGGGCTTATGTGCTAAAGGCCCTCTCCTGCGGATTGATCCTGAAGGGATTTTGTACCAGGGTGTCACCGTTGAAGATGTGCCTGCGATTCTCGACACGTTTGAGAAGGGTGTCAATGAGGAACTGCTGCTCGAGCAGAATGTGCCGTTTTTCGAGCGACAGAAAAGAGTGGTTCTCGAAAACTCAGGCATCATTGATCCTGAATCGCTGCCGGAGTACATTGCTGCCGACGGATACCAGGGCTTGTTTCGCGCTCTGACAGAACTCAGTCCAAATGAAGTGATCGAGGAAGTCACACGAAGCGGCCTGCGCGGCAGGGGTGGCGGCGGTTATCCAACCGGCCTCAAATGGGTCACTGTTGCCAAGGCTGAAAGCAATGAGAAATATGTGATCTGCAACGCTGATGAAGGTGACCCGGGTGCGTTCATGGATCGCAGCGTACTGGAAAGCGACCCACACCGCGTGATCGAGGGCATGGTGATTGCCGGTTACGCCGTAGGAGCCAACAAGGGTTATGTATATATCCGTGCTGAATATCCACTGGCTGTCGAACGCCTGAACCTGGCAATACGACATGCGCGGCAGGCAGGCCTTCTGGGCAACAACATCTTTGGTACAACCTTTGATTTCTCGATTGATGTTCGGCTGGGTGCAGGCGCATTTGTGTGCGGCGAGGAAACAGCGCTGATTGCTTCGATTGAGGGACGGCGTGGTATCCCGCGCCCCAGGCCTCCGTATCCGGCGGATTACGGCCTTTGGGGCCAGCCAACCTTGATAAACAATGTGGAGACATTTGCCAACCTGGCGCCCATCCTGCGCAACGGAGGTGAGTGGTATGCCGCCGTAGGGACGGAGAAAAGCAAGGGCACCAAAGTATTTGCGCTTGCAGGTCAGATCAGGAACACCGGTCTGATCGAAGTCCCGATGGGGATCACGCTGCGTGAGATCGTCTTTGATATCGGCGGCGGGCTGCCGGAAGGGCGTTCCTTCAAGGCCGTGCAGACCGGAGGCCCGTCCGGCGGATGTGTGCCGGAGCAGTTCCTGGATATGCCGGTTGACTACGAATCCCTGAAAGAGGTCGGCACGATCATGGGGTCAGGGGGAATGATTGTCATGGACGATTCATCCTCGATGGTCAATGTCGCCCGGTATTTTATGGAATTCAGCATGTCTGAATCATGCGGCAAATGTGTCCCCTGTCGGGTTGGCACCCGTGAAATGTATGATTTGCTGGATCGGTTTGTGAAGCACAAAGCCACACAGCGCGATTATGACATGCTGGTAGACCTGTGTGAGCTGTGCCAGAACGCAAGTTTGTGTGGGCTTGGAAAAGCGGCTCCCAACCCGGTGATCAGCACGATGAGGTATTTCAACAAGGAATATCAGGAATGTATTGTGATGGATGGCCCACTTTCCGTATCCGGGGAAGTGGTTTCGGGCAAGAAGGCTGAGGGAGGGAGGCTGTCATGACAGTAAAACGCTCGCGAATCAAGACTCTGAAAATTGACGGGCGCGATATCGGCGCCCATGAAGATGAGACTATCCTGGAGGTAGCCAGGGAGAACGGGATATACATTCCCTCGCTTTGCCAGCTTGACGGCCTTTCACTTGTCGGTTCCTGCCGCTTGTGTCTGGTTGAGGTGGAGAACTGGGACAAGCTGCTTCCAGCCTGCGCCACATATGTTGAAGAAGGTATGGTAGTCAATACGAACTCCGACCGGGTTCGTAAATACCGCCGGATGATCCTCGAGCTGCTCTTTGCAGAGGGCAATCATGTGTGTGCTGTGTGCGTATCGAATGGCAACTGCGAACTCCAGGACCTGGCTCAGTGGCTTGGTATGGATCATGTGCGTTACCCGCATCTCGATCCGGTGCGGAAGGTAGACATGACGCACGAGCGTTTTGTCATCGATGCCAACCGCTGCATTCTGTGTTCGCGCTGTGTGCGTGTGTGCTCTGAAATTGAAGGCGCCAACACCTGGGATGTCTTCGGACGCGGGATCAATTCAAGGATTATCAGTGATTTCGACACAAGCTGGGGAGAATCGAAAACGTGCTCCTCTTGTGGGAAATGCGTCAATGTTTGCCCCACCGGTGCTATCGTTGAAAAAGGGAAAGCTTCAGGTGAAATGATCAAACGCACTGAATTCCTGCCCTACCTGACCAAAATGAGAGAGGTGCAGGCATGAGCAAAATAACTGTTGCTACAACCTGGTTGGATGGCTGCTCCGGGTGTCATATGTCACTGCTGGATATTGATGAACGCCTGATAGACCTGGCGGATAGGATTGAACTGGTATACAGCCCACTTGTGGACAACAAAGAAATGCCGGATGAGATTGACGTGTTCCTGGTTGAGGGTGCTGTAAGCAGTGAAGAGGATTATCACAAACTGCTGAAGATTCGCAAACACTCACGCATACTGGTTGCGCTGGGAGATTGCGCAGCAGCCGGCAACATTCCGGCCATGCGCAATACCATTCCGGTGGAAGAGCTGCTGGATGATGCTTATATTCGTAAAGCAGACGAAAACCCGCTGCATCCCAGTGAGGTAGTACCGGCGCTGCGTCCGAAGACGGTACCTCTGCACGAGGTAGTCGATGTGGATGTCTTTGTCCAGGGCTGTCCGCCCTCAGCCGATACGATCTATTTCACCATTGCGGAACTGCTGGAAGGCCGTACCCCTGATCTGACCGATCATACACGGCCAGGCGCGTAGGAGGATATATTGTGACTGAACGAATTGTCATAGACCCTGTAACACGGATTGAGGGTCACAGCAAGATCACAATCCAGCTCGATGAGACCGGCAATGTTGCTGATGCCCGCTTCCATGTAACCCAGTACCGCGGGTTTGAACGGTTCTGTGTCGGCCGTCCCTTTTATGAAATGCCTGGTTTGATGGGGCGCATCTGCGGTATCTGCACCATCAGCCATATGCTGGCTTCAGCACAGGCGTGCGAGTCGATCATGTCGGTACGCGTTATGGGAACGGCTCAGATGCTGCGCAAGATTGTCAATTATGCAAGTCTGCTGCAGTCGCATGCCCTGGCTTTTTTCCACCTTGCTTCACCGGATTTCCTGCTGGGAATGGAGTCGGATCCAGATCAGCGTAACCTGTTCGGTATTATGGCATCCAACCCTGAAATTGCCCGGGATGGTATTCGCTTGCGCGGGATCGGCCAGGGGATTATTCAAATCCTGGCAAACAAGAAAATCCATCCGGATTGGATCGTGGTCGGCGGTGTTACCAGCCCGATGACTGAAGAGCAGCGGATATCAATCCTCGAGATGCTTCCGGAGGCAGAGACGATCATCCGGCGCACGCTGGGCTGGTTCAAACGTACCCTGGATGACTATCGTGAAGAAGTCAGCATATTTGGTAACTTCCCAACAAGCTTCCTGGCGTTGGTGAATGAACATGAAGAAGTGCTGGAGCTGTACCGCGGCAGGCTGCGTATGGTGGATGATCACCTCCATCAGATTGCCGATTTTCACCGTGATGAATATCAGGATTACATCGGCGAGGCAGTGGAGCCGTGGTCGTACCTTAAGTTCCCTTATTACAAACCGGAAGGGTATCCGGATGGAATTTACCGTGTCGGCCCACTCGCCCGCTTGAATGTGATCGAGTCGACCGGTACTCCCAAGGCAGATGTTGAACTGGCAGAGTTCCGTGAGCGCAACCATCACAGCTCAATGAACTACCACCTGGCGCGCCTGATTGAATGTCTCAATGCTGTTGAGAGTATCCAAAAGCTTGTGGAAGATCCTGAAATACTGAACCCGAGGGTGCGTGCCCATGCGACCGCTAATGCAGAATCCGGAATTGGTGTTACCGAAGCGCCTCGCGGCACGCTTATCCATCACTACGAGGTGGATGAAAACGGCTTGATGACAGGTGCCAACCTGATTGTCTCTACTACACATAACAACCTCGCTATGAACCGCGGTGTGGTGCAAACGGCACGGCGCTATGTGGATGGAAACAAGCTGACCGAAGGAATGCTAAACCGGGTGGAGGCTGTGATCCGGGCGTTTGATCCCTGCCTGAGCTGCTCAACGCATGCATACAAGCAGATGGCGCTGCACTTCGAGATGCGCAGCCCGGATGACGAACTTCTCGACGAGGTTTTACGCGGATGAGAACGGAAGACCTGCAAAAGCGTGCGCTGGTCATTGGTTACGGAAATACAATACGGGGCGACGACGGGTTTGGCCTGTATGTCGCCTCGCTGCTTTCAAGCCGGTTGAATGCAGATCAAGTCACAATTCTGACGCCCCGGCAGCTGACACCGGATCTGGCAGAGCAGGTATCGCAGCATGAACTGACTATTTTGATCGATGCCCAGCAGGGGGACCGGCCCGGGCGTGTGCATCATCATGTGATCGAAGTGCCGGAAGGGGCTTCACCTGCGTATCAACACCATATCACCCCCGAGGTGCTGTCCGGGATTACAACTGTGCTGTACGGCATTCAGCCGCAGATCCATCTGTTTTCGGTCGAATCGGCCTCGTTTGAGATCGGTGAGGGGCTTTCTCCTGCGGTTTCTACTGCCGTGGAAGAAGTGATTTCTGCGATTATCAAGCTGCTGAAGGAAACCACAGGCTCCGGAATGGTGGGGTAATTTCACTTTTGCCGGCGCATCACACGGGCAAAATCGATATCACTCTGTTTAGAACAGCGATCCCTTCTTGAATTTGTGGAAAAAAGGGGTGCAGCGATGTATACGAGATGGATTGAGTACATCCAAAAAGCAGTCTGAAGTGTATCAGTCAGGTAAAGATCCCCTGGATTTCGATACCACTTTCGCAGACAACCTGCTTGACATCGGCTTCCAGATCTGCAGCCACACGTACACACACACCGCAGTCTGAACCGATATGGCGCGGCACCGGGATAAGCTTGTTTGGAATGCCTTGCTGCTTCAGTAGTTCTTCAATTCTCAGGGCGTGGCTTGTTGAATA
>JAFGNH010000069.1 GCA_016927115.1 Anaerolineales bacterium | reverse complement strand
GAGGCTCGAAGAAGCGTACAGTCTCAAGGATGGCATCAATCAAGGATTCTTCGTCCCTTCCGTATTCGCTCGCTGGAAAGATGGCTGCCAGATTGAACATCTGTGTATCAGTGACGGCAACAATAACCGCCTTCCCTTCGACTTCGATACCCTCGTTGGTACCGGAAAATTCAACGGAAAGGCCCTCTATACCGTCGACTTTTATCTTTTTCGATCTGGAAATCTCGAGCCCTTCGGGTAAACCCGTCTCCAGATCCTCCAGAAGCTGTTCAGCGTCTTTGGTTTCTTCATTCAACCCGCCTATCAGGGATATCATCGGACCGCTGATCTGGTCGGCATCAGACGGTGCCATGGAAACGACACCGAAGAATTCTACGAGTTCGTATCCAATCACCTGCTGGAAGGAATAACCGCCTTCGAGGCTCTCATACGTCTCCCCGAGGCGTTCGTCTCTGCTGGGAGGCGCAGCTTCTACCGCACCCGGCTTTTCCGCCTGGCCGCTGGCCTCCTCCTGTCCTTCCGATCGGCCGAATGGCATCAGGCTGCAAGCCAGCGTCAGCAACACCAGCATTCCTGAAACCATGACCCATACACGCTTATCGCATTTCATCCTGCTCCTCCTTGGTTTGGCCTGGCCTGTTTGAAATGGAATGAAGTGAGGATGTGGGCTGCCAGGATAATTCCTGCAATCTTCTTCATGATACCGGGCGTTCGTCAAGGTATCGTCAAAAGAGGTCAAATCAGCTATAGTGAGAAGTGGAAACCGATCAGATGCCGGGCAGCCTTGAGATAGGGGCTGTTTGGAGTTTTTCTATTGATGGAGGAGCAGGATGGATAAATTGACCTGGGGAATCTTGAGCACGGCTCGCATCGGGCAGGAGAAAATCATACCTGCGCTGCAGGCCAGCCAATTGAATCGGGTTGCGGCGATTGCATCGCGCACAAAAATTACAGCACAGTCTGCAGCGGACGCGTGCAGCATTCCCTCGGCGTACGGCTCCTATGAAGAGTTGCTGGACGATCCGGAAATCGATGCTGTCTACATCCCGCTGCCCAATAACATGCACCTGTCCTATACAGTGCAGGCGCTGCAGGCGGGGAAACACGTGCTTTGTGAAAAACCGCTGACACTAACTGAAGCTGAAGCGCTTGAAATCGAGGATGAAGCTGCGAAGCACCCCCAGCTGAAGGTGATGGAAGCTTTTATGTACCGGTTTCATCCTCAGTGGGAGAAGGTACTGCAGCTGATAAGTGAAGGGCACATAGGATCGTTAAAGGCTGTCCACACGATCTTTTCCTTTTTTAATGAAAATCCGAAGAATATTCGTAATCGGGGGGATATGGGTGGTGGAGCACTGTTGGACGTGGGCTGCTACGCGGTTTCCTCTGCCCGATTTTTGTTTGGCTGCGAACCGGAGAGGATCTCCGCAGTGATGGAGCTGGATCCTGCTGAAAACATCGACCTGACAACGTCAGCCGTGATGGAATTCAAGGGCGGGACGGCATGCTTTACCAGTTCCATTCGAGCTGGAAGAATGAATCAGGTAACCGTGCTTGGATCAGAGGGAGCCCTGGTTCTGGAGCAGGCATTCATTCCACCCGCCGAAAGACCGGCACGGATCGAGTTGATTAAAGGGAAAAGAAGGAAGATTATCAAAGTCCGACGTGCAGACCAGTATATTCTGCAGGCCGACATGTTTGCGAAAGCAATCCTGGAGGATACTCCTGTCCCCTTTTTGATCAGCGATGCCCGAAATAATATGCGTGTACTTGATGCCGTGAAGGGCAGTGCGCTTCAGGGGACCGCAGTCAACCTGGAGTAATCGCTGTCACCGTTGGATTTTTGTCCTATTGCCTGTCAGAATCTGTCTGATCTGATATGTCTGGCAGAGGGAGGAGAATGACGAAACAGCTTCCAATACCGTTGTTGTTCTCCGCAAAAATTTCGCCATTGTGGAAATTCACAATTGATCTGGCAATCGCCAGCCCCAGCCCGGAGCCCCCTTCTTCGCGCTGGCGAGACTTATCCAGGCGATAAAAACGGTTAAAGATCGACGCCAGATCCTCTTCAGGAATACCAGGCCCTTCATCCGACACACGAAGTTCGAGCGACTCCTTTTTCTGAACAGCCGAGAGGGTGATCGTGCCACCCGCAGGTGTGTATCGCAATGCATTAGCGATGAGGTTGCTCAACACCTGATTCATTCTGCCCGGGTCAACAGTGATTGCCGGAAGATCCGGGGATATGCTGGTTTTGAGCGCCACACCTTTCTGATTGGTGAGCGGACCAAAGGCTGTGCATACACGGCTTATTATTTCACCTGGTGCACAAGGGTGCATTTTATACGAAAGTTCACCGGTATCTGCAAGGGACAACACCCGCAGATCTTCGATCAACTTCTCCAAACGCTCTGATTCATCAAGAATGAGGGCGGCACTTTCCGGTGAAGGCGGGAGTACACCGTCGACCACGGCTTCGGCGTGGCCGAGGATGATGCTCAGCGGGGTGCGGAGTTCGTGGGCAATATCAGCTGTCAGCTGGCGGCGCTGGTCGCGTGCCTCTGCCAGCCGGGCATTCATCTGGTTGAAGGAGTTAGCCAGCATACCGAGTTCATCCTGCGAGCGAACCGGAACCCGCAGTTCCAGGTCACCGTTTGCGACAGCCTGTGTGGCTGCGTTTAGCTCCTGCAGTGGTTGGATCAACTGTCTGGCAATCACTATGCCCAGAATAAGAGCAACGAGAATGGATCCCCCGGCTCCGTAAAGGAACATATTGCGCGCCCGTTCCAGGAAGGCGTTTTCGTTCGGCTCACGATTCATTGGATTTTGTGGAATTTCGATATAAGCGATGATGGAACCCCCGGTTTCAACCGGGATGGCTCTTTCGGTATTGATAGTTCGGGGCTGGGTTTGGTCTGAGGATTCGTTCACTGGAAAGACAACTTCTCCTTCAGCATTTGTTATCTCAATTCCGCGTGGTTGAAAATCACCGGGAATACCTGACTCCATGGGAACTCCAGCATCGTTAACAGAAAAACCTTCCAGCGTTTGTTCGGTTTCGTAATAAGTGATGATCCGTTCCTGCAGGGCCGTCCGGCTTTGGTTCAACAGAAAGCGATCGAACTCGCGGGTGGTGGCCCAGTACGCGCTGGCTACCATTAATGCAATCCCGGTAATGAGCACGGCGAAAAACGCCAGTATAAGTTTGATTCGCAGAGAGTGTAAACCGCTCTTCAGTTGAAACATTCCGCTACTCCCGTGAAAACCGGTAGCCCACACCATACACTGTTTCGATATAGCGCGGTTTTCTCCGGTCAGCCTCTATCTTTAACCGCAGATTCTTCACATGGACATCCACCGTTCGTTCGTAGCCTTCATACGCCACACCCTGAATATGATCAAGCAGATCGAGACGGCTGAATACTTTGCCTGGAGATGTCATCAGGGTTGCGAGCAGATCAAACTCAGACGGTGTGAGATCCACGCAGGTATCATCCTTCATCACGGTATGGCTGTCAGGGTCCAGGGTGATATCGGCGACCCGGAGGATTTTCGCCTTTGGTTTGACCTCTCCTGCGCGCCGCAGCACAGCCCGTACGCGTGCCAGAAGTTCACGCGGGCGAAAAG
>JAFGNH010000068.1 GCA_016927115.1 Anaerolineales bacterium | reverse complement strand
CGACCCGAATGGTTTTGAAGGTGAGATCAAACTCTGGACCGAAGAAAAGCGCGAATGGGAATCCATACCGTTGTTGGCTGAGCGCAAGTTCACTGGCCGCAGCCTGGGCGTGGCCGACATGGCCTATGCGATCCAGAATGACCGTTCACATCGCGCGAATGGCGACCTGACACTCCATGTGCTCGATTTGATGCACGCATTCCACACAGCATCCGATGAAGGTGGAATTGTGGAGCTGTCCAGCGGCATGGATCGCCCCACCCCCCTCTTCAATGATACAGATCTAAGCATTTAGTGCAAAATTAATTTCTGAAAACAGCGGCTGTCATCATTGAACAGCCGCTGTTTTTTTATAGATGATGTTTGATAAGTGCACCTGATTTCTGAGGCAAAATCAATCAAATATGATCATTAATTGCCCCTTGGAGATGAGAAAATTTACTTTTTTCAATTTCTTGACAGTACATATCATGCGTGATAATATTACTGTCGTTGGGGGGGCGTGGTGTAGTGGTTGAACATGCGGCCCTGTCAAGGCCGAGATCGCGGGTTCGAATCCCGTCGCTCCCGTAGAAGTATAACAAAGGCGTTACACAAGGAATTACTGATCTTGTGAAAACACCAAAAAGATGAAGTCCTGAGTTACCCGTCGAGTTGCTCAGGACTTCATCTTTTGTACCCCTAATTACCCAGATGGCAGAGGCTTTTGCATTGATACCTCACAACCATTCAGCGGATTGAATGCAATACACAACTATATCACGCGAATGAGTGGGAACAAGTTGAATATATTAGTCCCTCTTTTTATAAATGATCAGGCCGATAGGTGATAGCGATCCTTCCGTTCTTCATTAATAGCCCATTTCCTAAAGGATTCTTGATACTTGATTGGGCAGGTGCCCCGGAAAGGATCTGTTCGACGCATCCAAGATAATCGTCCATCCAGCTATGGTCGAGTGGTGTTTGGTGATGGGCCGGCCAATTTAGATCAAACCGATCTGACGCTGCTTTAAGGCGCAGGATGCTGTCTCGGAAAGTGCTGACCGAACATGAATGATCGAACATCAGCAGCACTCCTTGGGCGCAGCAGGTGTCGCCGGTGTAAATCTGCCTTCGCTCAATATCGAGCAGGCAGACCGAGCCAGGCGTATGCCCGGGTGTGGCGATGACCTCCAGTGTACGCCCGCCCAGGTCAAAGCGCATCCCATCGAAGAGCGGTTTGCGACGATTGCACTCGGGTAAGCTTGCATACCGTTCCACCAAGCCTCTCAAGCCGGGCAGCTCCAGCAGCCAGCCTGGCATTTTCGCCTCAGCTAGGAGTTGCCTGAGGGTATTCAATCGGAATTCTTTCTGGCTGTGCTGTAAGATGATCGGTTCATCTGCCGGATGAAGGAAAACCTCTTCATACTGGTGGTTCGAACTGATATGATCCAGATGCCCATGCGTGTTAAGGACCGTCACTGGAAGACTGGTCAGCTCGTTCGTGAGTCCTTTAAAATTGGTCAATCCCATGCCAGTATCCAACAGAACCGCACTGTTGCGCCCACACAGAAGATAGCTGTAGACTGTCGCTCCGAAGAGATTATCCACAATGCGCCAGGTCTGTTCGTCCATGCGGAAAACTTTTTTCTTATCGTTTCTGTTCATATGTTGTCTCCTGTTGTGCTTTTTCCAGATAATTTCTCAGATCGTGAAGGGTCGTTCCTTGCGATTCGGCCTCGTCATACCGCAAACGGCGAATGCTGCGCTCGTTACAGGCTTGTTCCAAGCTGCGCGAACGCAACAGCTGGTATTCCACATCCCGGCAGGTCGAGACCAAGCCAACCGGTACACTAACGTTGCTGAACAGCAGCATTTCCCGGCTGGCCTTGGCCGGGTGCATGACCGAAAAGTAGGTCCCGTGAACCAGCAGGTCCAGCCAATGACGGAACGCCTGAAGCCCCTGCTCGACGTTGGTGCTAGTGCCTGGCTCCATCCGTGCCGGAAAGCGGTAGAACGTCAGGTGATCGATCAGCCCTTTCTGCCTGGCCCATTCACTCACAGCCTCTGCCAGCCCTTCCACAAACAATTCCGGCAGCATATGACTGTCTATGTAGCGGATATCCAGCCTCAAACTGGTCAGCAGGTCAAGCTGGTGGTCATACTCAAGCAGAATCTGGTCGATATCCGGGGGATGCTCTGCGAACCAGGTTGGATCGCTGTGGAATACCCCCTGTTTGTTGACCAGACTCGACACCTGTTCAGGGGAGGAGACTGGCCCCCATTTTATGCGGTTCCATTCTGAAATCAATGTGGCATGCAAGCCCAGGCAAACATCATGCTGGTTCTTGAGCAATTCAGCACCTTCGTCGATCCAGGGACCAACGGCCATGCAGGAAATGTTGCGGATAAACGCGCCCGTCAGCGCCGACTCGGCAATGGCAATATTCGCCGAGTGACTCGACCCCAGATCGTCAGCCCGTGTAATGAGTGAGATACCTGTCTTATGCATGATTTTATATCGGCAGGTGGCGTTCGAAAAAGCGCAGGATAGGATCCACGTTCTTTTGCAAGAAGTATGTCTCGTCTGCGCCAGCATGCGGCGCGCCTTCCAGAACGTCAAAGATAAAATCTTCAGGAGGCAGAATATCTGCCAGACAATCACCAAACGCCTTCACCACCGGATAGGCAACGGCCGGGTCCTTTGTGCCTTGCTGAAGATACACCGGGGCGATCCCATTGCCGATATATGTGGTGGGGTTGCTTAACCGCGCGGTCGCCTCTGGCACCCGCCGGGTTCCGAACACATCCTTATGGAGGTTGCGGAAGAGATAGCGAACGAGAAGGCGCTCAAACAGGGTGCCGACGTGCCCGTATTCGATCAGATCAATGCCAGGACACAAGGCCGCCACCGCCCGGATGGGAATCTTTTTCGCCGCCTGTAAATCATCTGGCAGTGGTAGGCCCTTCCGGCAGGCTGCCTGCAGAACGATATTACCGCCAGCGGAGGTGCCCCATAGGCAAATTTTATCCGGATCCAGTTTCTTCTCAAGACCGTTCTTACTAATCCACAGAAGGGCACGTTCGATGTCGTAGACATGTTCCGGATAACGCACACTCGGCGATAAGCGGTAGTTCACCGCGACCACAGCGAAGCCCTGATCCAGGGCGAACATCGTCGGGTAAAGGTGAAAATCATGCTTATCGCAAGCCATAAATCCACCGCCATGCACATTGACGATCACCGGAAACGGGCCGTCGCCCTGCTCGGGCAAATAAACATCCAGCTTTTGCAGCGGGTGCTCACCATAGGGCAAGTCTCGGAACTGACGGGTGATGTGATCCGTCTTTGCCTGTGGTACCGGAGTCGAAAGATCGATCCAGGTTGAATT
>JAFGNH010000067.1 GCA_016927115.1 Anaerolineales bacterium | reverse complement strand
CTATTGACAGTCGTGGTTTCCGGACGGGAAGGACTGCGTGAGCAGCTGTCCGGATTGCGAAGGTGGCGTGAAGGTGCGGGCTGGTATGCGTTGGCACTGCTCACAGCGCCAATTTCTGCGACAGCGATTCTGCTGGCACTGCTGCCGTTCTCGCCGGAATTCCTTCCAGCCGTTTCAACAGCTGAGAATAAGGTTTCCTTTGTATTGATCGGCATTGTGGCAGGATTGTGTGTCGGGTTGTTTGAGGAATCAGGCTGGACGGGTTTCGCTCTTCCCAGATTGCGCCGGCGCTTCGGTGTTGTTGGTTCAGGGCTGATCCTTGGTTTCCTATGGGGGGCGTGGCACTACATTCTGGCTCTCTGGGGGAGCGGTACAGCGGAAGGCATTCTGGTATTGGAACGTTTTCTGCCCGAGATGCTCTTCTATGTGGTGGTCCTCCCGGTCTATCGGGTGCTGATGGTGTGGCTCTACGAAAATACCGGGAGTTTGCTGCTGACGGTTCTCATGCACGCTGGTCTCACCGGGACTGTGCCCAACATCCTTATGCCGCAGGAGATTACTGGCAGCGGCCTCATGGCATGGTACCTGATCCTTGCTGCTGTACTCTGGTTTGTTGTGTTCGTGGCTGTTAAAGCCGGAGGAGGACAGCTTTCGTGCCAACCAACGGGAGCTCAGACGGATTGAACACTATAAGGTATGGGGAGTCGATTATTCCATACCCCGGAAACAAAATAATCGGAACGCGATATTCAGATGAAGGAGAAAATCATGAGCAGTAAAAAATCACGTATTGAAGAGAAGATCTATGGCTGTGAAACCTGTCCGATACGCACAAAGGCTGAGGAAAAGCCCGAGTCCTTTATGGCACGGATATGGCGCTGGCACACGCGCTGGTGCCCTGGCTGGAAGGAATACCAGGCACACCTGGCTGAGCAGTCCGAAGCGATTTCGGGAGGTAAAGATGTCTGAAAAACAAGGCGTACCACCATGGCTCAACAGGACTATGAAATCTGTCCTTCGTTCTCCACTGCACGGAATTATCAGTAATACCATCACACTGATCACGTTCAACGGCCGGAAAAGCGGGAAAGCCTACACCACCCCGGTAAGCTACTATCAGCGAGGAAACCAGGTGCGGATTTTCACCCACGGAAACTGGTGGAAGAATCTGGTCGACAGTGCCCCGGTCAGCCTTCGCATTCGTGGGAAGGACCTGAAGGGGTTGGCGGAGCCGGTTGTCGAGGATAAGAAGGCCATTGCTGCCGAGCTTTGCGACCACCTGCGCCAGTCGTCTTTTGATGCACGTTTCTATGATGTGACCATTGACAGGGATGGAAATCCGGATCCCCGGGATGTGGAGCAGGCTGTGGAAACGGTAGTGATGATTCGTGTTGTATTAAATTGATCTGAGTCGAAAGCTGCACTCAGTAAAGGAGTAAAACCAATGAAAATCAGTAAGTACATTTTCCCGGCGATTCTGGGCTGCACGGCACTGGCTCTTCTATCTCAGGCTTTCAACAGACCTGCTTCCGCTGCGGCAGTCCCAGCCAATTCAAATTTCGAGGAAATCGATACCTACCTCGAAGAACAGATCCGGCGCTACAATATACCGGGTGCAGCCCTGGCTGTTATAAACAATGGGATGATCGTTCACCAGCGCGGCTTCGGGCAGGCACGGCCTGCCGGCGAAGTACCGACCCCGCAGACTCCATTTATGATCGGTTCGCTTTCAAAATCGTTTACCGCCCTGGCAGTTATGCAGTTGGTGGAAGACGGAAAGATTGAGCTGGATGACCCGGTACAGAAGTATCTTCCCTGGTTCCGGGTGGCAGACCCACAGGTTTCATCCCTGATTACAGTCCGCCATTTGCTGAATCAAACCAGCGGTCTGCCGGCATGGGTCGGGGAGATCCAGCTGGCGGATTTCGACAGCATTACTGATGCGGTCGAGCACCAGGTTCGTATCCTGTCGACTGTAAAGCCTGAACGCCCTGCTGGTTCTGCGTTTGAATACAACAATGCCAACTATAACCTGCTGGGTCAGATCGTCGAAGTGGCAAGCGGCGAAACCTATGCAGATTACATCTTTACGCATATTTTCAAACCTCTTGGTATGGGACACAGCTATACGTCCAAGGCCGTTGCGCAGCAGGATAACATGGCGGTCGGCCATCAATACTGGTTCACAATGCCAGTAGCCGTACCCGACATGCCCCAGTCGGTGCTGTCTCTGCCCACGGGCCAGCTTATTTCCAGTACGGAAGACATGTCACAGTATCTGATCACCTTGCTGAACGGAGGCCGCTGTGGTGATAAACAAATTCTTTCAGAGTCGGGTGTCGCAGGACTATTTACCGGCGTCGCAGAATCCACCCAGATGGGCCTGTCCTTCGGGTATTACGGGATGGGCTGGTTTGTTGATGAAATCAACGATACAACACTCCTGTGGCATAGCGGAACGACGCCTGACTTTGGGTCCTTCATGGCTCTCCTGCCGGAGCAGAAGAAAGGTTTTATACTGATGTTCAATGCAAACCAGCACTGGATGACCCCGGTTTTCTCGGATATGGGTGGGGGCGTGGCTGCACTTTTGGCAGGTATTGAGCCCACTCCAACTCAGTTTGTTGGAACCATTCCATGGATCCTCCGTGGTCAGCTTCTCATCCCTCTGCTCCAGATTTTTGGTTTTCTTGCTACAGTACGGGTGCTGCAGCACTGGAATCTGGATCCGGAAAGTCGTCCGGGCAAAGCCCGATTGTGGGGCAGGCATATCCTTCTGCCGCTGATCCCGAATCTCCTAATTGCCTCCTCACTTATCCCGGTGTTGGGTAAAACACATAATTATCTGATGGTCTATATGGCTGATCTTTCGTGGACCGTTTTGATCTGCGGCACCTTTGCCGGGATCTGGAGCATTGTACGGACAGGCCTGATGCTCAAAATAAACCGTCAGATAGCCGCAGATTGAAGCGGGGGGGCTGCTCTGCTGCAGGCCCGGGTTTCTGAAGTTCCCTGATGCAGGAGTTCTCGCTGATGGGAAAAAAGGGAGCTTGACTATCAAGCTCCCTGGTCCAGCATCTACTATCGAGTGTTCTACCCGGCCCAGGCGGGACTTGTTGCAGCAATACCTTTCCCTGTCTGGACCACATGGTACTCATGGACTGTGGGTGAAGTGAAGAAGATAGTCACGGCAATCAACCTCGCAATCCCGCCAGGAATCAGGGTTGTTATTTTCGGACCAACAAGGTCAGCGTCAATACCAGTGATGAACGCGCCCACCGGCATCAGCTCTGACCGTAAACTCATGGTGCCCATCACTCTACTGCGCAGCTCATCTGGAATTGAAAGCTGCAGCAGGGTTAAATTGGTTGTCAGATAAATCATCTCGAATTTCAGGATTCGACGCAACATACTCCCATCCTTCCCGGGAGGTACCAAGAGTTCTTGTTTTTCTTTCCCCTTCTTTTCATATGGCATTTTTGGCTTGAAAATGGTCAGAATTACGAGGGCGTGCAGGGGATATTGCCTTGAAACGTATCTGAAGCCCTGTTTGTCGCCGCATCGATCACACCTCGAGAGCAGCAGGTTCTCCAACTACTACGTGCCTACCTGTCCAATCAGGAGATCGCTGAACAATGTTCCATATCTTCAAGTACTGAACAAACACACATGGCGTATATATACCGCAAGCTCGGTGTGAACAGCAGGATGGAATCCACTGCACATGTCCGGATGCCAGATCTGGTTCAGTCAGGTTTCCGGTCCACGTTTGTTCTCTTCACGTTCCGGTGCTACAAATGATAGGAAATCTGTCTGTTACAACAAAAGGAGAAAACTATGAGTGATGATTCTGCATCTTCAACTGAGAAGGCTTTTGGCTGCGAAAATTGCCCCATGCGAAGGAAGGCTGAGGAAAAGCCCGAATCCTTTATGGCACGGATATGGCGCTGGCATACACGTTGGTGCCCGGGATGGAAAGCATACCAGGCGCATCTGGCTGGACAGGACACCGCGTCAGGCGATTGAGATGTTCGAAGCTGCAGCGGTCTCTCCGTTTCTCAGATGAGGATGGCAGTCTGAATCCCGACCATGAGGGAATGGCCGTGAACTTTTGTGATGGTCCGTGTCTGGCTAAACCGATCCCGGATCCAACCGTTTGCTTTGCAGGGAACAGCGTCTGAGGTGTTGGAGTAGAACTGCTGCCTAGAGAGGATTAAGCAGTAGTACAGCCTTGATTGCTGTATAATCCGAGGCACAGGGAAATCCAGAGAACCGAAGGAGAAAAAGAATGCCTGATATCCGTGTAACCCGTATGGCAAAACTGCTGGTGCAGTATTCCGCATCCATCAAGCCTGGCGATAAAGTGCTCATTGAAGCCCAGCCTGTCGCCGAACCACTCATACGAGAACTGGCGAAAGAGGTGCTGGAGGCAGGCGCTTATCCACAGATCCTGCTGTCACTTTCCGGCCTGGTCAGTTTCACCGGGTTGGATGATCTCTTCTATCGCCATGCAAAGGGTGAGCAGCTTGATATTATCCCCCCGTTCTATAAACTGGCATATGAGACTTTTGATTCGCGCTTCCGTGTCCATTCACTATCCAATTCGAAAGCGCTGACCAATGTAAACCCTGATACGCTGAGCCACCACCGCCGGACAGTCGGGCCGATCACTGAAACCCAGTTCACACGTGGGGCCAGCGGCGCTTTCAAATGGGTGACAACACAGTACCCAACCCAGTCCTATGCCCAGGATGCAGACATGAGTCTCGAAGAGTATGAGGATTTCCTGTTCGGTGCCTGTTTTGCCGATCTGGAAAATCCGGTAGCGAAGTGGCGCGAGATGGGTGCCGATCAGGAAGCGAAGGTTGCCTGGCTGGAAGGACACGATAAAGTCGAGGTGCGCGGCCCTAACTGCGAGCTTACCTGCTCCATCAAGGACCGTATCTTCAAGAACTCCTGCGGCAAACATAACATGCCGGATGGTGAAATATTCACAGGACCGGTCGAAACATCGATGGAGGGTTGGGTACGCTTTACCTATCCGGCTATCTATGGCGGAGCTGAAGTTGATGGCGTGGAACTGCACTTTGAGAAGGGTCGTGTGGTAAAGGCGACAGCGAAAAAGAATGAGGAGCACTTGCTGCGTTTGCTGGACACCGATGCCGGGTCGCGCTACCTTGGCGAATTCGCGATCGGCACCAACTTTGGCATAAAAAAGTTCACTCATAACATTCTCTTTGATGAGAAAATCGGTGGTTCGATCCACATGGCAGTTGGGCGCGGCTACCCGGAGACCGGCAGCGTGAACGAAAGTTCCATTCACTGGGATATGATTTGCGACATGGGTGGTGGTGCGGAAATCCTTGTTGATGGAGAGTTGTTCTACAGGGACGGCAACTTTGTTGTTTGAGCGAGTTGATGCCGGAGCGGTTTGTAGAGGCTGAACGAAGGTGTCGGCTGTAATGGAGGAGAATGGTATGAGAAGATACGGCTGGATGCTGGCAGTGTTTCTGCTGCTGACAGGCTGCGCACCCGCTGTGTCTGTTGAGGAAACATCTGCTGGACGGCCCACGACCACACCTCCTCCAACCGCGACCGTTTATGTTACGGTGGAGCCTGAACCAACGGAAGTACCACCGGATGCATTACTGGCGGCAAGGAATACGTTTTTTACCACATCCGGTATATGCGCCAGCTGTCACACTGGCTCAACGGATGAGGCTGGTGCCGATGTCTCGATAGATTCACAGTGGCGGTCCACCTTGATGGCGAACGCAGCCCGTGACCCGTACTGGCAGGCGGAGCTGGCCCGGCTCGAGATAACCGATGGGATCGATGGCGCTGAAGCCGAAGCGTTCTGTGCCGGCTGCCACACGCCGATGGCTTCATATAGCGCGCTTCAGACCGGCTCCCAACTTGAATTGCTGGGTGATGGAGCGCTCGCAGAATCCCACCCGGAGCACGACCTGGCCATGGATGGAGTTTCCTGTGCGGTCTGCCATCAGATAACAGACGCGAATCTGGGCTTTCCGGCCAGCTACAGTGGTGGTTATGAGATTGAGGAACAGTCCTCTGCTGAGGGGCGTTCAGCGTTCGGATCATTTGAGGCTGCTGAAAGCGACCGGGCAGCGATGCGAGCCGTCTCCGGATTTGTTCCTGAGCAAAGCCAGCATCTGCAGCAAGCCGAGTTCTGTGCCACCTGCCATACCCTCTATACACCGGTCTATACATCGCAGGGAGGAACAGAAGAGCTTTTTCCTTCGCAGACGCCTTACTTTGAATGGTTCTACAGCGAATATCGCCAGACAGCCTCCTGCCAGGACTGCCACATGCCTGAAGCGCAGGGAAGTGTGCGGCTGACCAATCAGGATACCCCGCTGCGTGTACCGTTTCAGCAGCATACCTTCGTGGGTGGCAACACCTATGTTCTCAGTATTCTGGATGCCTATCAGGATGATTTGCAGGCAACAGCTTCCCTGCAGCATTTTCGCCGGACGTATGAGGCGCTAATAAAACAGCTTGAAACGGACACAGCTGCTGTTTCACTGGAAAACAGCGCCATTGTGGATACCTGGATGCGGCTTGATCTGCTGGTGGAAAACTTTGCGGGTCATAAATTCCCCACCGGATACAGCTCACGGCGGGCATGGATACACCTCAGGGTGACGGATGCTGCGGGTGAACTGGTATTTGAGTCGGGTGCGTGGGAGCCTTCAGGGCAGATCCAGGGCGATGACTTCGATGAAACAGGGGTGAGCTATGAGCCTCACTACGATCAGATTACATCATCGGACCAGGTGCAGATTTATGAAACGATTCCGGTAGACAGCGCCGGCGAGGTTACAACAGTATCACTGTACGCAGCTGCCAGAGCTAAGGATAACCGCCTGCTTCCAGCCGGCTTCAATCTCGACCGGGCTTATCGGGATTTTGCGATTTATAGTGAGGCCGCCGAGGATGAAAATTTTCTCGGTGGTGAAGATCACATCCGTTACCTGTTTGACACCCGCGGCTTCAACGAACCCTTTACTGTTCAGGCTGAGCTGTTGTTCCAGCCTGTCGGGTATCGCTGGATTACAGATATGAGTGGTGTAGAAGCACAAGGTTCTCAACAGTTCCTCTCATATACCGAATCTATCCCGCCTGTTCCGGAGCATTTATCGAGCTTCACAGCGGAGATCGTAAAAGGGAACTGAGCCCTCGGATCGTGACAGAGCGGATTGCGTCAGCCGGGCTTGGGACAGTTTTATTGTAGCCTCTGCCAGGAGGACCCGTTCCTGAATCCCCTCCCAGGAGTGGATCGGGTCAGAGCCATTTTGGGCATTACCTGCATGTCGATCAATATCTGTGCTGCACAGCCGCCCACTCCATCGGTGAGCGAAAAAAGTCCCCTCTTGGGAGGGGATTCAGGGGTGGGTTCACCATGCAGGCTGTTGAGGGTTGTTTTAGTACGAATACTATAACGGATGATTTTCCTCTTCCGTGGATTTTATCGAATACAGTATGTGCTCGCCGGGGAACTCTCCTTCGGAAAAGTTGGACAGAACAATAAGCAATCGGGTCTGCAGATCGGTGGCATTGTGGAAGAAGTGCGGCAGGTTCCCGGTAAACAGCAGGCTGTCACCTGTCTGCAGTGTATATTCCTTGTCCTCGACCTGATAGGTTGCTGTGCCATCGAGGACATAGACAAAATCATTGCCGGTGTGAATGATCGGGAGTTCGCCGCTGACTGCGCCTGGTTCAAGGGTGAGGATAAAGGCTTCAGTCAGCCCTTCGAATTCCTCTCCACCGAGTTCTTCAAGACATGCATCCGGGATCGTAATTCGCCGGCTGGCTCCCTTCTCGCGGAGCACACAGGGGCTTCTATGTGGTTGATCGCGGAAAATATCGGTTATGGGGAGCCCCATGGCATGAGAGATTTTGTAAACCGTGCTGACGGTGGGAGAGGTTCGCCCGCGTTCTATCATACTGAGTGCGTTCGGGGAAAGGCCGCTGGCTCTTGAAAGTGCGCGCATTGATAAACCGCGCTCCTGGCGTAAAGTTCGAATCCTTATTCCCACATTATAGCTTTGCTGCGAGCGCTTGTCAGACACCATGTTCACCTCGTTATTTATTTCGGGAGTGTTTGTACAGGCATTATCTTACACCCTCCAATGCATATTGACAATTTTAATGGTACAGCTTGAAGATAATGTGTACTAATGAAGGGGTGGCAGTAGAGCCGATGTACAACTATACTAGGGTGTATGCATCTATCAACTGAAAAATGGACAATGGGCTGCGTATTCTAATAATGAGGGAGTGGGTGTGAAACGGATCACGGGCTTTGAAGTTGTAGTACTGCTGCCGGCAGTTTTGTTATTTTCCGGGATTCTAACCTGCGCCCGGGCACCGCGACTGATCTCTCCTGAAAATGCTGCGGTGGGTGAGAACTATTGGCTCAGCTCGACGGAAACGGCAGCGGTTTCACAAACTGCTGCTGCAGAACTCGCTTTTTTCCAGACAGCGACTGAATCAGCCCGCCAGACCGCAGTCACCGGGCCAACGAGCACTGTGACCATCGAACCCGGCATGCAGATCGAGGATCGTCTTGCGGTTGACAACGGTATTTTTGCTTTCACGGGGGCCAGCCTGTTTGAGGGTGATGCACTCTTCTTCGGCCCTGAGGAAAGGTGTGCGCTCGACAGACCTGATTACGTACAACCCGTGGGTTGTATGGCAGTGTGTCAGGCTTGCCAGACGCCAACTGACGAGTTTTCGATGGGGGTTGATCTGATGTTCGCCAGCGGAGTCTCGGAGCGTGAGTTTGGCATCGTCCTGCGATTTGTTGATGAAAACGGGGACGGGCTGCTCGGTGATGAGGATTACCTGCTGGCTGTCGGGATGAATATCTTCACCAACCAGATTAAAGTGTATCTGCATGAACCTGGCAGCGGACTGCCGCTGGAAGTTGTGGAAAGCAAGGATGGGGGATTCAATCTGGTCGGTATTTACAACCGCCTGGAAGTTCTCTCGGAGGACAGCGGCCGTCAAATCGATGTGCTCATCAACGAGGCTCGCGTCTTCCGCCTGCGCGGCTACTCGTCAGACCCGGGAGAAACATACCTGGATAATTGGGTCGACTCGGGATCTGTCGGCCTGATCCTGCTGCAACGGGGTGTGCAGGTGCAGTACGGCAATTACAGCTTTGGACCGATTTCTCCATAATTTGATTGTTGGAAAATATTTCTATGTATCGCTGGCAGCTCGCGGCTGATAGAGTTCCGGAAGTCTGAAAGGGCGTCAGTCATTTCGAGGTACTGTTTCAGCCGGGCTGCTGTATGAAGGCAGCAGCGAATCTTCCGGTTAACTTTTGGATTGACCCGCCGCCAATCCCTGTGTGATGCGGTCGATGATAATTGCGGTGATGACGATGCTGATACCGCCGTTAAACCCGCGGCCGACTTCCAGGCGCGCAATGCCGTTCAATACTTCCGTTCCCAGCCCGGCCGCGCCGATCATCGAGGCAACCACGACCATGGCGAGCGCCATCATGATCGTCTGGTTCACGCCGGTCATGATTGTGGGGGCGGCCAGCGGCAGCTGTACCTTGAGCAGCATCTGCCAGCGGGTGGCGCCGAACGCTTTCGCTGCTTCTACAACACTGGCGGAAACCTGGCGAATGCCGAGGTCTGTCAGTCGGATGGCTGGAGGCACGGCATAGATGTATACGGCGATTAGCGCAGGGACCTTGCCCAGGCCGAAGAACATCAGCGCCGGGATCAGGTAGACGAAACTTGGCATTGTTTGCATCATATCCAGCAGAGGACGCATGATGGAACGCAGCCGCCTGCTCTGGGCCATGACGATGCCCATCGGTACCCCGGTGACGACTGCCAGCCCGGTGGCGGTAAATACGATCGCCAGGGTACGCATGGCCGCTTCCCATAATCCGATGGTTCCGATGAAGAACATCCCGGCGATAACACCCACGGAGAGCTTCCAGCTGCTCAGACGCCAGGCGAGCAGTGCCAGCAGGAGGATAAATACATACCAGGGAAGCCACAGCAGAAAGTCCTCAATAGCCAGCATCGGTTTCAACAGGAAAGCACCGATGGCATCAAAAACTGGATCGCCCTGGACAGTCAGCCAGTCAACGGCATGATCAATCCATTTGTCAAGCGGTATTACAAATAGTTCAGGAAACTCCATACTTTTCTCCAGTCGAAGGCATCCCCCTTTTTGGGGGATGCCGGTATTTCTGTGTGGATTGCCTGCAGGTTTATTCTGCGTCTGCAACTGCGGCGGCAACCGCGGCGGCAACCTTCGCTGCTACATCTTCGGGGACCCACTGCTGCCACTGATCCTCATAATTTTCGAGGTACCACACGGCAGCTTCATCTGCTTCCACTTCGTTCTGAGTCATATACGCGGAAATTTTATTCAGGTTTTCTGTACCAATGAACATCGTATCCAGGAATGCCGTCAAATCCGGTTCCTGGGCAGCAAATTCAGCTGTTACAGCCTTGGGGATCGCATAGTTTTCAAAGGCACAGCCTGCTTCTGCGGGAACATTGCCGATCAGACTTTCATCAATTACGCCGGTTTCGCTGATTGCGGTGATCTGTGACCAGCATTCCTCGCTGTAGGCTGGCTCTTCGAGCATGACCATGTCGTACACACCGAGCAGCCAAGTGGGTTCCCAGTAGTAGGACACCACAGCCTCGCCCTTCTTGTAGGGTCCGGCAATCGCGGCGTCGAGCGCCCCCGATGACCCTGGTTCCACAATATTGAACGTGTCGCCCAGGCCATACGCGTAAAACTTGATGCGATTCACCTCTGCACAATTCCAGCCGGTAATGCAGCTGATGATCACGCCCATATCGGGGTCTTCAGCATCTGCGAACAGCTCCTGGTATTTCGGCAGATCGAAAACGGAGACCAAGTCGGGTGCCATCGGTTCGATATCACGTTCTTCGTCGCCCTCGATAACATAGCGAGGCACATAATACCCCTGGGCAGAGCTTTCAAAGATCGGCCCGAGCTCGACGATAGTGCCGGCTTCGCGTTCTGTATTCCACCACTCTTCGATGTTGGCCCACCAGATTTCCATCATGACCTGGATTTCGTTCTCAGCCATGGCCTGCTGCATAACAGGTGTGGTCACTGTAACTTCTTCCACCGGATACCCGTATCCGTGTTCAACAACAAACATGGCGACGGCGTTATTAATCCACAAGGACTGCCACTGTGTATCGCCAAACGTTACGGTTGGTTTTTCAGCTGCCTCTGATTCGGCAGCTGGTTCCTCAGCGGCTGTGTCAGTGGATGTTTCTTCTGCTGACTCCCCTGCATCTGCAACGGACTGTTCCTCCACTGCAGCGGGCTGGCAGGCTGCCAGCAAAACCGACAGGGTCAGGATCAGCACAATGAACATGTTAAGACGTTTACTCACTTCATTCTCCTCTCGTTTCTCGTGATAATACCGGTTCAGCGGTACAACTTTTAAGGCAGGGGACCTACGCTTCTTCAGTCACCTTTTCGTATTGTTCAACGTAGTTGCGGCCATAGTCTGTATCGTTATCAGCTTCGCCGATCAGGGCAGTCAGCACAGCCACCCGGGGCAGCACGCCCAGCAGCTTGCCTTCTTCGTTGATGATTGCTATGGGAAACTGGCCGGAGGTGGCCTTGGGCAGCAGGTCATCTAGAGTCTCCTCCGGGTGTGCGGTAGGGATCGACCGGATGACGATCGTTTCCAGTGATTTGACACCTTTTCTGGCGGCCTCAGCAGCATCTTCCATGGTGACAATGCCTATCAGTTTCCGATCTTCACCAACAACGTAGACACTGGAAAGCCCCTGTTTCATCATGGCCTCGATTGCCACACGCGGGCCGCCGCGCGGCTCCACAACCGTGATCGGGGGGTACATCGCGTTCTGAGCGGTCAGCACCCGCAGGCGGTTGACATCCTGGGTAAAGTCCTTCACGTAGACATTGGCGGGGTTCATCAGCACGCCCTCGGGGTTGTCAATCTGGACGACCTTGCCGTCTTTCAGGATCGCGATCGTATCCCCGAGGCGCAGCGCCTCATCGAGATCATGGGTGATAAAGATAATGGTCTTATGCAGTTTCGCCTGCAGTTCCAGCAGTTCATCCTGCATCTCACGCCGGATGAGTGGGTCGAGCGCACTGAAAGCCTCATCCATCAGTAGAATCTCTGGATCCGTGCATAGTGCGCGTGCCAATCCAACTCGCTGCTGCATGCCGCCGCTGAGTTCACCGGGTTTGCTGGATTCCCAGCCTTTTAACCCGACAGTCTCAATCCAGTGCATGGCTTTCTCTTCACGTACGGCTTTATCCACACCCTGAACTTCAAGACCATAGGCGATATTATCCAGCACGGGGCGGTGGGGAAACAGCCCGAAACGCTGGAAGACCATGGACATTGTAGTCCGGCGCATCTCGCGCAGCGTATCCCTGTCGAACTTGAGGATATCGCGGCCTTCCAGAAGGATCTGGCCAGAGGTGGGCTCAAACAGGCGGTTGATGCAGCGCACCAGGGTGGATTTGCCGCTGCCGGAAAGACCCATGACAACGAACGTTTTTCCTTTCTCGATGGAGAGCGACACATCTTCGAGCGCGACAGCATTGCCGAGCTCCTGCATGATATCGTCCTTCGATTTGCCTTCTTCAAGAGCCAGCAGTGCGTCTTTCGTGTCCCGGCCAAAGACTTTGTACAGGTTTTTAATTTCAAGGATTGCCAAAATATCCTCCGATCTGGGGGCTACCACCCGCGGAACAATGTTCCGGTGGAAGCCTGGTGCTTCCGGAAAGAATTGATCTCAGGTTCACACCGTGCCGAATACTGCGGCATGCCAGCAGCGATCCCAAACGGATCCCTGCGCAGGTGCGAGCGCAAAGAAATACTCAAGTGCTATGTAATTGCTAGAGATTACTAGCTGATCACCATTTGAAGACGAACAGTACAACACCTGGTGAAAATCAGCTCTCCCCCTGAGCCTTCCAGAATTGGGTCTTACGTGGTTGCCCTTCTGTTTTTTGCGTCAGGCATGTCCTGACAGTTCCCAGTATAACATATCGAGACGGCCCTGCGAATATTAAATCGGGTAAATAAATTATGTTAATAAAATCTCACCGGCTGTTCTTCGTACCACCCGGGTGAGGTTACAGGCAGCTGCTCTGTAGCGGGCGATCCATTGCGCTGGATCCGGCGAAAACCTTATCATGCGGGAAAGATCGGTTAGAATTATTCCGTCACCCCTATGGAGAAACCGATTAATAAGATTCCTGATTTCCGGGACATCCAGGGGTAGAAGCACTTACAGAGGATCAGCCTGTGCATGAACTGGCTATTACCGAGAGTATTCTGAATATTTCGCTGAGACACGCTGAAAAGGCGGACGCTGCTGTTATTACCGACCTGTTTCTTGTGATCGGTGATCTTTCGTCTATTGTGGACGATTCTGTTCAGTTTTACTGGGATATCGTCAGCAGGGGGACGATTGCAGAAGGCGCCCTGCTTCATTTTAAACGCATTCCTGTAACGATGTCCTGCACAGACTGCGGCACAGAGTACGAACCAGACACAGAAACCATGAGCTGTCCAAACTGCGGCGGCAGGCAGCCATTGATAATAACTGGTGAAGAATTCTTTCTTGAATCCATCACCGTTGAAGGTTCAGAAGAGCAGCAGAATTCAGCAGCGGAGGTTGATTAGTTTCCAATGTCGGCAAATATACCAGTAATAGAAAGTATCATGAGTGCCAACGACCAGATCGCCATGGGCAATCGGGCAAAGCTGGATAGTGCAAAAGTATTAGGGGTCAACATGATGGCTTCCCCGGGCGCCGGGAAGACATCTTTAATCGAACGGACCATCAAAGCACTTCAGCCCGAACTCAAGCTCGGTGTAATAGATGGCGATGTGGCAAGCAGTATTGATGCGGACCGGGCGGCGGCTGCCGGTGCGGCAGCTGTGCAGATTAACACTGGCGGAGCGTGCCACCTGGATGCGATTATGCTGCAGAATGGGCTGGCACAGATGGACCTGCAAGTTATGGATCTGCTGCTGGTTGAAAATGTCGGGAATCTGATTTGTCCCAGCGGCTTCCAGCTCGGCACCCATTACAGTGTACTGATTGCCTCGATTCCCGAGGGCGATGATAAGCCTTATAAATATCCAGGTATGTACAAGGGTGTTGATGCACTGATTATCAATAAAACCGACCTGCTGCCATACATTGATTTTGATACAGATTACTTCAGGCAAGGCGTTGAAATCCTCAATCCCGGTTTGATCACTTTCCCGGTTTCCTGTAAAACCGGCGAAGGGCTGGATGCGTGGTTTGCGTGGCTGCAGGAGAAGGCAGCTTTTGCCTGGGGATAAGTCTGGCGCACGACAGCCCGGCCGGATGGCGCGGGTGAGACAGAGGCATTGATGGAGAATCGCTTTGCCAGGGTGCATATCGGCGGGATCGTCCAGGGGGTCGGGTTCCGACCGTTTGTTTACCAGCTTGCTGTACAGCATGCGCTGAAGGGCTGGGTGCGCAATACCTCATCGGGCGTGGATATTGAGATAGAGGGGCCTGCTGCGCGGCTTGATGCTTTTCTGGAGGATTTAAAGACCCCGCCGCCGCTGGCCAGGATTGATTCTTTTGAGGCGAGTTACGGTGCATTGAAAGGGTTTTCCGGTTTCGAGATCCTGACTTCTGTACAGGAACCAGGCTCTTTTCAGCCGATATCCCCGGATGTAGCTTTATGCGCAGATTGCAGGAAGGAGCTTTTTGATCCTGCAGACCGCCGCTTTCGCTATCCATTCATCAACTGTACCCACTGCGGCCCGCGCCTGACGATAATCAAAGATATTCCCTATGACCGGCCGGAAACAACGATGGCAGGCTTTAAACTCTGTCCCGCGTGTGAAGCTGAGTACAAGGATCCGCTGGATCGCCGTTTTCATGCACAACCGGTTGCGTGCGCGGACTGCGGTCCGCAAATCTGGCTCGATCAGTTAGCAGGGACACGTATCTTCGGTGAGGCCGCGCTGCGGGCAGTCCGCGCAGCGCTTATTGAAGGAAAGATCACTGCGGTCAAAGGGCTGGGTGGGTTCCATCTCGCCTGCGATGCGGAGAATGTGAAAGCCGTGGAGACACTCCGCCAGCGAAAGCTGCGGGTGGAAAAGCCGTTTGCCCTGATGATGGCAGACCTGGAAGTTGTACGCCGGCACTGCTTTCTGCCTGATGGGGCGGAGGAACTGCTCTCTTCCAGGGAAGCACCGATTGTACTTCTGGAGAAACGCCCGGAATCCTCGATTGCAGAGGCGGTTGCTCCGGGGCAGATAAAACTGGGTGTTATGCTGCCCTATACACCACTGCATTTCCTGCTGCTGGAAAAAGCTGAAGGTTTCCCCACGGTTCTGGTTATGACAAGCGCAAATCTCAGTGAAGAACCGATCGTGTACCGGAATGAGGATGTGATACCAAGATTAAAGCAGCTGGCGGATGTCTTCCTGCTGCATAACCGGGAAATTCACACGCGCTGCGATGATTCTGTCAGTACGCTGTTTGAGGGGCTGCCGTATATCACACGCCGGAGTCGTGGATATGCACCAGATCCGGTGAAGCTGGCAGCAAAGGTACCGCCGATGCTGGCGGCCGGAGCTGAACTCAAGAATACTTTCTGCCTGACCCGTGATCACTATGCCTTCGTAAGCCATCACATCGGAGATATGGAGAATTATGAAACGCTGACAGCTTACGAAGAAGCTGTCAGCTTGTACCAGCGCCTGTTCCGTATAAAGCCGGAAATTATAGTTTCGGATCTGCATCCGGATTATATGGCAACCCGCTATGCTCTCCAGCGAGCCGAACAGGAAGGGCTGCCTTTAATCCAGGTGCAGCATCATTTTGCCCATATCGTGTCCTGCATGGCAGAACACCAGCTGCCTGTGGATGAATCGGTTATCGGTGTTTCGTTTGATGGAACCGGTTATGGGCTGGATGGAGCGGTGTGGGGTGGTGAGTTTTTGCTGGCGGACCAGGCAGGTTTCCAGCGGGCATTTTCCCTCAGGTACGTCCCGCTTGCAGGAGGTGATGCGGCGGTTCGTAATCCTTGGCGGATGGCACTGGCTTGGCTGCAGGCTGCTGGTGTATCCTGGGCTGAGGATCTACCGCCCGTGCGTGCTGCTTCTAAGGAGACGCTGACCCTGCTCGAACAGCAGCTGGCTTTAAAGTTGAACGCACCGAAAACCTCCAGTATGGGACGATTGTTCGATGCTGCAGCATCTCTGATCGGCGTTCGCCAGCAGATTAATTACGAAGCACAGGCGGCCATGGAACTGGAAGCGTTGGTGGATCCAGCTGAGTTTGGCCGGTATTCGTTTGAGTTTGACGGGCAGCAGATAAATGCGGGCCCGATGTTTGTAAATATTGTCTCTGATCTTCGGCATGGCACGGCACCGGCGCAAATGGCAGCACGTTTCCATAACACAGTTGCTGCAATGGTGCTCGAGGGCTGCAGCCGGCTTCGTGAGAAGACCTCGTTGAACAGGGTGGTATTGAGCGGCGGCGTGTGGCAGAATCTGACCCTGCTGGAAAACGCGATGCGACTGCTCGAGGGCGCACAATTCGAGATCCTGATCCAGCGCAAGGTCCCGGCCAATGATGGCGGGCTGTCGCTGGGACAGGCAGCTGCGGCTGCTCAACAGGCAGCAGGCAGGCAGAGTCAGTGGGTGGAGGAGTAGTTTATGTGTCTGGCAATTCCAGGGAAAATTCTGGAGATCTATTCCAGAGGAAATTTAAAAATGGGGAAACTCGATTTTGGCGGTGTGCAGCGGGAGGTATGTCTTGAATACGTACCGGAAGCTGTCATCGGGCAGTATGCCAACGTGCATGTGGGCTTTGCCATCAATCTGATGAGTGAAGAAGACGCGGAGGAAACGCTGTCACTGCTGCGCGAAATCGAATTTCTCGGCAGGGATGAGGAAGCCCCCGGGATTTCATGCGGAGAGGCCGGATTCGACGCTGTCGGAACGGATTCGCAGGAACGCGGCGCAAACAAGTGAATCAACTGCAGGGATTCCGCGATGCCGGTCTTGTTAAAAAAGTCCTGGCAGATCTGGCGCAAACGGTAACGCAACCGTGGGTCATCATGGAGATCTGCGGTGGACAGACCCATGAAATCGTTCAGCACGGTCTCGATCAGCTGCTGCCTCCGGAGATTGAGCTTGTTCATGGCCCGGGTTGTCCGGTGTGTGTGACTCCGCTGGAGAAGATCGATAAAGCGCTGGCGATAGCTTCCAGGCCGGATGTGATCTTTACCTCATACGGCGATATGCTTCGTGTACCCGGCAGCGAGCTTGATTTGCTATCAATCCGGGCTAACGGTGGTGATGTAAGAGTGGTGTATTCACCACTGGACGCTGTGCAGATCGCGCAGGATAACCCGGAGAAGGAAGTTGTCTTCTTTGCGATCGGTTTTGAAACAACAGCTCCGGCAAATGCAATGAGTGTCCAGCAGGCGCATCTTCTTGGGCTCAAGAACTTCAGCGTGCTGGTCTCCCAGTTCAGAGTGCCGCCAGCGATGGAGGCGATCCTGGGCTCGCCGGTGAACAGGGTGCAGGCCTTTCTCGGTGCCGGCCATGTATGTGCGGTGATGGGATACTGGGAATATGAACCAGTGGTGCAGAAATATCATGCGCCGATCGTGGTGACCGGTTTTGAGGTACTTGATCTCGTACTGGGGATCCAGCAAGCGGTGGATCAGCTTGAAAAAGGCGAGTATTCTGTGGGGAACGCATACAGCCGGGCGGTGACCCGTGAAGGCAATGTCCCGGCACAGGAACTTATCTCACAGATCTACAGGAACTGCCCGCGGTCATGGCGCGGTATTGGAGAAATCCCGGACAGCGGTTGGTGTCTGCAACCGGAATACGCTTTCTATGATGCGGAGAACCGCTTTGATGTCGGGGAGATCCAATCACAGGAATCTCCGATATGTATCGCAGGTGAAATTCTGCAGGGTTTGAAAAAACCAGTGGACTGCCCGGCATTTGGTACGCAGTGCACCCCTGAGAGGCCGCTTGGTGCAACGATGGTTTCATCGGAAGGTGCGTGCGCAGCCTATTACCGCTACGGCCGCGGGCGTTGAAAAGGAACCCAACCAGGTTCACCTGGAAAGATCAGCAAGGATAGAACATGGACGAAAAATCTTCTTTCAATATGCAGGGGCCGGTCTGTCCCCGCCCAATCCGGCAGTGGAGCAATGTAATGCTCGGCCATGGAAGCGGCGGGAAGATGACCGAAGATCTGATCAAAACAGTTTTTTATCCTGCGTTCAGCAATCCCATTCTCGATCAGGGCAATGATGCGGGCGTTTTCACTGTTGGTGACAGCCCCGGCGAAAGCCGCTGGGCTGTTTCGACAGACGGGCATATTGTCACACCGCTGTTTTTTCCTGGCGGTGATATTGGTCGGCTCGCGATCTGCGGCAGTGTTAATGACCTGGCGATGGTGGGTGCGAGGCCGGCCTGGATGGCAGCTAATTTCATCATGGAGGAAGGGCTGCCGATGGATGTGGTGGAACGGGTAGCAGCTTCGATGAAAGCTGCTGCGGAAGAAGCCGGTGTGCTGATTGTGGCGGGGGATACCAAAGTGGCAGAGCGCACCAAGGTCGACAAGCTGTTTATCACTACAACAGCGTTCGGCCGTATACCGAATGGGCGCCAGGCAGGCGGCCAGAATGCCCGCTCAGGTGATGCAGTGCTGTTGTCTGGCCCGATCGGAGACCATGGTATCGCCGTGCTTGCTGCGCGCGGGGATCTTGCGTTCGAGGTGCAGGTGGAATCCGACATCGCTCCGTTGAACCACCTGATTGAAGCAATGTTTAACGCTTCTGGCCAGATCCATGTTCTGCGTGATCCCACCCGCGGTGGGTTGGGGACCACGCTGAATGAAATAGCTTGCCAGAGTGAAGTGGCGGTGCTGCTGGATGAACAGGCGATACCGGTCCGGCCGGCTGTACGTTCAGCCTGCGAACTGCTGGGGTTTGATCCGCTGTATGTCGCTAATGAGGGCAAGCTTGTTGCGATGGTACCGGAAGAGGACGCCGAACGTGTGCTGAAGGCGATGCGTGCCGCACCGTATGGCGGCGAGGCCTGCCGGATCGGTGAGATAGCGGAAGCGCCTCAGGGCAGAGTGCTGCTGCGGACAGCTCTTGGGTCCACACGTGTTGTCACCAAGCTTTCCGGGGAAATGCTGCCCCGTATCTGCTGAAAACCTACTTTTATTGACGCATGTAATAAATAGTGTTACGTTAATAGTGTATGCGTAACAACATTGCACGGTATTGGTAGAGGTGAATGTATGAAACTGGCGATAGCAAGTGGTAAAGGGGGGACCGGGAAAACAACCATCGCTGTAAGCCTGGCGCTTACAGCCATCGAGAACGGCATTCCTGTAACCTTCTATGATTGTGATGTGGAAGCACCCAATGCTGCGTTGTTCCTCAGACCGGAGCTGCAGCAGTCTATGGCTGCTTCCATACCTGTACCTGAGATTGATCAGGATCTCTGCACACTGTGCGGGCAATGTGTCGAAGTATGTGCCTATAATGCACTGGCGCTGGTAGGCGATCAAGTGCTCGTGTTTAACGAGATGTGCCATGGCTGCGGCAGCTGCACCAGCAACTGCCCCGAGCAGGCAATCCGGGAGCGGCCTTTCCGTATAGGTGAAATCGAGTCCGGGATGGCTGGTGAGATACGTTTCGTTCACGGAAGGATGGATATCGGCCAGGCGATGGCTACCCCAATTATCCATACCATGAAAAAAGAAATCCCTGACCGGGAAGAAGGGCTTGTGCTGCTTGATGCACCGCCCGGTTCCGCCTGCCCGGTGGTTGGAACAGTGAGCGGTATGGATTATGTGCTGATGGTCACGGAGCCGACCCCGTTCGGGTTCCATGACCTGCGCCAGGCGGTGAACCTGGTGCGTGGTGAAATGGATATCCCGGTGGGGGTGGTTCTGAACAGAGACGGTATCGGCGACGATCAGGTCGAACGTTATTGCAGGGAAAACAACATACCCATCCACCTTCGTATCCCGTTTGACCGTGCAATAGCAGAAGCCTATTCGGATGGGAAAACACTGACAGCCGCAAAGCCGGAACTTAAACAGGATTTTATGAGGATGTTTGAAAGTATTGCAAGGCAGGTGAACGTATGAAGCAGGTAGTTGTGTTGAGTGGGAAGGGCGGCACCGGTAAAACTACCGTGACCGCTGCACTGGCTACCCTGGCCTGCCGCGATACGTCACTGGTAATGGTGGATGCGGATGTGGATGCAGCGAATCTCGAGCTGGTCCTGAAGCCGGAGGTGCAACAGGAGACGGTCTTCTACTCCGGGCTGGAAGCGGTGATCGATCCGGATTCATGTCTGGCCTGTGGCGACTGTGCCGAGGTCTGCCGATTTGACGCAGTGTTGTCGGGAACACCATATACAATAGACCCGATAGCGTGCGAGGGTTGCGTGGCGTGTATGTATGCATGCCCGCCGCAGGCGATCACGATGCTGGAAGCAAAATCAGGGCGCTGGATGCGGTCCAATACCCGCTGTGGAACACTGTTCCATGCTGAGCTTTTTGCCGGGCAGGAGAATTCCGGCAAGCTGGTGGCAGAGCTTCGTTCCCGCAGCCGGGCATGGGCGCAGGAAAAGCAGGCTGGCCTGGTGCTCGTTGATGGCCCACCTGGGATTGGATGCGCAGTGATTGCTGCAAGCACGGGCATGGACCTTGCCTTGCTTGTTACAGAACCAACTATATCCGGTGTGCATGATCTCCAGCGGATTTTCCAGACGACCCGCCACTTTCAGATACCCGCACTTGTAGTGATCAACAAGGCGGACCTGAACGAGGCACGCAGCGCTGAGATCAGGGCATTCTGTGAGGTAAACGGCACCCGGGTGGCAGCGGAGATCCCGTTTGACCATGCGGTTCCACAGGCAATGGTGGCCGGGGGCCCGGTTACGGATATAAAGAACTCCGAAGCCTCTGTTATCCTGCGGGCCTTATGGAGTATGCTTAAAGGGGATTTCCTGCAGGAAACAAACCGGCAGGAAATAAGTTCCTGACACTGACCTGCCAGGGCGTTTTGGGCAGGTATAAAACCAGGGTATCTCTACTTTCGAGAAAGGTTGTTGATCCCGCGGGGAAAAACTATTGATCCCGTTCCTCTGTTAAACCCGGGAGGTTTTTATGTGGGCACAGGAATCAGAGCCTGCTGAGGCTCGGTTCTACACGATTGAGGATGGTGCTGTGCGCTGTGATTTGTGCGCGCACAGCTGCCGGATCACCGAAGGCAACTTCGGTGTCTGCCAGGTCCGTCAGAATTTGAACGGTCGACTGGTGACCCATGTCTATGGGACTACCATCAGTCAGGCAGTTGATCCAATCGAGAAAAAACCACTCTATCACTTTTTCCCCGGCACTAAGGCTTATTCGATAGCCACACCCGGCTGTAATTTCCGCTGTGAATGGTGCCAAAACTGGCAGATTTCACAAATGCCGCGAGAGCAGGGTGCGATTTTGGGAAGGCCGGCGGCACCAAAGCAGATTGTCCGGGCAGCACTTGATTCAGGCAGCAGGAGTATCGCTTATACCTACACAGAACCGACCATCTTTGGCGAGTTTGCCTTTGATATTTCCGGGCTGGCCCACAAGGAAGGTCTGGCAAATGTCTTTGTCACCAATGGATATATGAGTGCGGATTTTCTGGCTGCATATGCGCCGCTGCTGGATGCAGCCAATGTGGATCTGAAAGCTTTCCGCGATGAAACATACCGCCGTTTTGTAGGTGCGCGACTGCAGCCGGTGCTGGATTCGATGAAACGAATCAAGGAGCACGGGATATGGCTGGAAGTGACGACGCTGGTTATCCCGGGTATCAATGATGAACCGGTCGAATTGCGGGAAGCCGCGAACTTTATCGCGGTGGAACTGGGAATGGACACACCCTGGCATATCAGCCGTTTCCATCCAGGCTACAAAATGCATGACCGAGCGGCTACGCCAGTCGAAACGCTGATTCAAGCCAGGGATATTGGCCTGGAAGAAGGGCTGCATCATATCTATATCGGCAATGTTTTTGAGCTGGATACGGAAAATACCACCTGCAGCAGCTGCGGGCACGTTCTGCTTCAGCGGGCAGGTTATCGGATTGAAAAGAATGCGCTCCAGGATGGCTGCTGCCCGCAGTGCGGCAGCAGATTGGCTGGCGTGTTTTCCTGAAAGTGCAGCTGGAGAAGGCCGGCAGTGTATGCTTGTTGGCAAGAACTGCACGGGTGGATGCCTGCGAGTGGTTCCCTGATGCGGGATCACAGCAGAACATTCTGGAATTGAGGTAAGTGGAATGGGAAATGTATTTGGACCTGTGCCATCAAGAAGGTTGGGGCAGTCGCTGGGGATTGATCCGATCCCGATAAAAACGTGTAACTGGAACTGTGTGTACTGCCAGTTAGGGCGCAGCCGGCCTGTTGTCAATGAACGCAGGGTCTATATTCCAGCAGCCCAACTGCTGGAGGAAGTGGAGCAGGCACTGAACAATCTCGGAACGGAAGAACTGGATTGGGTCACGATTGTCGGTTCGGGGGAGCCGACCCTGAATTCAGAATTGGGCGAGCTTGTCGCCGGGTTGAAAGCGCTGACCTCGTACCCGGTGGCGGTGATCACCAATGGAGCGCTTTTTTTTGAACCGGAGGTGCGGCAAAGTCTGCTGGCGGCGGACGCGGTGATGCCAAGCCTTGATGCAGGCGATGCGGAGATGTACCGCAAGCTGAACCGCCCGCATCCGGGTGTGCCTTTCGATAAGGTCGTTGAAGGCCTGGTTCAATTCCGTGAAGAGTATAAGGGTAAATACTGGATGGAAGTGATGTTGATCGATGGATTGAATGACAGCGAGGAAAGCCTGCATGCTATCGCTGCTCAACTCGAACGAATTAAGCCGGATGTTGTACATATCAGTCTGCCGACAAGGCCGCCGGTGGAACCGTGGGTAAAGCCGGCCAGTGACGAAGGTATCCTGCGTGCGCTGGCGATTCTGGGCAGGACAGCTGAAGCGATTCATCCGGAAGCGGGCAGATTTGTGATCTCCGCTGGCCAGGATCCGACTGAAGCAGTCCTTGCGCTGGTTACCCGGCACCCTGTCAGCGAGGAGCAGCTGAGGGCTTCGCTGCCTGAAGGGTGCCCGGACTGCATACTGGAACAGCTGGTAGCGGAGGGGAAGGCACGGATCGTGGAGCGCTATGGGACACGTTTTCTTACCGCGGCGCCATCGTATTTCCCTGATCTGGCGCCCTGATTTCCGCCAAGAGACAGGAAAAAAAGAATAGAACAGGAGGGAATCCATGTTTACAAGAGGAAGTGGCAGAGGAAGAGGCCAGGGGGCAGGCAGCGGGCGGGGCCGCGGGCAGGGACCCGGCCGGAAGGGGCCATTCGCAGCCGGACCGGAAGGGGAGTGTGTCTGCCCTTCCTGCGGCCAACGGACCAGCCACCAGGCCGGCCAGCCATGCCTGGCGCAGAAATGCCCGAAGTGTGGGACGGCGATGACCCGGGCAGATGCGGGCTGAACCTGAAGCAGTGTTGTTCCCGGTTCGGTTTGTCCGCAGTGCTGCAGTTTTGGTATAGTGAGTTATTCAACTCCAGCTGATTCACATAGGAGCGCATACAGTCTTGTCCCAACAAGGCAAAGGTTCCTGTATTTTGAAAGGAGAGCGAACGTTGAAGAAAGAAGCATCTCCAGTATCCGGCTCGGGAGTATTGCGGTGGTGGCTTCTCTTATCGATCGTACTGGCAGCCACTACGGCGTGTGCTCGCTCTATGCGGTCGATTTCTTTTCCGCTTGATCTGTTCAGGCCGGAGAATACTTCTGCCGAAGAATTATCCACTTCCACATTGGAACCCTTTCAACCTGTAACTCCGGAGGAGCCAGTTATGAAGCCTGTACGAATTACTGTTGTATACAACAATATCGCCGGTAACCCGGATCTGGAAACAGATTGGGGTTTTTCAGCCTATATCGAAACCGGCGATGAAGTGATCCTGTTCGATACAGGGACGAATGGTGAGATCCTCCTGCGCAATATGGAAAAGCTGGGGCTTGATCCCACAAGTGTGGATTACCTTGTTTTCTCTCACCTGCACAACGACCATATAGGCGGGACTGCGGCGCTGCTGAGTACAGGTGTTCAACCTCCCGCATATGTGCTTGACAATTTCCCACAGGGATTCCAGCAGTTGTTAGCTGCAATAACAGAGGTGGTTGTTGTGGATAGCCCTCTGGAAATTACTGACGGAGTTTATACTTCGGGTCCTGTTACGGGGGAGATTACAGAGCAGGCCCTGGTACTCGAGACCAGCCAGGGGCTTGTTGTGGTTACTGGCTGTGCACATCCGGGCGCCAACCGGATGGTGGCACAGGCAAAAGAAGCAGTAGCGGGAGAAGTGTACCTGGTGATGGGGGGGTTCCATCTCGGGGGCGCCTCGGCGACGACAGTGGAGGGAATCATTGCTGATTTCAGGGATATGGGTGTACAGAATGCTGCGCCGAGTCACTGCACCGGCGAGGCTGCCATGCTTCAAATTCAGGAAGCATACGGCGAGCATTACCTTTCTTCCGGGCTGGGAGCGGTGATTGAAATCCCATAAGATCGCTCGACAGCGGACGCGTGGGAAAGGCGGGTTTGCTGCAGCTAATTGCCTGTAGGCGGCTGGCTGGACACCTGTGGGGATTGCTGCCGGAGCATGTGTTCTACTGGACTAGTATTTTCCTGTGGTGGAAAAGGTTCTCTGATTAAAAAGTATATTGCCTTTCATGTAACCAGCTGCTGCCGTGAATATGGAATGAGAATAAGTAGTACCTAAGTACTGATGATGGGTATCTCCCCATATTCTATCCGATCTAACCTTGATATACTTGGGAGGGAAGTCAGGAGTTAAAATGAGGCATCGACATTTTATTCGAACTCTAGTGCTGCTGTTGGTGTGTCTTCTCTTTGCTGTCCCTGTTTTCGCACAGCAACTATTCCCGGAAATAACAGTAACCCCCAGCATAGATTGTATAAAAACACAGTTTGACATATTGATAGCAGACGCAGCTGTTCCCTATCAGGTCGAGATTCTTTTTGGTGACGGAGAAGGCCTGGTGGAGGAGGATGTGGAGTCAACTTCCCTGGAGTTCGAGTATACCTATCCCGGTGAGGGTGTGTATGCATGGACGGTAACTGTAGTAGACGCGGCAGGGACGGTGCTCTCTTCTGAAGGCGAGATCCTGCTCGAGGGAGTGGATGCTGCCCTGAATAGTATGCCCTTCCCGCCGATTCTTACCTGGCAGGAAGGCGGTGTTAACGTCGAGTTTCTGCTCGAAGCAACAGGCAGCAATTCCCCGAAAACAGCGCAATGGGACCTGGATGGCGATGGTATCTGGGAGCTCGAAGGCGCCCCGGTGGATGTTCCGCAGATTCATGTTTACGCCGAACCCGGAATCTACCAGGCGGCTGTCCGGGTCAGCGACAGCTGCGGTTTTGTGGATACAGATACACTCCTGGTTGTTATTGAAGAGAGAAATGAAGAGGAGCCGGCGGATGATGGCAGCTGCCATCCAGCCGCAGTTCGGATTGCAGACGCTCTGGCACTGCTTCCAGATGGGCTTGTTGAACAGGATTACACCTGCGAGCAGATTGAAGGTTTCTTCAATGGAGACCTGACCGGTTCACAGCTTGGTTTTGGCCGCATGTGGCATGCCTACCGCCTTGTCTCGGATTTTGAAACTCTCACATGGGAACAGGTGCGGGACTGGCATCTGGATGGAACCGGGTGGGGGCTTCTGCTGCAGCTGGATCGCTGGAGTGATACCATGGCGGATCTCGAACTGGGACCACTGGTGGGTTCGGTTCTCTCTGGAGATGTCGAGATCAAGGATGTTCGCCAGGCAGTAAGAACAGCTTCCCTGTATGACGTTCCTTACGAAGATGTGATGGTGTATATCGACCAGGGCCTGAATACAGGTGACCTGAACCAGCTGTTTAAGCTGGCCAAGGAGTACGGTCTCACACAGGCGGATCTCACCGCGTATATGGAAGCCGGGTATTCCGTGGTGGACATCAAGCAGGCCGTTTCGTTTGCAGACCGGACCGGACTGGAGTTGACAGTTGTACTGGAGCAGCATGCAGCCGGCACCAGCTGGGGTGAGATGCATAAGGAAACACGCGACCTGGCGGAAGAGGCACAGAGAGACGAAGATCAGTCTGAAACACCGGATCATGCGCAGGGGAATCCATCTTCTCAGGAAAACAAGGACCAGCGCACAGCCGAGCAGCTTGCCCGCCAGTATGACTGCAGCGTGGAAGAGGTTACTGCCCTTTATTCGTCAGAGTGTGATTGGCCGTGTGTTCGCAGTCAGCTGCGCGATGGAGCTGCTGATCCGGCTGATGAAGATACCTCGACGGATGATAAGGATCAGCGGACCGCTGAGCGGTATGCCTCGCAGTACAGTGTTTCAATCGACAATGTCTGGGCACTCTTCAATGGCGAGTGCAACTCTGATTGGCAGTGTGTTCGTAAAATTTTGCATGATAACTGAAAATCTGATAAAGTAGATTAGTAAATCATCAGTTATATACTTCCGGGCACACGGAAGCAATGAACCGGCTCACTTGCATGGATCAGGAGCCGGTTCATTTTTTATAGATACGGTTGGGAAAGGCTATCAGCAAGGGGATCGGCTGTTTTCCAACTTCCGGAATAACTTCTACTGTCGAACTTTTCAGATCAAAGCAGGGAGCTGGGTGTTCCCCCTTCGCTGTTTATTTTCCTGGCTGGCAGAATCATCCCGCAAGGTGCTCCACTGATGGAGCGGACCAGATGTGCAATTGCTTGTCCGCGTAGAGATGGTTTTCGAACACTCTCTACACCGGAAAGTTGTAATAGCTTATCCAAGCACCTACGGTGCAATTATGCGAGGATTGGCGTTTTCCGCTGAAAAAGACCCTTCCGGGTTTAAGATGTAATAGAATCAATTTCAGGTGGCTAACTTGTAGTTAGAATAATGGACTCTTTACTTATTGGAGGAGGCGATCCATGGAAATCCGACAGGGTGGACTCAATACCACATACAGTATCGTTGCGCGGGATCCAGAGAGCGGGAACTTTGGCGTGGCCGTGCAGACGCACCAGATGTGTGTTGGCAGCGCGGTACCGTGGCTGGAAGCCGGGGTGGGGGCAGTGGCTACACAGTCGCTGACCAATGTCCACTTTGGGCCGCTTGGCCTGCGGATGCTGCGTGAGGGTGTAGCTGCGCAGAAGGTGCTGGCAGCACTGGTAGCATCGGATCCGGAACCGTCACTGCGTCAGGCAGCTGTTGTGGATTCCCAGGGGTGTTGTGCGGCCTGGACCGGTGAACGCTGCATCAAGCATGCAGGTCATCACATCGGTGATGGGTTCAGTGTGCAGGCGAACATGATGCTCTCGGACCAGGTGGTGTCGGCGATGGCCAGGGCTTACATGGCGTCGAAAGAGGATTTCGCAGGGAAACTGATGGCAGCTCTGCAGGCTGCGCAGCAGGAAGGCGGCGACATCCGCGGAATGCAGTCGGCTGCGCTGAAGATTGTCTCCGGGGAAACACACACATCTGAAGGGGAGGCAAAAGTACGGGCGGTGTATGATGTGCGTGTGGATGAAAGCGAGCAGCCGCTGCTGGAGCTGGGGCGGCTGGTGCGTCTGCGCCGGGCGCAGCTGCTTTCCGATGCCGGGAACGATCTGCTTACCGCTGGAGAGAAAGCCTCAGCATTGGAGGTATGGGCTCGGGCGCGGGCGATGGCACCGGAGCTGGAGGAGCTGGCCTACTGGCAGGCTCTGGCGCTGGCTGATGAACCTGCTGATACTCCTGGTGCGGCGGCTCTGTTGAGGGAAATGCTGGAAAACACGGAAAATCGCATGGACTGGTTGGAACTGCTGCGACGGCTGGAACCAACCGGAATTATGAAGCGGGAAGGAGCTGTGCAGGAGCTGCTGGGCCAGATCAAGAAGTGATTAAATCCCACGATGCCCCGCTGTATTGGTTCGGCAAGATAGTATTGAGCCCGGTAACGCCGGGGTATTAAAAAATGCCTTAAAGCAACAAATAACAATTCGTGTTACCCCGGATGAGCCGGAAGCATCCGGGACAAAGAACTGTGCCTCCTCGCAGGCTCTTCCGCTGGTGGATAGTGCCAGTGGGCGGGCCTCACCGGCAGCAATGCTGCGGGAATTACGGGCGGTTGAACGAGGCCGGTGTGATAGAACGATCTGCACCCGCCAAATGCCAACCGTAATCAAATATAGGGATTCTCCATATCCGGATACGATTGAAAAAATAACCAGGCTTTGTACCAAAGTGGTGCATCAAATTCCGGGACTTCCTGGATAACACCATTGGCAATGGCACTGGCGAAATTCCCGCTGGTTAATGTGGAAAGCTTGCCCGGGTCGGTTTCTGTGATGAAATAATATTTTCCGGTAGAAGGATCCTGAATGACGGCAGGTGGGCATTCAACAGGTTTGCCGTTTTCATCGACGACTACAGTGCTGCCGGCCTCGCCGGTGTAGATCTGCAGGCCGGCGGTCGATGGAATGTACCCGGAGGTTTCCTGAATGGAACCATTTGCCATTGCATCTTCCAGATCGGGCCAGTTGATGGCACCGTCAGGGCCAATGATATTGATGTCTGGATCTGCGACCAGGTAATATTTTCCGGTCTCGGCATCCAGGTAGATGGCAGGAGGGTGGTCAACAGCCTTGCCATTTTCATCAACCACCACCATACTGCCATCCTGGCTGGTGTAAACCTGCAGGCCTTCGGTGGAAGGGGTATAACTGGAAGCTTCTTCAAGGATACCGTAAGCGATTGCATCTATGAAATCTATCTCGTTAACCTCTCCGGAAGGGTCATAGATGCCAGGCGACTCCATACCGGGGTAACTTCCTGTGACGAAGTAGTACTTACCGGTGTTTGGATCCCGGATAACTCCAGGTGGGCAGTCGACAGTTTTGCCATTCTCGTCGACCACCATAACACTGCCGTCCTGGTTGGTATAAACCTGCAGGCCTTGTGTGGAGGGTTGATAACCGGGAGCTTCCTGGATAGAACCACTGGCGACTGCGTCGGCAAAATTTTGCCAGTTCATACCCCCAGTAACCGGATCAGTTAATGAAGGGTCAAAATCTGGGATGAGGTAGAATTTCCCGGTTTCCGGGTCCTGGACGACTCCGGGCGGGCTGTCGACGGGTTTACCGTTTTCATCGACCACAACCAGGCTGCCATCATGTCCGGTATAAACCTGCAAACCTTCAGTGGGGGGCTGATAGCCCGATGCTTCAACGATATAACCCTGGCTGAGAAAACTGGCGAAATCGCCGGAGGTGAGGAAGCTTTCAAAAACGCTGGCAGCCGGAGCATAGTAATTGATAAAGTAATATTTTCCTGAAGATGGGTCCTGGATAAGTTGTGGTGGGCTCTCAACAGGTATGCCGTTGTCATAAACTACAACTGTGCTGCCATCCTGGCTTGTGTAAATGTACACGTCTTCAGTAATGGGTGAGTAGTACGGAAGTTCATGCAACCAAAGATCATGTTCATCATTTACAGCACCTTCCGCCCCGATAGGTATCTCTTCCCCTGGAAAATAGCAATAGTACTTCCCTTCAAAATAAATTATCTGGGGTGGGTTTTCAATCGGTTCGCCGGATTCTTTCACCAGTGTGGCATTTCCTTCCTTGTCCAGGTATACATACGGCTTTTCGGAATTATATAATGGGAGATATTGAGCCTTCAGGTCGTCCATTTCAGTTTCCCATTTCTCCATCAATTCCTGCCTCATTTTCTCATCCAGCTCTTCATCAGCAGGTTCGGAATCCTCTGGCTCCAGCACCGCTATCGCCTCTTCAATAGAGGTGGGCTCGGCCGGCTCATTTTCCGGGCTGGGCAGTGGGGGTGCGGGCATTCCTTCCCCTTCAGGTGGTGCACTGCTTTCGCTTTCAGCTGGACCTTTTTCCGTCTGTGCCTCTTGCAGTCCGGACGGGATAATGGGTGTGGCACCGATATTGCTGTGGAGAGAAGCGGGTGCCTTCTCAGCTTGCAGGTCGACGGTGTCGGGAAGGTTGGCGGGTGCACCGTTGACGTATTCAACCGGGGAGAACTCGGTAGAGTCTTCCAGCGTAATTTTTTCCACGATTGGATCGGAGCTGTAATCGAGGACTTCGCTCACCAGTTCCTGCAATACAGGGCTGGACTCAGCCTGACTCTCAACCAAACCTGATAGGTTGATAGCGGTTTCAGTGACATCTTCGCCGAAGGAGGATACCTCGGGAAGATCCAGGACTATTACCTCTCCGATAGGATTGGGGCCGTGATCGGGATCTTCGCTTACCAGTTCCTGTAAAACAGGGCTGGTTTCAGCCTGGCTTTCAACAAGGTTGGGCGGGTTGACAGGTGTGGTACCTGCATCGCTGAAGAGAACGGTGGGTGCTTCTTCAGCCTGCATGGCGACCGTGTCAGGGAGGTTGGTGGGTACGGCGCTGACATTTTCGCCTGCCTCTCCGATAGGATTGGGGCCGTGATCGGGATCTTCGCTTACCAGTTCCTGTAAAACAGGGCTGGTTTCAACCTGGCTTTCAACAAGGTTGGGCGGGTTGACGGGTGTGGTACCTGCATCGCTGAAGAGAGTGGTGGGTGCTTCTTCGGCCTGCATGGCGACCGTGTCAGGGAGGTTGGTGGGTACGGCGCTGACATTTTCACCGGAAGAGGCTGGTACTGTTACGGTTTCAATCAGTGGCTCCGAGTTATTTCTCGTTTGTGATGTAACTTCAGCAGCCGGTGCCAGGGTATTTTCAATGGAAGTTGAAAGTGCCGTTTCAATTGCTTCAGCTGTACTGAAATTCTGGGTTTGCTCTATACGACTACCGGGATTTACGGTTGAATCCTCAAGAGCGGTTTCCTCTCTGTTTTCCGTTTGTTCTCTGGCTTCGGGGTTTGTTTCGCGCACTTCAGACATATCATCAGACATGGCACTACACTCCTTTCGGGGAATATCAAATGGTTTCTTCCGACGGAGGTGAAGAAGAAGTGCGTAATGCTATGTAAGATGATCACTCACCTGTATACTAATTTGTTACAACCATAATACAAGAAGGAAATACTTGTGTCAATCGTATAATCGTTCCGCAGTAAATTCAGAGCAGAATAATGCCATAGTTATTCAAAAAAGAATCGTTTAACAGTGCCTGGCTCTTTACCGGAATGAGTGGAAATCGGATACATCGAATCGGGCAGACAGCTCCTCATGGGAGATAACAGGAAATACCAGCCGTGTTTACTGAAAGATAAATCCTGAAATGAGTACCTGTAATGGAGGCAAGTATTATTATCGACTGTTCTTATGCCGGGGCTTGTTTAATATCTAATCATGGCAAGGAAGGTTGAATAAGGGGGTATGAAGGACAGGAGGCACAGCGGACACACCTCCTGAATAATATTGCACGGTGAGTTCTCTGAGAATTTTCTGGCTACTATGTGCTCCTCTACCTGTTCCAGGCAGATTCCTGCCCGGTGTTTCGATAAAACCCGGGCAGGATCGTATGTGATGTAAAAGGGAAGATTATTTCTTCCACCAGGGGGGCTTGTAATCAGGAGCTTCGCAAATCAACCCCTTCTTAAGTGCACCGGCGAAATCACCGGACTTGGCCAGGGAATTGAGTTTGGAAGGGTTAGTCTCGGTGACGAAGTAGTATTTACCGGTGGTCGGGTCCTGTACGATTTCCGGGGGGCTGTCGACGGGTTTGCCGTTTTCATTGACGACTACAGGGCTGCCATCCTTGTCCTCGTAGACGTGCATGCCCTCTGTGGTCGGTTTGTAATCAGGAGCTTCGCAAATCAACCCCTTCTTGAGTGCACCAACGAAATCACCGGACTTGGTCAGGGAACTGAATTTGGAAGGG
>JAFGNH010000066.1 GCA_016927115.1 Anaerolineales bacterium | reverse complement strand
TGATTTGAGAGAAGAATTTTCCATACCAGAACTGAAACCACAAGGACATAATACCGGGCAGTCCTTCCTGCCCGGTTCTCTGATTTAAGAGCCCCGCCAGACGCTGTAGCTATCCTGCTCCAATCGACAGCAATTTGTCAGGGAGAGGCCACAGTCCGAAAACCGGTATTTGCCTGATGGTACAAGGAAATCGGGAATAATCTTTTTATAAAAGACGTGGCTCAGATGCGGCCGGATACGAGAGCTTCCATTCAGGTATGCAAGAAAAAGCCGTTATCCTGACAGATAACGGCTTTTTGTATCCTCGTTCAGGCTTCTATACGTTTATGGAAGCGAACCTACCACTACAAAAGTATCCAGGATTCGGGTTACATAATCCAGATCTGCATCATTTTCAAACTGGACTTCCACAAGAATGTTGTAGGCCAGCGGATCTACAATCGGGCGGGCGGAAAGGACCATATAGTAAGGCCCTCCAGGACCACCGCAGTTTTTATATTCATCATACTTGCCTTCGTACAGCGCATCCTCATAGTCATAGCGCCCTGTATATTCGCAGACAGTACGGAAATCCTCACGCCAAAGATCCAGCATCATGATATAGCCGCCAAAGAAGTTGACTACATCATCAGAAACACTGAATTTCATACCCGACTCGTTCCAGCCTCCCAGAAAAGCATCCAGATCAGCGGAAGCAGATATCATAGCACCAATAACCTGCCCATCTGATTCCCAATATCCACCATCAACGTCGGTCCATTCAGCCGGAATATCAACCTGAATTGATTCATAATTGTCGGTCACAGTACGGAAACCACTGGCTGAACCAGACATATCAACAACGGACCCAATTACATTGAAAGTATCGAGGATACGGGTGAGTGCCTCCTCATCAGCCGGGGTAGCCAGCTGGACTTCAAGATCGATGATATAGGATTCCGGTCCGCTCTTGGGTTCTGCAACCAACAGCACGTAAGAAGAATCTGTGCCGCCGCAGTTGGAAAACCGGTCCAAAGAGCCCCGGAAAGCAGGGTCATCATACGGGGTCCTGCCATCGAAAGTACAGGCCTCAACAATATAACCATGTGTTTCTTCAAGGAATTGCGTTGCCGTCCCAATCAGATCAGTCCGGTTTGTAACATTGAAGAAAAGGCCCGGCGTGGTCCAGTTCGAATTCAATCCGTCAATACTTGTCGCCGCCCAGATTGAGGCTCCGATTTGTTCCTCATCAAACGCCCAGGCCCGGCCATCGATATCAGCCCAGTTTGACGGAATATCAACCGTCAAAACATTGAAATCATCATAGATAGTTGTATAACTGCCATAGCCCGACCCGGATGATGATGACTGTGTCGGCTGTACCGGTTCCTGTGTCGGCTCCGGCGCTGTTGTAGGGACAACAGGCTCACTGGTTGCAGATGGGCGAACCAGTTTTTCCACTTCCGCTGTCGGTGTGGGGTTTTTTCCCAGATTCGCTGTACATGCCAGTGATGCTATCAAGAGTGTAGTCAGTACCAGAAGTAGAACATGTTTTCCGTTTTGTTTCTTCACAATTTTCCTCCAGATATCTTTTATCTTGTTCCCCCCGATTCCGGGTTTTGTCGTCATACACTCTGTTTTGATGATTTCCCGGAATTTTTTCTACTTGAAAAAGGCCCAATCATGGGTAAGTATATATCAGATCATTATTTATCAATATGCCGTACTCCTCTACCAGGGTATTTAAATCACAATCGCTCATCAGTAGATCATATTCACCTGTAGCCAATGTGAAATAGCTCGATTCCGCCGGCTCAATAATTTCCTGAGCACCTAACTCATCCTGCCCCCAGTTCTGTGCCTGGGTTGGAGAAATTTGAATATAGCAAATCGCCGTATCGCTTGATTGATTGTCTATCTGGATAGTTGCCAGCCCGCGGTTTCCACCAACATACACGGCGTCGGTTATTTTCATTTCACCTTCAACTTCCAGCACAACTTCATAAATCCCCTCTTCAAGCCCGCGCTCATCTCCGAGACAAACCCACCAATTTCCGGAAGCAGAACCACCCCAGGAATTATCCATAAAACTTCCATCTTCATTGAGTGCACCATTGACAAACCAGTAAGCAGACCACGACCAGCCATCGATCATTCCTGAATAATCCCAGAAGGCGCATACCTGTGTTGAATTGGCTGGAAGAGCATACCATAACTGGGTCGGTGTATCATCGGGATTAACACCATCAGCGAATTCAAGATTCTCAAATTTCACTTCGTCTGTGCTTCCCTGCTGAACAGCGTCTGTTGATCCCCCGCCCTCAACATACTCCTGTCCCCGGGAAGCTGCAGCTATCAACTCACCTGCCAGATTACTTGGACGCAGTCCGTTGATAAACCCTCCAATTGGGACACAGGTATCCTGTTCGTCCACCCAGCCATCCCGGTTGGTATCGGCTACCGGGCGGCAGTCAACCACTTCGCCTTCATTGCTGGCAGATGCCTGTGTCGGAACACCGATCAACTCCCCGACCTCATTCACAGCCATTCCGCCGCTGCTTCCACCTGCAATAGTGGCATCAGTCTTTATCCATGCCCTGCCATCGATACCGCGCTCCGAGGTAAAACCGCTTACAGCGCCTTCAGTAAAGGTTATTGTGTCACTGCCGATACCCGGATACCCCAGAATACGAATATGTTCGCCGATATCAATAGCGTCAGAATCACCGAGAACAACGCTGGGAAAAGCAATCGAAACAGGATTGCCCTCCATATCTGAGATCACACGAATAACCGCCAGATCCAGATCATAATCCACCGCTGCGATAATTCCGAGATAGCTGAGCGTGGGAGGCATATCAGTGCGATCCGTTACTGCGATGCCAAGAAGAGTGTAGTCACTCCAGCGGTTATCGACAACATGTGCGTTGGTGAGAATCAATCCTTCAGAAGAGATAAAACTTCCGGATCCTGTCCAGACTGGATCCTGACGGCCTGAACTGTCATCGATCGCAATGATCTGAACAGTGGCTTTTGCCAGATCCGCCGTTCCGGTAGAAGAAGATTGATGTGATGTCTCCTGTTCAACTACCTGGCTGATACCTGTGGAGTTTTCTGTCTCAATCACAACAGGGATATTGGGATCACTGAAAGTACATGCCAGAATCGAGGCAGCCAGAACCATCACAACAGCAGCGATACTCATTCTGCATGTAATCCTGAGTCGTTCCATAGTATCCCTCTCCTGTCTTTGCTGCATATACATAAGAACCCTCTGGGATAATCGGGCACTTAACGCAGAATGGATAATCTCCCCGTAATTGTATCTCACCATATAGTGTACGATTTTCCAGCCAGCCTGTCTGTAAATCCTGTATTAAGTACAGATATGGTGGGTATTATAAAGGGTCATGTTAGTTTACTTCATCGAATAACGATCCTGCCACTCAAAACTGCACGAATTAACGTATAATCCAGGTTCCTGGAGGGAACCAATGCATATTCTTGTCACCAATGATGATGGTGTTTACGCACCGGGCCTGGCAGCGCTTGCCGACAGCCTGCGCAGTCTGGGCGATGTTACCGTGATTGCCCCCGATCGCAACTGGTCAATTTCAGGCCATGCGAAAACGTTCAACAGACCGCTTCGCGCTCAATCTGTTGACCTGCTGCAGGGTGTTCCATGCTGGTCTCTGGATGGCTCGCCTGCCGACTGTGTTGCTTTTGCCTTTCTGGGCTTTCTGAAACAGGATATCGATATGGTGGTTTCCGGCATTAACCCTTATCCCAATGTTGGTAGTGATATCACCTACAGTGGTACCGACACTGCTGCTTTTGAGGGCGCACTTTTTGGCCGAAAAGCCCTTGCTTTCTCTCTCGATTCAAATGGTCAGCACACCACACAAGATTCATACAGCACAGCCGCACAAATAGCCCGTCTGGTTGCTGCCAGCACCCTGTCCCATGACCTGCCGGAACGTGTTGTTTTGAATATTAATGTACCGGATCGCCCCTTTTCAGAGCTGAAAGGGATTGAAATAACCCGCCTCGGAAAACGGGTTTATCACGACACACTCGTGGAGCGAATGGATCCTTATAACAAGCCCTATTACTGGTTCGGCGGAGACCCGCCCAGCGGCATTCCCGAAGAAGGCACCGACATTGGTGCCCTGGATTCCGGGAAAGTGTCTGTCTGTCCCCTGCGGCTGGACATGAGCGCAGTTGACCTGCACCAGAATATCCAGTCCTGGGGAATCCAGCTGAATGGTTTTCAGCAGGATTGATCTTCAGACCACCGGTTGCATTATTCTGCCTTTACACAGTTGCTGAGTCTCTCCGGATGTGTGTATACCCGCATCGATCGGCGGCGGACATAGCCGGCGAGCGTGATATTCCATGACTCGGCGATTTTTCTGGACAGGGAAGTCGCGGAATTACGGGAAGCGATAACCGGGCAGCCCATACGAGCTCCTTTCAGCGTCATTTCCGACGATACTCTTCCGGTTGTCAGCAGCAAAAGCCCCCCCGTGTCCAGCGAATTCAGCAGACTGTAGCCGCAGAGTTTATCAACCGTATTATGCCTGCCGATATCTTCCACTGTTATCAACAGCTCCTTGCCATCACTGAGGGCAGCCGCATGAATCCCTCCGGCCTGTCTGTGAATCTTTGAAACTTGCTGCAGCTGGTCAAACAAGGCATAAAGCTGATCCGGTGAGTACACAACATCGTACTCAATCCGCCCCACTTCCTGGTCCGGTTCTTCAAAAAGGATCCCTCCGCCACAGCCTGAGGTGATAATTTTTCGATCTGGTTGTTGGAGCTCATGGTCCAGCCAGATATCCACACAGCATCCCGCCCGGGTAATGTGTAGAATTTTAATTTCATCAACCGTGTTAATCAGGTGTGCATTCTTAAGAAAACCAGCAGCAAGCCAATCCTGGTTCAGTGGTGTAGCCATCAGGGATGCGATTTCTTTTCCATTCACATAGAGGCTGACCAGCGATTCCTCTACGATAAAACCATCGGTTTCCTTATTATCCCGACCGAATTCGTTCCAGGTTACGGGCTCGAATCCCATGACACCTCATCCATTTCCAGCAGAACCGGCTGGATCTCTGCTGTTCCAGTACAGAGGCTAAATATCGCTTCTGTATTGATTTATTAAACACCTATTATCGATTGAACCAGATTCTATCTGAAAATGGTAGCTGGCAGGGATTCTCTTCCGGATGGAAACAGGCTGCCTGGGCAGCACCAGCTGCAGGTTTGTAGAAACATTTCCAGGAAAGGGATATTTAGTACACCAGAGTTCCTTTCAGCAACAAATTTCCTTCAGGGTAGTTTTACGGGGGATTTACATTCGATACTCCTGCGCTGTTGACGCAGACGCCCAGGATCAATACAATGACAGTATGTCTCTTGCTGAAGGAAGTCTGATTAAGGATCGATACCGCATCCAGTCTCGACTGGCTACTGGTGGTATGGGTGCTGTTTATGTCGCCCTTGATGAAACCATTCAACTGCAGGTTGCTGTTAAAGAAAACCTCAGCCTCCACGAGGAATCAGCCCGTCAGTTTATGCGGGAAGCAAATCTTCTGGCCACACTGCGTCACCCAAATCTCCCGCGTGTTACTGATCACTTTATCATTGAGAACTGTCAGTACCTTGTGATGGATTTTATCGAAGGGGATGATCTTGACCATCTGATGGCAAAGCAGCCGCCGACTGTTGAGCAGATATTGCATTGGGCGGACGGTATTGCCGATGCTCTCATATACCTGCATTCCAGACCTTCACCAGTCATCCATCGTGATATCAAACCAGCCAATATAAAAATTCGCTCAGATGGGTCCCCTGTTCTGGTCGATTTCGGGATAGCCAAGGAATTTGATCCCACATCAAAGACTACCACTGGCGCACGCGGCCTTACTCCTGGTTTCTCACCTCCGGAACAATATGGCACCGGAAGGACAGATGCACGGTCCGATCAATATGCGTTGGCAGCGACTCTGTTCTCACTACTCACCTTGAAAAAACCACCCGACAGTATGGACAGGCTGCTGAAGAAGCTTGCTCTGCCTTCACCGCGCACAATCAATCCGACAGTCCCGGAGCATGTTAGCAACGCAGTCATGAAGGCGATGAATCTTGAAGCAGACCAGCGTTTTGAGGACATGGCTCAATTCAGAGCAGCTCTCCGTGGTGAATTTGCTGTGCCCACTGTTCTTGCTTCAGATGGCTCACCATATTCACCTACTGTTGTCAGTGCCTCCAGACAAGCTGCTGCAGCCAAAAAAGCATTCCCTGTTGCACTTCTGGCTCTGGGTTTGATCGGCGCAGCAGTTGTTGTAATCGGGGCATTTATCCTGCTGCCCCGGATAATAAACCCGCCAGCAGCTCCGACCGAGGAAATTCAGGCAGCAGCTGTCACTCTTGAAACACAGCCGCCCGAATCTGTCGCAACAGCAACAGCCACGGAAACCCTCGAGCCTACACAAACACAGACGCCAACCCAGACACTCACCCCAACCCTGGAGCCCGTAGTGCTTGGCGGCAGCCGGATGCTTGCTTTCGTCAGCGACCGCGAAGATTCACATACACTGCAGGTATATACCATGTTCCCTGATGGGTCTTCTATCCAGCAGATCACTTTCGGCCCGGGGCAGAAACGCCAGCCGAAGTTCTCACCGGATGGGAACTACATCGCTTTTGTCTCCAACCACGAAGGAAATGAAGAAATCTACGTGATGCCTGTGACCGGCGGCACCCCTATCAATATCACCAACAGTGAATTTAACGAAACCGACCCGGAATGGTCCCCCGACGGCAGTAAAATCGCGTTCACAAGCGATCGGCAGTATGATGTGCGCCAGGTGTTTGTCATGTCTATAAGCTGCACACCCGACGGATGTGAAACGGGGGATCCGGATAACATCAGCCATGGTTTTGCTATTGAGTTCTCCCCAACCTGGGCACCCCTCGATTTTGAATCTCCTAACTGGCTGCCCGCTGGCTACAATATCGCTGTTTCTACCAGCATCCTGAATACCGCGGCGCAGATTTATATGCGCTCACTTGGAGAACAGAAATCCATAGACATGGATTTGCAGCAGTATATACGCGGTGCTGAACAGCTTGACTGGTCACCCAGCGGCGAATTTATTGCCTTCGCCTGGTACCAGGATAACAACGAGATCTACCTAGCGAGATTGTCTGATCGAGGTTATTCTCCAATCCGGCTCACCTTCAGCCTTGGTAACTTCTCCCCCGATTTCTCTCCAGACAGCCAGTACATTGCATTTTCTACCACACGGGACCAGAATCACGAAATTTATCTGATGACTATCAACGGTGCCAACCAGATCAATCTTACCCGGAATGCCGCGCGTGATATGGACCCGGATTGGTTCCCTCTGCCATGATCCTCTCGCCACAAGTATTCTTTGCCCTTCTTTACAAATATCAACGCTGTGACTCCCGGAGAAAATCCGGATGACAGACGACAAGCTGAACCTGATTATGGAACAACTGCGGGAGTTCAGAGACGCTCGTGATTGGGAGCAATATCACTCACCAAAAAACCTGGCTTTCAGTATTGCGATTGAAGCTGCCGAACTGCTTGAAATATTCCAGTGGGTTGAAATGGATAGAGCCGGTGAGCTGCTGGAGGATCCGGCTGTGTTGGCTGCCACCGAAGAAGAGCTCGCCGATATCCTGATTTACTGTTTGAATTTTGCCGACAGAACCGGCATAGATCCGCTGCAGGCAGTTCTTCGTAAAATACACCGGAATGAGGAACGTTTTCCACCTCAATCTGACCTGCTGCCCTGATCCCCCTGATATTTCAATCTGATATCTCCGAATTCCAACCGGCATAAACGGTCAGATTATTCGTATTAATGATCTGAAATTACTTTTTATAAGCGTGATTTTTTCAGATATGAAATCTTCACCCCGATTTGGTATTCTTCCCCAAATCAGCTATTCTATGAACAGGGATTTGGATCACGCCAATCCCGAAACCTGCAGGTTTCCGTTCAGATCCAGCCGGAAAGTTCTTCGGCTGTTGTCACAAATCCGCTCTCCAGTCGTTATCAATATAGATAGAACCAATGATTCTGGTATACCAACCATGTGAGGAAAAAAATGAAGAAAATAAAGCACCTGCCCTTTATCCTGATGGCCAGTTTTCTGGTCCTGTCTATGCTGGCCTGCGGGCTCGAAGATATTAGCCTGAGAGGGAGCTCCGATCTCTCTGCTACCCAGACGCTGGACGCCGTAAGCACCATCGCTGCAGCCACCCTGCAGGCAATGGAACGCTCCGGCGATACAGAAGCGGCGGCAGAGGATGAAACTGCCACCGTGGAGAGCCCGCCGGTAGAAGAGCCTCCCGAAGCCACACCTTCCCCCACTATCGAAATCATCCACATCACCAACCCCGGGGATCCAGCCTCAACCAGCTACTACGTGATCGACTCCTCAACCGCCGCCTATGCCTCTGAGCACCGCTCGATCGCTGACGCGTTCACCATCAACCTGCTGGAACGCCCCTTCGCTGCCGACGGCATGATATACCAGCCCTATCTGGATATTACCCGTGCTGAGCTCTACATTTCCTCACCGTGGGTCTATCTGACCATTTTCCTTGAAGATTCACCTCCCCCCGATTCAACCGCCTGGTATGCGATGGAGGTAGATCTGGATATGGACGGCCGCGGCAATGTTCTCGTCGCAGCTGCGCTCCCGTCTGATACGACCTGGACAACGGATGGCGTGCAGGTTTTCAAGGATGGCAACTTTGATGTCGGAGGCGCACACCCAATGCAGAACGATTCCCCGCCGCAGGTCGGTGACGGCTATGAAACGGTCGTTTTCGATCAGGGGCTGGGTGATGACCCCGATGCCGCCTGGGTGCGTATTGCCCCTGAGCATCCCGACCGGGTCCAGCTCGGGTTCAAATACACCCTTCTGAACAGCGATGACGAATTCCTGTGGGGTGCCTGGACAGACGAGGGTGTACAGGAAGCCGGCTGGTTCGATTACCACGATCACTTCACCCAGGCAGAAGCCGGCTCGCCGCTGACCGAAAGCAGCGATTACCCGCTGGCAGCCATGGACAGCATGGACAACACCTGCCGCTGGACTTACGGTTTCCAGCCCACCGATCCGCTGCCAGGCCTCTGCCCGCTGCCGACCACACCAACCCCTACACCTACCACCCCGCCTCCGGTAACCATCCAGGGTCGCGTGTACGACGTGATGGGCCCCACCGGTTTCTCGGGTGTCACAGTCCACCTCTGGAAGGATTCATGCGGCGGGTCCGGACACCGGACCACATCCACATCAGGCAGCGGCTGGTACTCCTTTGCCGATCTGGAACCAGGCACCTACTGCGTGAAGGTCTTCCATACCGATCTGCCTCCCAGGACTTACGGCTGGAGCAACACCATTCCGGGTTCCGGCGATGCAGACCCGACCCGTACAATCACTCTCAATACACCTGGTTCCATTTACAATACAGCCCACTTCGGCTTCATTGAACACATCGGTTGATCAATTCCGAAATTTCCTTACCGAAACTGCCCGGTTGAAGCCGGGCAGTTTTTTTCCCGGATAAGATTTCGTATCGGGTTCAGATGCCTTTTAATAGCCTGACAAATGGGAGGCCTGTCAAGAAATTCCAGGTTGGTTTTTGCAGGCACTATAAATCCCTGCCGGATTATATGTAACGCTCTCCTCTACTGGAAATACTGGTAAAAGCCGGATCAGACATATCTCCTCAAATTTGGTTTTCTTGTCCAAATACGATATTCTATTGACAGAAGGTTGTTTCTATCAGGCTTTATGCAGCGATCGAACTGCTTGTTTTGCCCGTGTAATCGTCCGGCTTGTATACATTGTCACAAAGTTCATACCCCAACCGTTATTTTAACAGAAGGAAAAAATCTCTTGTTTTGCAGAAAGCCCAAGGAGGAACCCGAAATGAAAAAATCACCCCCCCTTCAAAGTATGCTTATGATCTGTTTCCTGATATTTTCGATTCTCGCCTGCAATTTAGACTTGGCTGGCATTGGAGCAGATGCAGGTCTTTCGTCAACACAGACACTTGAAGCAGTGAGCACCATGGCTGCAGCTACTCTGCAGGCAATGAACCAGGGTGGTGATATGGATGCAGGAACCGGGGAGGAGGTTTCCGCTGAGGAAAGTGCGGAAGTCGGCGCTCCCCCTGAAGTCACCCCTTCACCAACAGTTGAGATCATTCACGTTACCAACCCGGGAGATCCATCCTCCACAAGTTACTATATCATCGACAGCTCAAGTGCAGCCTACGGCCCTGAGCAGCGCACGATCTCGGATGCGTTCACCCTCAACCGCCTGGAACGATCTCTCGATGCAGACGGCATGGTATATCAGCCCTATCTGGATATCGTCCGCGCCGAACTTTATATCTCCTCACCCTGGGTCTACCTCTCTATCTTCCTTGAGGAAGCCCCGCCTGCGGATACTGCAGGCTGGTATGCCATGGAAGTTGACCTCGACATGGACGGCAGGGGCAATATCCTTGTCGCAGCCTCCCTGCCACCCGATACAACCTGGACTACAAACGGCGTAAAAGTGTTCAAGGATGCGAACTTTGACGTTGGCGGTGCTCATCCCATGCAGAACGACAGCCCGCCGCAGGCCGGGGACGGGTACGAAACCGTTCTATTTGACCAGGGATTGGGCGATGACCCCGATGCTGCCTGGGTTCGCATCGCTCCGAGTCACCCGGATCGAGTCCAGCTCGGATTCAAATACGCTCTTCTGAACAGCGATGGTGAATTCCTTTGGGGCGCCTGGACGGATGAAGGGCTGCAGGAAGCCGGCTGGTTCGATTATCACGACCACTTCACGCATGCCGAAGCAGGGTCACCATTAACAGAAAGCAGCAATTATCCACTGGCTGCCATGGACAGCATGGACAATACCTGCCGCTGGACGTATGGTTTCCAACCTACAGAGCCGCTTCCCGGCCTCTGCCCACTGCCTACAACGCCAACTCCAACGCCCACTGCCACCATGACTCGCACACCCACCAGAACTCCCACTGATCCACCTCCGGTAACCATCCAGGGGCGTGTGTTCAATGATGTGAACGACAACTACATGCTCGACACTGGAGATACCGGTTTCTCAGGTATCACAGTCCACCTGTGGCGGAACAGCTGCGGCGGATCCGGACACCAGACCACATCAACCGGCGGCAGCGGCTGGTATAACTTTACTGGCCTGGAACCAGGCACCTACTGCGTCAAGGTCTACCGCTCCAATCTGCCCTTCGTCACATACGGCTGGTACAACACTGTTCCGAACACCGGGCTTGTTGATCCGACCCGTTCGATCAACCTCAGCACACCGGGGTCCAGTCACAACTCCGCCCACTTCGGTTTCGCCGAGATCATCGGCTGATCGATACACCCTCTACATGAAAAAAGCTGCCCGATATTAATCGGGCAGCTTATCTTTCTTCTGAACGTCCCATTGCAGATTCATATTGTCTTACAAATAGAGAGAAGAATATCTTAAATCCGGCTTGTATCAGGATAACTGCGATATTGCTCCCCTATTCAACGTGGAGTGTTATTGTCTCCGATGTGCTGGTTTGCCCAGCCGTATCCATAACACTCGCGTACAATTCGTACACACCGCTCTTTACAGTCAGCCGTAATTCATAAGGAGGTTCCGCCCACTCATGAAGTTCCTCCCCATCCAAAAAGAGCTCAACCCTGGATATACCATAATTGTCTTCTGCCGAAATTTCCAGTACTACTACATCTCCCCCCTCTACATCCAGATCTTCTGTCCATACAGTTACGGCGGCCTGTGGAGGACTGTTGTCCACAAGGACCGGTATAGAGTAAAAAGTTGTATGATTGCTTTCATCCTGCAGAGCGGCCTGGAGGATATACAGTCCAGATAATGTACCGGTATCCCAAACCAATGAGATTTTCTCCTGCTGTGGATTCAGCTGCTGTTCTTTCAACAATGTCCAGCGATTTGGATTAAGACCCGCACCAAACAAGATCCGTGAAGAAACATATTCGGATGATTCAATAATCGCCGCGATCGAGACATTTCCAGAGACCATCTGAAATGGTTGGGGGGTTGTAATCCGGAGATTTTCGCCCTGCAAATCTTGCACCCTGATGGTTTCGTATGTCTCAGGAATCCTGGTGAAACCTGCCGCTCCCCCCCACTGCTGTGCTTCCATGGGAAGTGTCAGCACGAGTTTTTCTTCAATCTCGGATTCAAGGGTATAAACTGTAGCCAAGCGACCTGTTTCCCGGTGAACCTGGATTCGTTGATAGAGATTATCGTATGCTTGTGGCGCAGAACCGCTGATAAAGACTTCCTCAACAACCAACGGGCAATCCGCCGTTGGCAGCAAGCCTGAAGGATCACACACTTCGACCCATTCCAATCCTGGAGGAACGTCCCAGGTACCGATATCGCCAGATCCAGCAGCCACTGCAGCCAGTGCATCCCAGAGTACAACGGGAGGTGTTCCATCAATTTTCGAGAGGGATTGTGGAAGAACCTGGCCATCCATCCATACTCCGACCACATAATCAGGTGAAAATCCCATCACCCACCAGCCTGCTCCATCTTCAGTGGCGCCCAGATGGGTTGCCCACCGATGATTGGAAAACTCAGATGGATAGCCAGGTTCAGAATATTCGTAGTTTGTAGATCGCAGGGAATCGGAAAGTAAAAAAGCAAGCTGTCTGCTCACAACAAACCGCTCATTGGTTTCCGTTGAAAACAAGGAACCGCTGACATCCTCAACGGTATTGATAAAAACGGGGTTCAAACCGGAAAGGCTGCTGGCGCCCTGCTTGGTTTCAGGCGCGGCTGCCCCAACACTCCTTCCGTCATTTGCCCAGACGGCATGAATCTGGGCTATCTGAAGCAGGCTCGCACTTGTATCCATGAAAAGCCGGGGACTCTGCTCACCGGCCGATGAGGGCCACGGAGACAGCCCTAACTGCTGCGCGATAGCTGCAATTGACTCCATCCCGACAAGATCAACCACCTGCTGTCGGGCTCCAGGATATCCATTTTTTAAAGCTGTGCGCATTCGAACCGGCCCTGCATAGGTATGCGGAGGATCCGTATCCGGTCGTCCATCAGGCAGATCGATGACCATCGTCGATGGGCTGGATCCATAGGCATAAGCTGCAAGGTAAAAAACCGGGTCTATGGCGGAGCCGAGTGGATGAGAACGTTGAATATCTCCGCCAAAGCTCAGTACCATTCCGGTCTGTGGATCTGCAATCATCCACGCAGGCTCCCAATTCTTTTTATCAATATCTGGTTGTTGTTCAAGCATACTGCTTAACACCGGCATTAATTCCTGATCCGCCTGACAGGAAGGGTCTATCGCCTCTAACGTTCCACCACCGGCCAGACGCGTAATCTGCAGTGCCGCGCATGCTGCTTGCTGCTGAAGCTTCAAATCGATGCTGGTTGTCACTATCATACCGATGCGCCGTTCAATATCCGGTGCTTCCTGTACAAGCGCCTGCCAGAAAACCGCCAGACCTGCCGGAACACTCTCTTCGATCCCCTGCTGCAGGTCTATCGGTTCGCTTAGTGCAAGACGGGCTTCCTGTCTCGAGATATATCCCTCTGATACCATCGCACGCAGAGTTTTTTCCTGGGCAGCGCGCGCATTCACCGGATTGTCGACTGGATTTGCAGACGGATTCAGCGGAAGGGGTGCAAGCATAGTTATCTCTGCAAGACTCAGATCCTGTGCATGTTTACCAAAGTACACCAACCCGGCTGCATCAAATCCATAAGCCATGTTTCCGTAATAGGCTGCGTTAAGATACCACTCCAACAACTGCTCTTCAGAATAAGAAGATTGAAGGTCATAAATCAACTGCTTCTTTATCCAGGGTTCCAGCAGGTGTTCAGTCTGAAAGGACGATGAGCGGTGTAGAGACACCTGCAGCAGCTGCTCAGCAATCGAGGGGAAACGATCCCCGACGGAAGATCTAACCCCAACCACTCCGTCCAGCAAACCCGGGGAGACAAAAGCATCTGGTTGGAAAGAAAGGGTCGCCTGAACAACCAGATCCGGAATAGCAGAATCGTCTGCACCGAAGCCCAGCCACTGCCGGCTGCTCGCATTGGGATGAACCGCTTCATACAGCAGGAATGTTCCCGTGTTATCGTAAAAGCGAGTAGGGATAAAAACACCGCTGCCGGGAGAGCCAAAGTATGTTTCGATCCGGCTGACAGCTGGATAAGCCGCTGCAAGTGAGGAATACTCCAGGCCGATCAAAAAGACAGTAATCGAGAACAGCAAAACGGCCACAGTGGAAAAGATCAGCACTGTACCCCCTGCTCTGGTCAACCACGACGGCTTTGCTTCACGAAGTTCGCGAATGGTACGGAACCTTCCCGGTATTTTCCTCACGCCAGTCATTCTATCCTTTTTTAACAACCCTTGCATCCACCCGGATGCAAACAACCCCTGAAAACCAATATTTCATTAATACCGTCAGAAGAAAACAGGGATCGAAAGCACTAGCCGGATGCGCTTAATCCGGAATCCCCCTTTAGAACGCTGTTGAATCGAATCGGCGGAGTGACATGTGCCTTGAAGCCGGTTTAATACTCTTCCATGTAAACGCACATCCTTCCTTTCCCGCTCTCTTCATCGTATTATTAAACTTGATAATCTGGTTTTCCTTGAGGTATGGTATGAGATTTCCTTTTCCGGCTCTCGCGTTCGTCCTGCTGTTAACGCTTCCAGCCTGCGCTTCACCCGGCCCATCAGAAGAAACCCTGGCTCAGACACAGACCGCTGAAGCAATCGCCCTTTTGCCGCCAACCAATACTCCGCCGCCTACAGCTACGCCGCAGGGGACAGCAACGGAAACCCCCGAGCCGTCCCCAACACCGACGGATACTCCCACACCCGGGCCAACCCCGACAGCAACTGCCCCGCTGCTGCCGGAAGGAGATCCGCGAACCGGGCTTGATCTATCCGTTCCCGACTTCCATGATACCTTCACCACAAAATACCTGTGGGGAGAATTCATTATCGAGGGAGCAGCCACCAACATTCTCGATGACGAACGCTTGCGCGCTACAGATCACCTCGCTGATACCTACCTGTCCTGGAGTGCAACCGATATTAAAGCCACCAATTTTTACGCACAAATCAGCGCAGAATTCACTGCCTGTGACGGAAAGGATAGTGCAGGGCTGGTCTTCCGGATCCCGCCCGATGTCTATAACCGTGGCTACACACTGGAAGTCTCCTGTGATGGTATGTACCGGATTCGAAAGTTCCTTGGCGAAGCGCCTCCGCTCACCTTGCTGGACTGGACCGCATCCGATGCAATTCTTCAGGGACCGGATACGGTCAACCAGATCGGGGTGTTCACAGATGGCGCCAGGATTATTCCCATTATCAATGAAGTCACCCTCGAGGAGATCGAGGATTTTTCCTATTCGCTGGGGACATTCGGTATCTTCAGCAACGCTTATGAAACAGCAGATCTGACCATTTACTTTGATGATTTTCTCTACTGGTATCAACGCTGAGGACACCCGGTACACTTCAGAGAAGAAATTAACACCAACATGGGGTCCAATCATGATTCGATTATTTTTAAAACCCTTTTCAAACCTGACAACCTGTTGGCGATTTTCCCTTCTTTCCCTGTTTTATGTTGCCCCATTCCTTCTGACAGGCTGCCTGCCCACTGGATCTTCTCTGACTACAGCCACCCCTGAATCTACTATCACGCTTACACCTTCTCCAACCTTTGTGATCCCCACCGCCGCACCAACCTCTACCTGGACTCCGGGACCAACTCTGACCCCAACGGCTGATATTTTTACCAGTGTGGGAACACTTTTATTCCAGGACGACTTTGAGGGATCAACCGGCTGGTCACTCAGCCAGGACCAGCTGGGGGCAGCCAGCATCTCCGATGATAAGCTGACTCTGGTCGCCTCCCGCCCGAAGGTGTTCCGCATTGCTGCCAGCCCAGCCGCTGCACCTGAAAATTTCTTCATCCAGATTTCAGCGTATGCAGAATTGTGCAGGCCAGGAGATGTATATGGCATCGTCTTTCGCTACAGTTCAGATCAGGAGCATCTCCGTTTTCTTATGAATTGTTCCGGAGCCGCCAGCGTCACCAGTGTTCAGCAGGGCAGAAGCTTCACACTCGTTCCCGAAACAGATACGTATGCCGCGCTGTCCGGCCAGCGGATACCCAATACCATGGGCATTATCGCCCGGGGCAGCATATACACTTTCTACATCAATCAGATTGAAGTCTTTCAGGTGAAAGAGACACAACTGTTGGGTACTGGATTTGGTGTTATTGTGCGGACAGATGAAAACGACCTCGCAACCGTCAGTTTCGACAACATTCGACTCTATACACTCAATGAGGAAGCCGGTGCCGCAGAAACACCTCTGGATGCGGCTGCAGCTGCTGAAGCATCCCGAACCCCTCAATCACCGTAGATATCTTTTCCAGACCAGAAGGTTCCCGCAATATTTTAAGGTTCTATGGAAAGGAAATAATTGCTCTTTCTCCCTTTCACAGGTATGCTTGACCAAGGTCTGCTGGAATCACATCTTTACCGCTGAAACCTTCAGGCTGTTTATTCAATCCTTGCCTCTTCAGGAAGTTGCCCATGTATCTTGTCGTTGAAGGAGTGATTGGTGTTGGGAAGACTTCTCTCGCCCGTCTTCTGCAACCCGTCTTCCATGCTGATATTCAACTTGAAGTATTTGAAGAAAATCCTTTTCTATCCAACTTCTATGCGGATCGGAAGCGGTATGCTTTTCAAACCCAGATCTTTTTTCTATTAAGCCGATACCGACAGCAGTTCGAACTCACCAAACACGACCTGAAAAAAGAGAATCTCGTATCCGATTACAGTTTTGCAAAGGATTCCATCTTTGCTGTCTTGAATCTGGATGGGGACGAGTTGGCCACCTATTACAGCGTACTGAATGCACTTGCTGAACGTATTCCTGAGCCCGATCTTACCATCTTCCTCCAGGTCAGCACGGACGCGGCCATGGAGAGGATTGCGCTGCGAGACCGCGAGTATGAGCGGAACATGGACCGCAGCTATATAGATGCCTTGAATAACTCTTACGAAGATCACTACAGGAAACATCCACAAAATGTGCTCACGATTGATACTTCCAATATGGATTTTGTCCATCAACCGGACCACCTGAACGAAATTATTCACCGGATCAGAGCAGCCCTGGGGATTCCTCCCTTCCAACCCGAACTCCCATTTTCCGGAATCGGAAAATCTGTCCTATAAAGCCGTATTGTTGATCCACCTTTCAGCGTTGTTTTTGGAGAGCCCGCCTTATGAAGCATTTTGTTGCAGTCGCAGGAAATATCGGTGTTGGAAAATCCACCCTGGTGGAAATGCTCTCCAACAGGTTGAATTGGAAACCGTTTTACGAACCTGTCGGGGAAAATCCCTATCTTGCTGATTTTTATCGGGATATGCATGCCTGGTCCTTCCATTCTCAGGTCTTTTTCCTTACCCGTCGACTGCGTGCACATAAGGATCTGATTTCCCACCCCACATCAGTTATCCAGGATCGAAGTGTTTACGAAGACGCAGAAGTATTTGCGAAGAACCTGTTCTTACAGAACAACATGCTTGAACGCGATTACCTCTCCTATCGTGAACTATATCTTGTGCTTTCAGAATTTCTCCCCCCACCCGACCTGGTGATCTACCTGCGCGCCTCCACCGCCACACTGCTGCAGCGTATCACCCGTCGTGGGCGATCCTACGAGCAGCAGATACAATCCGAGTATCTCGATCAGCTGAACCAGCTTTATGAGGACTGGATTGAAACGTTCACCCTGTGCCCCGTCCTTACTGTCCCTGCTGATGATCTGGATTATGTGTCCTATTCTTCCCATCTCGACCTGATTGTAAGCAAGATCCGGGAAAAATTATCGGGTAAAGAAGAAGTGAGTTTTAATCAGGCTGATATCGATCGGGTGAACGGTAAAAGTTCCTGACTGAATATCTTCTTTTCCCATATGCACCACGGCGTTCACCTCACTCTGTTTGCCTTTTCCACATACAGTATCGCGCAGCAATAGACTCGTATCCTGAGTCGGATTCATGATGGTCGGCAACCCTGCTCTATCACAGGATATAAAAAAACATTTTCCTCATTTTTTATACGTATTTAGCCTGAAATTCGGAGGGAAAAGCCGCGCTTGCTTCCACATGCCATATCCTGTACAATCCAGATAAGATTTGTTCGTGTTTATGTCGGGCAACCGCCATACTAATGCCAGAGGAGAAACAGCCCGATGGACATCATCAAGGTATCTGCCGGCTCGCGAACCTCTGCTGTTGCTGGTGCAATCGCAGGCGTGGTGCGCGAACACAATCGAGCGGAAGTCCAGGCTATCGGTGCCGGAGCAGTCAATCAGGCCGTTAAAGCAGCAGCTATTGCACGAGGCTATCTGCAAGAAGACGGTTTGGACGTGATCTGCATCCCGGAATTCACATCAGTGGATATCGAGGGCAAGGAAAGAACCGCCGTGCGGATTATCGTCGAGCCACGATAACGGCAGAAAAAAAGCTTCTTAATTATTCAGGTATATCCCAAGTGAGAGTATGGGATAACGCCCGGGTTTAGATTCGCTGTCAGGGGCTGCCGGCAGCAGCCCTGTTTAGCTGCCTGCTTCAGGGTGTGCATTTCCTCCATAAACCAATCCGGATTTTTTCCACCTTCAATCTTCAGGTACTTCCATATCGGAATCGCTGTGCTGTACTGGCAGCAATGGTATATCAGGACCCCGCGAAGATCGCGTTCTACTCTGAGTGTGACAGGATTGGAATTGCTGGAAACCCTGCAACAAGGTTTTCAAGCAGCAATCTCGGATCGGCATTGGCCAGCAGCTCTTCAAGCGCTTGTTCAATCCGTGTTATCTGATCAAGAACCTGCGTGGTTTCGAGTGCTGCGGTAATTATTTGCAGCTCTGGAAGAACTTCCAGATGGATCGGTGCAGCTGTCTGTCGAAGCTTTTGCTGAAGAATATCACGCCACAGCACCACCCATGCTTCCAGCAGCGCCTTTACCTGCGACTGCCTTTGAGGAAAACCCGCACGCCAGTTCATCCATGTTTCTGCTTTACGCAGCCTCTCTGCTGTACCAGCCTGCAGCCATTCAAAAAAATCGTCCCGGTATCCATACTGCTGCTGTAATGCCTCACCCTCCAGATAAGAGATAGCAAGCCCGGGGCACCCAATTGCCAATCGTGTTGCGGATTGAATTTCTGCAGCATCTCCCTCATGATGCGCAAGCGCCTTCTCGATCACTGAAGGTGCGACCTGTCGCAGCGAAAGTACCTCACATCGCGATACAATGGTAGGTAGAAGCAAATCCGTACTTGGTGAGGTGAGCAGGAGGACAACCCGGTCAGACGGTTCTTCCAACGTTTTAAGCAGCGCATTCCAGGCATGGTAGGTCGCTTCATGGAAATCCGGGAGCAGCGCAATCCTCCTCTCGGCCTCGTAAGGAGCCAGCGACAGGGAGTATTGCAATGCCCGCACCTGCTCAATGCGTACGGTTGTGCGTCCTTCTTCTTTCTCAAGAACATGCAGATCGGGATGGCGATAGGACTGGATCAGCGTGCAGCTTCGACACTGCCCACATGGTACACCGGGAACGCTCGTCTCCCGGCAGTTGATAGCCTGGGCAAATTGCAGGGCAAGCCTGTGCTTGCCCACATGCTCAGGTCCCGTAAAAAGATATGCATGACGAACTGAGCCCGAGAGGATATGTTGTTGAAGTATATTGGCCGCCCATTGGTGGCCGATCAAATCCCATGTCATGGGAGTATTCTAGCCCAGTGTAGCCATCTGGATCAAGGTAACTTTGTATGAAGTTTTCAAATAATATGGATAAATCAACGCCACCTGAACCCTCAGCTGACTTTTTTATCGGGAATATTCCTGTCTTCGGCGATTGTGTACTCGCCCCCATGACCGGTTTTTCTGACCCCCCGTACCGGTTTTTATGTCGCACATTTGGATCAAGCCTGAGCTACACAGTCTTTATTAACGCCATGGATGTGCTCGATAAATGGGAGCGCACTCTGCCGGATATGCTTTTTCTACCCCAGGAAAGACCTTTCCTGATCCAGCTCTTTGATAATGATGAGGACCGCATTCTTGCCGCTGCTTTGAAAATTCAGCAGCTTAAACCAGATGCGATTGACCTGAACATGGGCTGTTCCACCCGGCGGGTATCGGGCAGAGGAGCGGGCGCAGGCTTGCTTAAAGATCCCGCTAAAATTGCCCGTATTGTCCATCGGCTCCACACAAGCCTGGACATACCAATAACTGCAAAGATACGTATCGGCTGGGATCAGGACAGCCGGAATTATCTTGATGTAACTCGTGCTTTTGAAGAAAATGGGGGTGCCATGATTGCCGTGCATGCCCGAACCAGAGAGCAGGCCTACTCAGGCCAGGCAGATTGGGAAACCATCGCAGATATCAAACGGAACCTTTCTATCCCTGTGATAGGAAACGGGGATGTGCGAAGTGTGGAGGATATTCAGGGTTTAAAAACAGAAACAGGCTGCGATGGCGTAATGATCGGCCGTGCTGCAGTGGGAAATCCGTGGATCTTTCAGCGCCGCAGACGGGAAGACATCAGTCGGGAAGAGCTATCAACCGTCCTCTCCAACCATCTTGCTGCCATGTTGACCTTCTATGGAAACCCTAAAGGCCTTGAACTCTTTCGTAAGCACCTGGTCCGCTATCTTGAGCCGGAAAATATTTCCCTGCATGATCGCCGAACTTTGCTGACACAAAGCTCGGTATCGGAATTCATTTTGAACCTTGCCGGGCTCGGATACAACCTTTCACTGGAGGATCCGGAAGGGACCGCCGGGTTATCCGGCCTGCCATTTTAGATTCCAGCCGGTATATTCTGTTCGGATGTTAAGTCTGTGCTACATGATCGTGTATAATGAACCAACACTGGTCAAAGGAAGAGAACACGTGCCGGAAAATCAATTACTTGAGCAGCTTCCAGCTTTTCAGGATCTGCGCCGCAATCATGCACTCGAACACGCAGCAATCCATGTACTCAGCAAACGCCACCCCCAGTACAGGTTTATCGGCCGCTCCGATTTTCGTGGTTTTTATATGCTCAGTACGCTGCCGCTGGAATATCTGGTCGATGGCTTGGAGCATGCTCTGAAAAGGCTGCAATCAGGCGAGAAGCACCTGGCTGTCCACCCAAACTGTGGCACCAATCTGCTCACCGGGGCCTTTCTTGCCGCCCTGTCGGGGTTCCTTGTGTTCAATGCCCCGCGTCGGTCGAAACGCCTGGTAGACCAGCTGGATATCCTGCCACTGGCCATTGTTGGTGCCATGCTCAGCCTTGTCGTTGCCCAACCCCTGGGAAATTCCATCCAGAAAAATGTGACCACACAGACGGATCTGAACAATTCAAGCATCATTTCCGTTTCTGCAAGGCCATCCGGAAAGTATTTTCTCTATCGAGTTCTTACACGACATAGCTGAAATGAGTGAATCCAAACCCAGACTTTATCTGCTTTATGGAGATGATACGCTGACATCCCGGGAAATACTCCACCGGCTGAGTGAGCGTATCGGCGAACCCTCTACGGCGGACATGAATATCTCTACCTTTTCTGCCAGAAATCTTGATCTGGCCGAATTTGAAACTATCTGCTACACCATGCCCTTCCTTGCGGATCGCAGATTGGTCCTCCTGAATGATGGTGAAGCCATCACATCAAAAACACCCTGGCTGGATAAATTCCTCGCCGTGCTTGAGTCCGCCCCCCCTCAAACTGCCGTTGTAGTCCTCGAATCCTTTGACTCGAGTGAGAAGAACAGTGAGGAGAATTACCAGAAGAAATCACCTCTTTTTAAGTGGGCTCAAAAGCACCCGGATGCCAGCTATATCAAAGCATGCATACTCCCTCAAAAGTTTGCTTTCGAGAATTGGATATCCAATCGTGTTCGTGAATATGGTGGTGAAATCGATCTGATCGCATCTCACGCATTGGCAGAAGTCACAGCAGGCGATACCATGCTGGCGGATCAGGAAATCATAAAGCTGCTGAATTATACCGACTTCCAGCGCCCTGTTACATCTGAAGATATTGACCTTCTCACACCCCTCCATGGTCAGGCAGATATATTTACCCTTGTCGATGCTTTCGGAAATCAGGATGCCCGAACTGCCCTAAATGAATTCCACCATCTTCTGGAAGAAGTCAGCCTGCAGGTGATCTTTGCTATGATACTCCGCCAGTTCCGTCTGCTGATCCAGGCTCGCGATTGCCTGGACAGGGGACTGAATGTAAAGGAGTTCCTCAAGATTCATCCTTACGTGGCAGATAAAATCACTGTTCAGGCCAAAAATTTCAGTAAAAGTGAGCTTCTCCGGATCTATGCCGCTCTGCAGCGGATTGACTACCAGAGTAAGACCTCTTCAGTGGATCTGGTCGTCACCCTGGACAGCCTGATTGCAGATTGTACAGCCGGGTAATTCTGCAAGGTGGATACAGACTGCACTTCCAGATAAGCCCTCGTCTCCCCCTTCAATCCCATATCCTGCTTTGCAGCTTCTGGTTCTTCTGAATACTTGGATTTTTTTGCCCGTCACGAGAAGCGAATTTCCCGAGCAGCATAAACTCCCGGAATAGTTCAGCTTTCAGATTCCTCCCTGTACTGCCCTTTCCAGGTTCGTGAATCCCTTCCTCTTTATATACTGACTTCCCCTTCAGACAATCTGTATTAAAACCAGCTGGTTTCTGCGGCTTTGCAGCGGATAATGAGTTGAGCAATCATATACGGGCGGTTCAGGCTGGTTTTCCAACGCCGATCCAGAAGTGGTCCGGAAGTATTTTTTTCGAGGAAAGTATCCTGATTTCACCAACCATGCCGGGGAGTTCGACTACATCCCCTGCAGGATTAAGGTAGCATACACTCGCATCCCGACCATATTTCCGATAATAGTACTGTGCAGCTTTTTCGATCCGCTCTGGCAGCGACCGCTGCGAGTCATTATCAAACCACAACATCCCTACTTCCATCTGTAACGGCTCTCCATTTTCCAGTTTTTCATGCAGTCCGGATTCCTTTACACCAGTCTCAGTCAGCATCCGCTCCCCCTTCCATCAGGAGCGTCCCATCAATCAAACGAAAGCCCGTACGGAGCAGATCTGCAGCAATATTCATCTCCCGGGCAAAAAACAACACCGGCTCAAATGATTTTTGATTTCCCTCCAGGTGGAGTACTGAACGGAACCCTTGCGCTGATACCGCCGGTGCCGGCTGACGATTCATCAAGGAGATATGCACACTTGATGCCAAACTCGGAAAGATATCCTTGAATTCCGTAATCCGGCTGTTCATGGACACTGCAATATGTATTCCAAACTCCGGCCCTTTTTCCCACAGGGAAACCAGCCGCTGACGGGCCGCACGCGACAAAACCCGGTACAGCAGATGCAGATCGTCTATCCACAGGAACAGATGCGGATTAACAATCCGGTATCGTTGTCGATGTGAAGTCTCCCGGATCAGCCACTGCAGGATCTCTTCGGTAAATAGCCAATCACTGACCAGGTCCGTCAACATATGTGGGCAGGCTTCAAGGAATACCATGTCCCGCCCGCCAGGATCCAGTGCAATATATTGCAGCTGAGACTGCTTGGTGGATAATGCCATCGCCGCAGCACAGGTACGCAGAACATTGGACTTCCCGCTGCCAGACGGGCCATCGACGAGCAAATGCCAACTCTGTCTCCTGGAAAAATCAAACGTCAAAGGGGTTCCGTTTTCATCCAGGCCAACCAGGCCATGCAATGCTGGAAGCTTTCCATGTACATGCAGCAGGGGGAGCAGAGATATGCGCGGTCCGGGTTTTGTGAAATCAGCAGGTACAGCCTGCCTCTGTTCCTCCCGGGCAGCCTGCCGGTGGGTCACCGCTTCTCCACTCGGACCTTTCTGCTTTTCTTTCAGAGAAGGAAACCCTTTATATCGCCGCATTGTTTGACTGTCCGTGAGCATTGGCGTAGATCCGATCATGGATGCCTCCCTTGGTAGAACTTTTGTTCGTATAGTAGTATATAGAACATTCGTTCGCTTGTCAAG
>JAFGNH010000065.1 GCA_016927115.1 Anaerolineales bacterium | reverse complement strand
TCATGGAAACTCCTTTCCTGTTGACCAGATCTTAACACTTATGTCGACAATTTAAAAGTCCCCTCCGAGAATGCGATTCCCCTGGGCAAGCTGGCACCCGGCCTGCAATTAAGGCAGGTTATGGTATAAATAGCATTTTAGAGGACGGTTTCTTCTTTTTCAGATCAGCGCCCAGAGTATCATTAATGAAGCTTCCGTTTTGGAGGACAGGAAAATAATGAGAGTACGATGGATAGTTGTTGCAGGAATCATTGCTGTGCTTACAACTGGTTGTAGTGGCAGATCAGCTTCGGATGGGGAAAGTACTCTGACAGGTGAAGATGTAATCCGAACTGCTGAAGCGATTGCTGCGGCCACACTACAAGCTGCCACCCCCATCCCTACCAGTATCCCTGTAACTCCTACTGATACAGAGATTCCCATAACTGATACACCCATGCCTACCGCTACACCGTCTGTTCCAATAGCCGTATCCTTGTACAATGCAAATGTGCGCAGCGGCCCGGGAGAGAGTTATGGTGTGATCGATTTCTTCATGGAAGGGGCAGAAGCCCAGATTACCGGCCAGTATCTTGATGACCAGTCCATGAGCTGGTTATACCTTGAGCGTATCGGTGAGGGTAAAGATGGCTGGATCTTTTATGGCTCAGCAACCATCTATGGAGATATCGACACGGTGCCCTTCCTCGTAATTGAGGATAGCGGTAATTAAACGAGAGCTGCTTCTGGAAAACCAGATCAAAGGTTGCAGTGACTTGGAAAATCAATCGTTATACTGATCCCGGATGGAGACGGCGCAGGCAGGTTCACTCAAATGCCTGCGCCTGTCAGTATTCCTTCCAGATCTCCGAGTGAATCGGAATATACCGGTCAACTCACCAGTGTCCTTCCGATCGTTTCAGCCCAGGTTTTAATTACAGCCCAATTCCTGAAATCCCCGACAGCCGCATTAACTTTTCCGGTAATCCATTTTTCAAAAAAGTTAAGTTTGGAATGATCCAGATTTCCATGGAATACAGTGATATCCCGTGGTTGGATCTTATCGATTTCTTCCTTTATTGAGTTCGGAAAACGCCAACCCTGCAGGAGTTCAACCGGATCGCCCTCACCGCTGGGCCCGCTTGAAAAAATCCACACATCTTTCCCGGATAATAGTTCCACGTTCTTCTTTAAAAAGGAAACTGCCGGTTTCTGCCACTGCCCTATATAAACAGCACTTCCCAGAATGATGGTGGAGTAGTTGGTGAGGTCAGTTGCTTCACTTGCATGTACGATCGAGGTGTCTATCCCCATGTTTGTCAGGGTCTCCCCTATTTTTTCAGCAATTTCCTTTGTAGCACCGTGCTTGCTTGCGTAAACTACCAGGACTTTCGTTTGCATAAGGTCTCCTCCTTTTTATACGCCTGACTCATCTATGCCTTCACTGATATTGGATCACAGTTCTGCTGAAGTGGTTTTTAAGTTATTCGACTATTAAAATGTCTATTTCATCATAGTGAAAATTACTTTCAGGGTTGGGAAATTCTTGTCCCGCCCGGCTCGCCTGTGAGTGCTTTGTACACAGCACCCGGTTCTACTCCAGAGAAGATGTGAATCTGGATCCAAGGATATTTTTTCAGCAGCTCAAGTGCTGTGGATACCTTATCAAGCATCCCCCCTGTTACATCGGTCGCTTCAGAGCCGCGCAGATCGATCTCTGCAGCCTTGGATGGCGTAATTTCAGACAACAGCAATTTACGATCAGTGTACTGCTGGTAAACGCCGGACTCGATACCGGCCAGTAAAATGCGATCCGGTTTTAATTGGCCAGCCAGAAAAAGGAATACCGCTTCCGTTGAAAGGATAGTGGCGCCCTGTTTTCGATCGAATGCGGTATCGCCATGGACGACCGGAAGCAGTCCAGCGTTGAGGCAATGGAGAATAGGTTCGATCTCCATGGATGCAATCCTGCCATTTTCGGCCACAACTGTGGATGAGGGAGAAAAGCGAACAGCAGGTACTCCGGCATTTCTCAGGGTTTCCATCACAATCGTATTCAACTTATTTGCAGAAGCCCAGACTTCACTGAAGCCATGCCATTCTTCAGAAGATGTTGCACCGAGATGGGTATTGTATTTTGAGGCATGAAAATGACCGAATGACCCTGAGCCATGCCCCAGAAGCAGTCTTTCGGAAGGGTTTTCCTTTAAAAACGCAGCAATTTCACCTGCCACCTGGTGGAGGATACTTTCCCTGACTGTTTCGGGTTCTGCCTTATCGGTAATCAATGAGCCGCCGAGTTTGAGAAAGATCATGAGGATATCTCCGTACGGTAGCAGGCGGCAGCGCCAGCTCGCAGCAGTGCCGTTTCAAGTTTTTCTACTAGTTTTTCAGGAGCCAGGACAATTACGTTTCCTCCGAGACCACCCCCAGAGAGTTTGGCGCCAGGAGCTCCGGCTTTTTTCGCTGCCTGGATCAGGTGTTCGTTTTCTGGCGCGGAAACACCGAGTGCTGCCAGCAGAGCCTGGTTCTTGTCCATTAACGGACCCAGTGCATTTATCTCCCCTCGGGAAAGTGCAGTACGTGCAGATGCAGCGACAGCACCGATGCTGTCAAACAAGTATTCAAAACGTTCCGGGTCTTGCTGCCATCCATGACGAACAAAAGCCACGGCGGCTGCGGTCGGGGATTGAATGCCGCTGTCTGCAATCAACAGGGTAAAAGCCTGCTTGATCGAAAAGGTTTCCATTGTCTTGCCACGGATGAAGAATACCGGCTGGTTAAAGGTGATTACAGTATTGTCTACACCTGAGGGAGTCCCGTGATGTATTTTTTCAATTTCATAGGTGATATCGTTTACAGCCTTATCGGTGAGAGGATTGTTGAGATAGCAGGATATGGCGCGAATGATGGCAACAGAGACGGCAGCACCGGAGCCCATTCCCGATGCAAGTGGTATCGTTGAATCGATCGTTATTTCGAAAGCGGGAAAGTTCTCTATTTGAAGTTCTGCCAGTGTGAGCCTGCATGTTTGTGCCAGCGGATCAGTCTGCGGCAGGGAATCGAATGGAGCTCGTTGTGAGAGTGCAGGTGCATTAATCCAGATGCTGCCATCCGGTTCAGTGGGTCTGGCGGTGATCAACGCACAGGCCTGCAAATCCCGGATAGGGACTGCGAGTGCAGGGCGGTTGTGCACAACGGCGTGTTCGCCGAAAAGGATAATTTTACCGGGAGCGCACGCACGTATCATGGAAAGAGATACAGGATAATTGCCGATGTGAAACCAAAAAGCAGGATGTCAGCCAGCAGCGGCGCATCGGTGAGAATCAGTTCATCAGGTGCACCGCCGGTTCCTTCAACATGAATCAGGTAGAGATAGCGGAAAATGCCATAGACAACAAAAGGGATAGTCAGCATCATCAGATGATTACCGGGAAGATTTTCTGCTGAAAAGGTATACAGTGAATACGCCACAATCGTTGTGGCAGAAATAATCACCAGGAACTGATCGAGGAGCGGGATTGTGTAACCATCGAGCACACGACGATGGTTCTCTGCATTTTCAGCCAGCAGGACGATTTCAGCGCGACGTTTGCCGAAAGCTATAAAAAGTGCCAGCAGAGTTGTGCAGACATACAACCAGGGTGAAAATCGTTCCACTATGATCAGGGAGACGCCCGCGGCAACTCGCAGCAGAAACCCGGTTGCGAGGATGAAAACGTCGATGATGGGAATGTGCTTGAGCCAGAATGAATACAGCAGGTTCTGAATAAAGTAAATTAGGATGATAATGCCAAAACCGGTGGACAGGGCAAAGCCCAATGGAAGAGCGATGATTCCCAACAAGACCGCTGTGATCCGGGCAGTACCAACAGGCAGACTGCCGGAAGCAATAGGCCTGAATTTCTTGGTGGGGTGCAGGCGATCCTGCTCAATGTCTGCCAGATCATTAATAAGGTAGACAACGCTTGAAATCAGGCACATCAGGATAAAACCAACAATCGTACGGGATAATGGACCTGGAGCAAACATCTGGCGATCGAAGATCAGCGCAGCGAAGATAAATACGTTTTTAGCCCATTGTTTGGGCCGGAGACTCTTCAAGATCGCTTTAGCCATAATTCCCACCTTTTCACCCGAACATTGTAGCTAACACGGGTAGAAAAAACAATAGATCAGATCAGGGGCTAAAAACAGGGTACAATCGGGGCATGGCAGGAAAAGAACGCATCGATAACTTTCTGGCGCGTACAGGGAAGGCTCAGAGTCGTTCACAAGCTCAGCGTCTGGTGATGGCAGGACAGGTTCGAGTGGATGGCGAAATGGTTTTTAAATCGAGCCATATTGTGCCGGAGGGGAGTCGTGTTGAAGTTTTTTCAGGCCCCAAATATGTTTCCCGGGGAGGGGAGAAGCTGGAAGGTGCCTTCGAAGACTTCCCGATCAAGGTTGAAGGGAAGATCTGTGCAGACATAGGTGCATCCACCGGGGGATTTACCGATTGCTTGCTGCAGCATGGAGCTGCCAGAGTATATGCAATTGATGTCGGTCACGGAATCCTGGATTGGAAACTGCGCACGGATGACCGGGTGGTGGTTATGGAGCGTACCAATGCGCGCTATCTGGAGGAACTACCAGAGTCTGTGAGCATGGTCACTGTTGATGCATCCTTTATCTCCCTCCGACTTCTGCTGCCTCGTGCAGTGCAGTGGCTTGCTCCTGATGGAGATATCATAGCACTGGTGAAACCACAATTTGAAGCTGGAAAGGAACTTGTCGGACATGGTGGCGTTGTGCGCAGTACTGATGTCCATCGCCAGGTTGTGGATGAAATGATTTCATTCCTGCCAGGTATCGGCCTTTTTCCCGCCGGATTGTCAGTATCCCCCCTGCGTGGACCCAAAGGCAATATTGAATTCTTGCTGTGGTGCAATCGTGTTCCTGATACTATTCTGACAGAAGTCGATATTGATAGAATCTTTTCTTCACTTAATTGAGTGTTTTCAGGAGGGAGACTTGCTGAGGTTATGGGTAAAATTTCCCAGGAGAACACTCTTTAAATGTACCTGTACCTCGAGTATACTAACCAGGGTGGGAGCAGATGCCTCCCGCTTTTTATCGTGAGAGTAAGATAGATGAATACAGATACTATTCGAAATTTTTGCATTATTGCACACATCGACCACGGAAAATCCACTCTGGCGGACCGTATGCTGCAGCTGACCGGCACCATCTCCGAAAGGGACATGATGGCGCAGGTTCTGGACACTATGGACCTTGAGCGGGAAAAGGGCGTGACAATAAAAGCTTCGGCGGTAAGAATGTCTTACACAGCCGAAGATCAGCACACCTACACCCTTAACCTGATTGATACCCCGGGGCATGTGGATTTTGGGTATGAAGTGAGCCGTGCCCTGGAAGCCTGCGAAGGTGCACTGCTGATTGTGGATGCAAGCCAGGGGGTGGAGGCGCAGACACTGGCAAACCTGTACCTTGCACTTGAATCAAATCTTGAGATTATTCCGGTTATCAACAAGATTGATCTGCTATCCGCCCAGGCTGATGATGTGGCTGAGGAGATTGAAAACCTCCTGGGTGTTCCTGCTGAAGATATTCTTCGCATTTCTGCAAAGGATAACCAGAATATTGAAGCTGTACTTGAGGCTGTTGTCCAGCGTATTCCTCCTCCTTCAGGCTCAGAGGATCAGCCGCTGCAGGCACTGATCTTCGATTCACATTATGATTCTTATAAGGGTGTGGTTGCCTATGTGCGGGTAATTCAGGGCAGGATGGACCAACAGAGCGACCTGCTGATGATGGCCTCCCACACGGTTGTGAAGCCTATTGAAATCGGCTGTTTTATGCCTGGAATGAAGCCGGTGAAGGAACTGACTGCTGGCGAGGTAGGATACGTTGCAAGCGGACTGAAGACGGTTCAGGAATGCAGAGTTGGCGATACGATTACCAGTGCCCGAATACCTGCAGCAACCCCGCTGCCGGGCTATAAACATCCAAAATCCATGGTATTTGCAGGCTTTTTCCCTGTCGAGGGAGAAGATTATGAGGACTTGCGTGACGCGCTTGAGAAGTTGCAGCTGAATGATGCTGCACTGGTCTATGAGCCAGAAACTTCAACCGCGCTGAACTTCGGATTCCGCTGCGGTTTTCTGGGAATGTTCCATATGGAAATCATTCAGGAGCGGCTTGAGCGTGAGTTTGATATAAACCTGATTGCCACGGCGCCATCAGTAGAGTATGAAGTTGTCATGCGCAGTGGGGAGACGCTTACCATTGATTCGCCCGCACTTCTTCCGGATCTGGCGGAAGTTGAGGAGATCCGGGAGCCGTGGATGAAGATCCAGATCTTCACGCCCGACACTTTCTATGGAACAGTGATGGACCTGGTAAAAAAGCGGCGTGGTGAGTTCCTCGAGCAAGAGTATCCAACTCCCGGGCGGGTTATTCTCCATTTTCGCATACCGCTGGCAGAACTGATTATTGAGTTTTATGATCAACTAAAATCGCGTACACGCGGTTATGCTTCTCTGGATTACCAGTTTGATTGTTATCAGGCTGACGATCTGGTCAAATTAGAAATCCTTGTGAACCAGGAGCCGGTAGATGCACTGGCTTTGATCGTTCACCGGGAAATGGCTTACACCAAGGGGCAGCGGCTTGTTTCGAAGCTGAAAGAACTCATTCCCCGCCAGTTGTTTACCGTTCCTGTTCAGGCGATAGCAAACGGCCGGGTGATTTCACGAGCCAATGTAAAAGCGCTGCGTAAAGATGTTCTGGCTAAATGTTATGGTGGTGATGTCAGCCGGAAGCGCAAACTTCTTGAGAAGCAGAAGAAGGGCAAGAAACGGATGAAGATGGTCGGCAGTGTGGAGATCCCTCAGGAGGCTTTTATGGCCGTCCTGCAACTCGGGGATGAGCAGTGATCCCGCTGTACTGATGGAGGATACCGATGCGTATAGTGATAACCGGTGGTGCGGGTTTTATCGGTTCGAATACTGCGGCTCACTTCCTGGCTGAAGGCCATGAGATCATTGTAATTGATGACCTTTCCCGGCCTGGTAGTGAGGTTAATCTCGCCTGGCTGTTTGAAATGGACCCGAACCTTGCCTTTTACCAGATTGATATGCGTGATTATGCCGCGCTGCGGCAGGCACTCGATAAGGTCAAACCCATTGATATTCTGTTTCATTTTGCCGCTCAGGTTGCTGTAACAACTTCTGTCAGCGACCCGAGATTGGATTTTTCTGTAAATGCACTGGGTACGTTCAATGTCCTGGAAGCAGTGCGAACACTCAACCTGGACCCTGTGATTCTTTTCACATCTACGAACAAGGTTTATGGAGCATTGGAATCTATTGTCGTAATCGAGGATGAAACAAGATACCGCTACCGTGATCTGGAAAAAGGTGTTCCGGAAACCACTCCGCTGGATTTTTACTCACCATATGGCTGTTCCAAAGGGGCTGCGGATCAGTATGTCCATGACTATGGGCGAATCTATGGTTTGAAAACGATCGTCTTCCGTAATTCCTGTATTTATGGCCCCCGCCAGTTCGGGGTGGAAGATCAGGGCTGGTTGGCCTGGTTTATTATTGCAGCACTGAAAGGCAGGGATATCACAATCTATGGCAATGGCAAACAGGTACGGGATATTCTGCATGTTTCAGATTTAATTCGGGCGATGGCTGCTGCCTGCCGGCAGGAAGCAGCGTATGGCGGGATTTTCAACATGGGCGGCGGGCCGCAGAACAGTATCTCTGTATGGACGGAATTCAGCCCTATCCTGGAAAAACTTCTCGGAAGGAAACTGGATATTTCTCGAGCTTCCTGGCGGCCGGGGGATCAAAATATATACATTTCCGACACGACAAAAGCCAGGCAAGTGCTTGAGTGGAAGCCAAAGTTTTCTGTCAGGGATGGGATCCAGGATCTGTTCCAATGGGTGAGTTCAAACCTGGAGATCATTGGTTGAGCTTTGCTGTGTGCTGCATTACCATGTTTCTGAAAGATGGGACCAGAAACTCAATCGTGCAAATAAGGGCAGCAGGATAGTACTCCAATAAGAACCTTGATCAGGAGATGTGTTGAAGAAAAAGCACTGGGCGATAGGTTTTATTATCAGCATTCTTGCCCTGGGAGCAGCGTTCTGGGGTGTCCAGCCCGTGCGCCTGATGGAGGTTCTGGAGGGTGCTGACTATCTGTACCTGGCCCCAATGACCGGGCTGTTGTTCCTGGGCCTGGCCACACGTACCCGCAGCTGGCAGATCCTGCTCAATGAACGGGTCCCGTACTGGCGTACCTTTGAGTCACTGAATGAAGGATACCTGTTGAACATGGTTCTTCCTCTCAGAATGGGGGAACTGGCCAGGGCGTACCTTGTAACTCGAGAAACCAATCTTCACTTTGGATGGACAACTGCCACAGTTGTTCTCGAACGGATTATCGATATTATTGTCTGCTTGTTGGGCTTGCTTGTGGTTCTGCCGTTTGTTATCCAGGTTGATTGGGCATGGAATGTTGTTTTCAGTGTGGCAGCTGGACTGGTGATTGGGATTTTCGTACTGTACCTGTTGCATAGGAAGCAGTCCACGCTAAATGACGTGCTGGAGCGTATTCCGTTTATTCGGAATCTGCAGATCAGCCGGATGATTGATGAATTTTTTTCCGGTCTGGTTGGAGAGGATCGAATCAAACGCATTCTACGGGCGGGTTTATGGAGTTTCCTGGCCTGGGTGACGAGCTGGATGACTTTTATGCTGGGTTTGCGTATGTTCCAGATGGAGGGGTCGCTGATTGTAGCGCTTTTTGTCTCGGGCGTGGTTGCGTTCGGTGCGGCAGTTCCTTCTCTCCCGGGTGCCGTCGGTGTATTCGAACTCTCTACAGTGGCCGGATTGCTGGTTTTTAATTATCCGCAGGAGGCTGCGTTAAGTGTTGCAGTCGTGATACACCTTCATCAGCTTATAATCACCGGAATTATTGGCGCAGCGGCTTTGAGTCGGGAAGGGGAAACGATTGCCGGACTGGGTGAGAAGCTTAGAATGCTTGCGCAGATAAAGGCGCCGTCTGAGTCATGAAAATCCTTTTCGTTCTCACTTACTTTCGCCCACATGTTTCGGGACTGACCATCTATGTTGATCGCCTGGCGCGTGCTATGGCAAGACGAGGCCACACGGTCACCGTACTGACCTCGCAGTATGACAGCGGCCTTGCTCGTGAGGAATGGGTGGAAGGTGTGAGAATCCTGCGAGTACCTGTATTGATACGTGTGAGCAAGGGTGTGATCATGCCGACTCTCGGGATCGAAGCCTGGCGCCAGGTTCGTACACATGATGTTGTCAGTCTGCACCTGCCGCAGTTCGACGCCGCCGGGATTGCAGTCCGCGGTAAGCTGCTTAGAAAACCGGCTGTTCTGACATACCATTGTGACCTTCGTTTGCCTGACGGATTGGTAAACAGGATTGTTAATCTTGTTGTGCAAACGGCTAACACAGCAGCAGGTTTGGTGGCAGATGCCGTAGTGGCCTATACAGAAGATTATGCAACGCACTCACCCTTTATATCCAGATATTTGTCAAAGGTAAGAATTATTCCACCTCCTGTCGAGGTGGCGGAAATTACGGCAGCGCAGCAGGCACTTTTTGAGAAACGGTTGGATACATCGAAAAGGCCAATCATAGGGATTGCAGCCCGACTTGCTACTGAGAAAGGTGTTGAATATCTGATGAAAGCGCTGCCTCTGATCCAGCAGCGCTATCCGGATGCACATGTACTGTTTGCCGGACAAAACCGGGATGTAATGGGGGAGGAAGAGTATGCACGCAGCCTGCAGCCTCTTCTGAAGGATCTGAGCGAAAGCTGGACTTTCCTGGGTGTGCTGGATCCACAGGAGATGGCTGCGTTTTTCTCTGTGTGTGATATTACTGTGCTTCCAAGCGTAAATAGTACTGAAAGTTTTGGTCTTGTACAGATTGAATCTATGATTTGTGGGACGCCTGTGGTGGCGTCCGATCTTCCGGGTGTCCGTCAGCCAATCTACCAGACAGAGATGGGAGAAGTGGTTCCTATCCGGAGGTTTGATTTGCTGGCAGAGGCCATACTCAAAATCCTGGATAACAAACCTGCCTATATAAAAGATCAGTCTGAAATCCGGGAAAGGTTTTCCTCTGATTCTGCTGCACAGAAATATGAAGAACTCTTTATGGAGTTGATAAAGGAAAAGGGGGAAAAGGTATAATGGCGCAGGATTTTCTCTGGTCTCAACTAACCGAACTGCCGTATTTTCGTGGGACGCTTCGGGCTGTGGAGTCTCGTTGGATGCACGCTGTGCCACTAGCTGAACCCGTTCTTGATATCGGCTCCGGAGATGGCCATTTTGCTTCCGCAGTTTTTGGAAAACAGCTGGATATTGGTATCGATCCTGATCGGGCGGTGATGAAATCTGCAAAGGAATATGGAGGATACAGATCACTACTGCAGTCGGATGGAGCGCGATTGCCTTTTGCAGGAGATACCTTTGCAAGTGCTGTAAGCAACTCGGTGCTTGAACATATCCCCCATCTTGATAGTGTGCTTAAAGACATTGGTCGTGTTCTCAAACCGGGGGCGCTTTTTGCATTCACCGTACCGAACCCGGGCTACCGTACTGAGCTGTCTATCCCTCGCATACTCCGTTCCATTGGTCTTCGTACCCCCGCGCGCTGGTATACAGACTGGTTCATGCGTGTTACACGTACAGTGAATCTACTGGACAGGGAAGAGTGGGCGAAACGGCTAGCAGATGCAGGATTTAGAATTGAGGAAAGCTTCCATTACTTCTCGCCGAATGCCCTCGCTATGCTGGAATGGGGTCATTATTTCGGGTTTCCCTGCGTCCTTTCACGTCTGCTGACCGGGAAGTGGATATTGGTGGGAAAGCGCTGGAATCTATGGTTTACGAGAAGATATGTACAGAAGTATTATTCTGAACCACCGCTTGACCAGGGGACCTATTCTTTCTATCTGGCAAGGAAGCGGGGATAACGGGTAAGGCATCCATTGAGTTGATAGTTTTAAGGCGGCTTGTCTTGCTCAGGCAATCAATCACAGTTATTCTTGAACCGGTAATCTGACCATTGGAATTTAAAGGAGATCTGATAATGGTTGATCATGACGGAAATGGCAAACCAGATTCAAAAGCGGAGCTCCCATCCGTATTGGACTGGTTCTTTTCCGTACTGCGTTTCAAGCCTATTCCAGTTCCTGAAGAGGAATTGGCTGCTGAATCCGGGGAGTCCCCGGCAGTATCATACAGGTCTCTTGAGCAATTACCATCCGTTGAGATTACAAAGCCGGCAGAGTTTTCATGGCGGTCTACTGTATTTCCGCTGGCCGTGGTTCTGCTTCTGCTGGCACAGCTGCTGCTGGAAAGATCAGATCAGACTGGATTCCTTGCTTTGCTGCCTCTTTCTGTATCTGTCAGCCTGATTGTCTTACTGTTCCGGCGCGATGAATTATCACTTCCATCCTTCCCCAAAGCCAACAGTGCCCGACCTGAACCAACTGTTGATTTGATACTGATTTCTGCTGCCGTCCCTCTTGCTGTTTTGACGTACCTGCTGTCAGGTGGAAATCGGTTCAGCTTGCTTTCGTTGTTGAGTTGGGGTGGTTCAATTTTATTGTTTGTCCTTGCTTTCTGGCCGGTACGGATTCAAGTGCATCCGCTGGTGTTGAAGATTAAAAACATCCTCAGCCAGCCTGAGATAATTCTCCGGATCCGTAAAGGGAGCCTGCTCCTGGCCCTTGCATTTGGAATAGGTTTATTCTTCCGTTTCTACAGGCTGGATACCGTTCCCATAGAAATGTGGAGTGACCAAGCCGAGAAACTGCTTGATGTAGCAGATGTGCTGGATGGTCAGTATTCGATATTTTTCGTACGCAATACGGGGCGGGAAGCCGTTCAATTCTATCTATCCGCTGCAGTTGCACAGATCCTTGGTACGGGTATTTCCTTTTTGACATTGAAAATCGGGACAGCACTGCTTGGTTTCCTGACACTGCCGTTTCTGTACCTGCTTGCAAAAGAAGCGGCAGGCAGGCGAGTCGCGCTCTTCACACTGATTCTGGGCGGGATTGCATACTGGCCCAATGTAATCAGCCGGGCGGGGCTGCGGTTCCCGCTGTATCCGTTTTTTGCTGCACCGGCGATGTATTTCCTGGTTCGGGGGTTGCGAAAAAGGAGTGTCAGGGATTTCCTTCTCAGCGGACTTGCTATTGGGTTCGGATTACACGGGTACAGCCCGGCCAGAATCATACCGGTTGTTATCCTTTTGGGGGTGCTCGTCTACATCCTGCACAGGGAATCTGTCGGCTGGCGCAGGCAGGCGCTGACGCTGCTGATTGTTGCCGGCCTGCTGGCATTGATAGTATTCATTCCGCTGCTGCGTGTCGCGGTGGATATGCCTGAAAGTTTTCTGTTCAGAACGTTGAGCCGGATAGCAGAGGTGGAGAGAGACCTGCCCGGGAATCCATTCGAAATATTTTTCCGGAATATGTGGGATGCACTGCGCATGTTTAACCAGGATAACGGAGAAATTTGGATTCTTGGACCGACTCACAGACCAGCTTTTGATTGGATAACGGCTGCTTTTTTCCTGTTGGGAGTTGTACTTACCGTATTACGTTACATTCGCGCTGGAAAATGGATTGATCTTTACCTGCTGTTTTCCATTCCTGTGCTGCTGCTGCCGTCGGCGCTTTCTTTGGCTTTCCCGTCCGAGAACCCTGCCTTGAATAGAGCATCCGGCGCCATGATACCTGCACTCATTATGGCAGGGATCGCATTCTCTTCTCTGTATGAATGGGCCGCCCGGACATTTACACGTTTCAAACTGCTCCATTTTCTGCTGCCTGCCGTTCTGATCTTGGCAGCAGCAAAGGTAAATTATGATCTGGTTTTTACGGACTATGCGGAACAGATGGAACGAGCAGTCTGGAACACGGCTGATGCAGGCAAGATTCTGAAAGCGTTTAATGAAACGACGGGCAGTGTGGAAACCGGCCACGTGGTAGCGTATCCACATTGGATGGATACACGACTTGTGGGCATACACAGTGGCCAGCCCAGAAAAGATTATGCGATATGGCCTGATGAATTGGACAGCCTGGCAGGTGAGACTCGGCCGCAGTTGTTCCTTGTCAATCCAAACGATATTGAAGGCTTGGGGCGGCTGGAGGAACTCTTTCCCGACGGAAATGTGAGTTTATGGGAAAGTCCGATAGAGGGACATGATTTCCTGATATATTCAGTGCCTTAGATCTGGAAACCTATTATCAGGTATGATTTTCTTGGAGCATGAATGGACTTAAAGCCAAACATTGAAACTGGGAAAATAACGAAACAATACGATGTGCTGGTTCTGGTACTGCTGGCTCTGGTAGTCGCGGCAGGCGCGTTTCTCCGTCTGCGCGGCTTGAATTGGGATGAACAAACTCATATACATCCTGATGAGCGGTTTCTCACCATGGTGGAAACCAGTATACAGCTTCCTGATTCGATCGGTGAGTATTTCAATACAGCGGCATCGCCGCTGAATCCGGCAAACGCCGGGCATACATTCTTTGTGTACGGTACTTTCCCGATTTTCCTGGTTCGACTGTTTGCGGAGAACATACAGCAGATTGGATACGATGAGGTTCACCTTCTCGGGCGTGCGCTGGCAGCTGTTTTTGATATTGTTTCCATTCTTCTGCTTTTCCTGCTGGGCAAGAAGGTAACGGGAAAGTGGGTTGGTTTGCTCGCTGCAGCATTCTATGCCTTCAGTGTACTGCCTATACAGCACTCGCATTTTTTTGTAGTCGATATTTTTACCAACACTTTTTTGATTGCGGGTTTCTATTTTGCTGTAAAAATTCAAGACCAGGGCAAAATCCGGGATTACCTGCTGTTTGGTCTGATGCTCGGTGCAGCTTCAGCCTGCAAGATCAGTTCACTTCCACTTGCTGCATGGGCGATGTTCGCAGCACTGCTTCATTTCCTGGATGCAAAAAAGGAAGATAAGTATGCAAAGCTGCTCCAGGCGGCAAAGGGATTAGCGGCAGCGGGTTTAGTATCATTCCTTGTGTTCCGCATTTTACAGCCCTATGCATTCGAAGGACCTGGTTTCTTTAACATCATTCCCAACAGCAACTGGATTGCCAATATCCGTGAGATCAGCAACCAGCAGAGCGGGGATGTTGACTTTCCTCCAGCGCTGCAGTGGGCATATCGAACCCCGGTTCTCTTCGCCCTGAAAAACATGGTCCTCTGGGGGTTGGGCATCCCACTGGCGTTGGCGGGGTGGGGAGGGTGGATTCTGGCGGTTGTGGATGCAGTCCGGCGGAAAACCACACGTTTTATTTTATTGATCCTATGGGTGATCCTGTTTTTCCTGTGGCAGTCAACCAATCACACACCTGCGATGCGCTACCAGCTCCCTGTTTATCCCTTCCTGGCACTTTTTGCCGGCTGGTTATTCTGCACACTTTGGGAGCGGACCGGTCAACGATCGAAACCTCGAGTATCCCGCGCTTTTATCGCTGCAGCCGGGTTCATTACAATTGTTATTACTGGTTTATGGGCAATGGCATTCTCTTCAATTTATGTGCGGACTAATACACATGTTGCAGCCTCGCGATGGATCTACCAGAATATTCCAGCCGGTGTGAATCTTCAGATTGAATCACAGGGGGAAGAAAGTATTGAACCGCTGCCTATTTCACGGAACGTGATAGCAGCCCCTGGTGGTGTGCAATCCATCGATTTTCTCAGTGATAAGACCATCTTTGTTGATACGGTTACTCTGCCTTCGGTAACCTTGATATCTGGAGATGGACAATGGCCAACGATCCTCGTGAGTGTCTATGAGGAGCAGGAACTGCTGGGATCAGGCGTCTGGGAACCTGAAAACGCTGACGAGTTCCATTCTGTCAGCATACCCATGGATTCGGTCATCTCGCTGGAGAAAGCACAAAAATATCGTCTGGAACTTCAGGTGGAGGGGCAGAATGCTGTCCGTTTGGAATCGTTTATACAACTTTCCCAGTACGGCAGAGAGGAGCAACTTCTAGAAGTCGAGATACCACAGGTTGTTTCCCTTGTGGCAGGTAATCCATACCGGGTTAATCTGCCGGGCGGCTTAAACGGGAATCTCGAATCAGTAAACCTGCCGTATGTAGAAAATCTTTCGTATACGGCGGAAGATACGGAGATAACCATTCGTGCTTCTTTCTACCGAAATGATACTTCGATACCGGTGCAACAGGAGGAAGCAGGCGTATTTATCCAGTACAAGGAAGAGATGCAGCTGATTCTTAATCTGGAAACACCGATCCCCGTTGAAGATATCGCATATCTTGAACTGGAACTGGTGACGGGTAAACTGGTTCAGTTCAGGGGATCCAACCTGGTCAGCGAATCCTCCTGGGACCTCGGCTTACCGGCGAGGATCGAAGGCCGGGATGGCTATGGCGGGCTATACCAGAGCGGCAATCTGGAAATGTACTGGCCGGATAATCAGAATGATGACGCCGATGCTGAACCCGACAAGCTTGAACGTATCGTGAATGACCTGGAGGAGGGGGATTACCTGATTATAGCTACCAACCGGCAGTACGGCACCATTCCACGCACGTCTGTGCGATACCCACTCAGCGATGCCTTCTACCGTGCTTTGTTTGATTGCCCAACTACGCAAAGTGTGCTGGCGTGCGGAGCGTATCTTCAGCCGAACGGGTCGGTCAGCGATACCGGGTATGAACTTGTTGCGGTGTTTGCCAGCCATCCTGCAGTGGGCGCCTTACAGCTGAATGACCAGTTGGCAGAAGAGGCTTTTACAGTCTACGACCATCCCAAGGTCCTGATTTTCCGGAAAACAGATGCATTTAACGCAGAAAAACTGGGCGCAATGCTCGCCGAGGTGGATCTTAGAAATATCCAGAATCTACCCCCGGCGCAACTTCCCAGATCGGTTAAAACGCTGCTCCTCCCAGAAGGACTTCTGCAACTGCAGAGAAGCGGCGGAACCTGGTCCGAACTCTTTAATCGGGATGCCGTGATCAATCAGTCCGGTTTCCTTGCTGCGGCAGTATGGTGGCTGCTCATTGCGCTGCTTGGGTGGACCATGGTGCCGGTTCTGTACTACTTGATGCCCGGGTTGCGTGACCGTGGCTATGGTTTTGCGCGCACTATGGGATTGGTACTGCTTGCCTGGTTGGCCTGGATGGCGGGGAATATGCGAATCCCTGTCACTCGAAGCACGCTGCTTATCATTTTTGGAATGATGGTTGTGGCAGCAGTTACAATTATTTTGAAGAGTCCGGAAATTCGCAGCTCCCTGAGTGATCGACGAAAGCAGATCCTGCTCGCAGAAGCTGTGGCACTTGCAGCTTTTTTGATTTTTCTTGCCATCCGGATCGGGAATCCAGATCTCTGGCATCCGGCAAAAGGTGGCGAAAAACCGATGAATTTCGCCTATCTGAATGCGGTTCTTAAAAGCACTTACTTCCCTCCATATGACCCGTGGTTCGCGGGCGGTACAATTAATTACTACTATTTTGGTTATGTTGTGGTTGGGATGCCGCTCAAACTACTTGGTATTGTTCCTTCCGTCGGTTACAACCTGATCATTCCAACGCTGTTTTCGATTTCTGCTCTGAGCGCATACAGTCTTGTATACAGCTTTGTGAATTCGCGAAATGGATCCTACCGCGCAGCTGTCCGAACAGGGATTCTTGCTGTATTCCTTTTCGTTGTGTTGGGAAATCTTGGTAATGCGAGACTGCTTTATCGCGGGCTGGTGCAGATGGGTGGGGAGAATGCGGAAACGAGCAGCATTGTAAAGGAGATTCCTTCTTTTGTTACGGGTGTATGGAAATTGATGAGCTCGGATGAAACAATCCCTGTAGCCATGGACCGCTGGTATTGGGATGCCAGTCGCGCATTTGCTGCAGGGGAGGGTGAAGCAGGCCCAATTACGGAATTCCCGCTGTTTACGTTTTTATATGCGGATCTACATGCACACATGATCAACCTCCCGCTAACCGTGCTAACGTTGGCATGGGCTTTATCGTGGCTGAAAAGCCGGGAAAAGTACCATCTAAGAGAGTGGAGAAGGCTTCTACCTGTATTTCTCCTGTGGGGGTTGTCTCTGGGTGTAATCCGACCGACAAATACATGGGATTATCCTCTATTCTGGTTGCTTTCCGTACTGGCAGTTGCGGCTGCAGCATGGTGCCAGGGGTATACAAAACGTATCTATTTCCTGCTCGAAACGCTGGCAGGTTCGACCATATTGCTGGGGATAGCCCGTATCAGCTTTGCTTTGTACGACAAGTGGTATCTGCAGGGATACACTACCATTAAAGTGTGGACAGGATCCCATACCTCTCTACATGATTACCTCACAGTTACTGGCTTGTTCTATTTTGTGTTGACCTCCTGGTTGTGGTGGGAAACACGAAAATGGATGGAGCAGACTCCCATCACAGCGCTTTCACGCTTGCGGCCTAAAGTTGGTTTGATAGCCGGTACCGCTGTAATACTCGTTGCAACCGTGGGGGTATTTGCCTGGATGGGAATAACCATTTCGGTGATCGTTCTGCCCTTCCTTTTATGGAGCCTGATACTTTTCCTTTTCCGAAAAGAATTTCCATCAGAGAAAAAAGCGGTAATACTTCTCGCAATGGCTGCTTCTGCAGTTACGCTCATGGTCGAAGTGATTGTACTTACTGGTGATATCAGCCGAATGAACACCGTTTTTAAATTCTATTTTCAGGCATGGACTTTATTAAGTATTTCAACAGCTGTGGCGTTCTTCTGGGTGATCCAGGATTGGCAGCGGGTTCAGCGCCTGCCTTTTGGGAAGATTTTTATGGTCGGCACTGTTCTCCTGATGTTCGGAGCGGCGATGTACCCATTGGCAGCCGTACCCGTAAAAATACAGGATCGAATGGCATCCCAGGCACCAAAATCCATGGATGGGGATGCCTTTATGGACTATGCAAGTTATTATGAATTTGATACATACTTCGAATTCAGGGAAGACTACGAAGCAATACAGTGGCTGCAGGCGAATGTTTCCGGAAGCCCCGTCATTTTGGAGGCGAGTATTCCCGAGTATCGTTGGGGTTCACGGATTTCCATCCACACCGGATTGCCTTCAGTGCTGGGGTGGAACTGGCATCAGCGGCAGCAGCGAGTTAATGTCGGATCGGAGGAAGTAAGCGCAAGATCCGGGGAAATCGCTGAGTTCTATATGACACATTCTATAGAATCGGCCAAGGCTTTTCTTTATACCTACGATGTTGAGTATGTGATTTTAGGCCGTCTCGAGGATCTCTTCTATAATCAAATTCGTCCCTGCCAGCTGGCTCCGGATGGAGACCTGATGTACTGTGACATGAGTGGTCGCCCGATGGGAATGATTCAGCCCGAGATGAGATTGGAAGATTGTACCCCAATCAATCCGGATGACGAAGATTTCGGGTATGTATGCAGCACACATGGCTCCGACAAGTTTGATCAACTCGAAGAACAGGGTACGATTTCTGAAGTCTTTTCTTCCGGTATTACAAAAATCTACAGGGTAAACCGATGATCTGGCAAATCCTCCTTTTCTGGCTTGCTTCATCACTGCCTGCTGTGCTGGTCTGGCCGCTTGTTTGGCGAAGTCTGAGATGTTTACCTGATCACGGATTCGGCCTGACACGCTCTGCCGGATTATTGATTTCTACGTATCTGTATTGGATTGCATGTACAGCCGGGTTCATTCCAAACAGCATCGGCGGAGTTCTGGGGGTTTTGTTCATCCTTGGCATAATGAGCGCTTCAGTATTGAAAAAGGAAGGCAGAGAATTCCTGGTTTGGATCCGCGAGAAATCAAGACTGCTGGTAATTCAAGAGGTGATATTCATCGTTGCATTCATTTTCTGGGCTTTTGTAAGGGCGAATAATCCGGACATCGTTGCCACAGAGAAGCCAATGGAGCTGGCATTTCTTAATTCCATACTGATTTCTCCGAAATTTCCTCCCCAGGATCCATGGCTTTCAGGATATGCTATTTCGTATTACTACTTTGGTTATGTGATGATTGCGTTGTTGACCAAACTCAGCGGATTGGTTTCCGGTATCACATTCAACCTGGCCAATGCACTCTGGTTTGCTCTGATTATTTCCGGATCTTATTCAATTCTTTATAACCTGCTGCGGAATAAAAAAGAAGACTCACGCAGAATACTTTCACTTCTGGCTCCCCTTTATGTTGTACTTGCTGGAAATCTTGAAGGCGTATTAGAGGTGCTGCATCGAAAAATGTTTTTCTGGCGTACTACGACTGACGGACGTATGATTTCCACATTCTGGCAGTGGCTGGGTATAAAACAACTTGCCGATCCACCAACAGGAAGCCTGGGCTGGCTGCCTGACCGCTACCTGTGGTGGTGGCGGGCTTCGAGGGTTATCAACGATATAGACCTTTCTGGAGGAGAAGTAGAAGTTATTGATGAGTTCCCCTTTTTCAGCTTTATCCTTGCTGATAACCACCCGCATGTACTTGCCCTTCCTTTTGTCCTTCTTGCTGTTGCCTTTGCCCTGCATATTTTCTACCGCGGTGGGAAGGCACGACGCAGTTCGCATAGCATGAATATCAATAGCGCACTTCGGGAAAAGACCACTGGTATTCTACTGACAGGTCTTGCAGTTTTCAGTTTGCTGTTGACGATAACAGGCAGCCACTCAGGAAGTGATGCAGTTATCTATTTCTTGCGTACCTGGGTACTGAGTGCACTCCTGGTATCAGCAGTTGTATTCCTTCATTTCTTTCTCCGATCTGGTGTCCCCAGCGGTCTCACACCGCGAGAGTTCCTTTTCGCTGCTGTTTTGTTTGGAGGGCTTGCTTTTCTTAACACCTGGGATCTGCCGATCTATCTGACATTATTATTAGGGGTTCTGATTTACAATGAGCGGGGAGCAACTGCTGTTGAGCGAATAGCTGTTTCAGCCGCTGCCGGTGTTGCAGTACTGATTGGAGCCGGTATTCTTTATATGCCATGGTTGGCCGGATTTCAATCGCAGCTGGGCGGCATTCTCCCTAACCTGATTTACCCAACAAGGTTTGTGCAGTTCCTGGTTATGTTTGGTATATCAATTATTCCTATCAGCCTCTGGATTGTACGGGATAACATCACGGTTTGGAAACGGAGAGATTGGAAACTCCTCCTGATTGTTGGAATCGGACTGCCGCTGCTGCTCTGGGGTGTTTCCCTCGGATTAAGTGGGCTGATTCGGCTTGCTCTGCAGGAAAATCCGGCACAGATTCAGGATCTGATTTCAGGCATGGGAGCCGCAAATCTTGATGTACTGGTTCAGGCTGTGCTGGAACGCCGGGCTGCCGCTGGATGGACTTCGATATTTTTGGGAGTATTGATAGCAGGAGTATTGATTCTATTCGTAAAAGCAGCTGAACGCCATTCTGAATCTTCAGAGAAAGTACGGGTTCAACCATTTATCCTACTGCTGGCAGGTATCGGAGCGCTGCTTGTTCTGGGAGCAGAATTCCTCTATTTACGGGACCTTTTTTCCACACGGATGAATACTGTCTTTAAATTTTATTATGCAACATGGATACTATGGGGACTGGCCGCTTCCTGGCTCGCTGCCATGACGATACACAGAAAAGGCTGGTTTTATAGATCACTTGCGGCATTTTCGATAATCCTTCTTTGCGGAGGCCTCGTATATTCCTCCTTGGCAGTCTGGACAAAGACGAACGGATTCAACCCATCCACTGGAAGGACTCTTGATGGAACAGCCTATCTCGAACAATCTTCCAGTGATTACGCAGCTATCGAGTGGATGAAAGAGAATCTGACTCCCGACACAGTTGTGGAGGCTGTAGGAGGAAGTTATAGTCAGTATGGTCGCATATCGGCTCACACAGGATTTCCCACTTTGATTGGATGGCCATTCCATGAATATCAGTGGCGTGGAACTCTGGACTACAGTGGATCACGCGAAACCGATATTCAACGTCTCTATGAGACACGCAGCTGGGAAGAGGCTTATTCAATTATTCAGCAATATGACATCGGTTACATCTATGTGGGGTCTCTGGAGAGGCAAGTATATAAACCGCTTGTTGAAAATAAATTTGCATTGAATCTCCAGTTGATTTACAGCGATGAATCAGTCAATATTTATCGTGTTTCTGAAATGGAGGTGCCATGAGTAAGCGACATTTTTCGATACGTTTTGATTATGCTGCCCTGGCCCTGATCGTTCTTTTAGGAGCGTGGCTGCGGTTCCGTGTTCTGAGTATCCTGCCTTTGAATAACGCTGAAGCGGTTTTAGCACTCTCGGCTGCGGAAGGCACGCCAGGCGCATCCGAAATATGGGATTCGGCAAGTAGTGAACCCTCCAGTTCTCCGTTATATTCCTTCCTGACGTGGGTTGTGTTTATGCTGCTGCCTGCTTCTGATGCAGTTCCCAGACTTATTCCTGCTGCTGCTGGTACGCTGCTTGTGTTTCTTCCCTGGATGTTCAGGGAAAAAGCCGGCCGATTGCCAGTTCTGCTTGCTTCCTTTCTGATTGCTGTTTCACCATTGTTGGTAACGATTTCCAGAACTGCGTCCAGTGCAATGCTCTCTGTGACGGCAATTTCAGGATTTGTTATTGCATTCTGGCGAATGGAACAGTCATTGACGATTCCACAGGCACGAAAGACATGGGCTGCAACTGCAGCGGTTTCAGCAGGTCTGATTATTACATCCGGCCCCGAAAGTCTTACTGCGCTGCTGATTTTCGGGATAACGATGTATCTCCTGAACTTCGCATCACCTGCTGATTTTATGAAGAGGTTCTGGCAAGACCTGTGGTTATGGCTGCGAGAAACCGGGATTATTGTCCTGGTTACCGTGGTTTTTATTGCCTCCGGTGCGGGATTCCGGACCAGCGGAGCGGTCGCACTTTTTCACTCGGCAGGGCAATGGATAACTGGATGGGGGACACAGGGAGGCTACAGCCCGCTGACAGGTTTTGCCTCCATTTTCATCTATGAGCCGATTTGGCTGGTTGCTCTGGCGTGCATTGTACTTGCGATGCTGCGGCGCAGCAGAGACCAACTACTGCTGTTATTCCTTTTCATATCTGCAAGCCTTGTGTACCTGTTCTATCCTGCACGCACTGGTACCGGATTGGTGTGGATTGTCCTGACTTTGATCCTTCTTTCGGTCTATTTCCTCATGTTTTTTCTTGCCTGGCTGTCCAGCGGACCGGATGAGGAGATCTCGCTGGAAATGATTGGTGCCGGAACAGTGCTTTTTGTCCTGATGATCTTTGCCTACCTTCAAACAGGGGGTTATGTACAGCATGCTGCAGTCGCAGATATGGCAGAGGCAGTACCACGGCTTGGCATTGCGTTAGGGGCAGTTGTAACCGGCATTGTAGTTCTTGTCTTTTTCGGGTTTGGTTGGGGATGGAAGTTTGCGTTAAAAGGAGGGTCCATAACGGCGTCTTTTCTGCTGCTGTGTGCCATAATTTCATCAATCTGGCATTTGAATTTTCTTCCCTCATCAGCGACCGCTTCTGAATTCTGGCGTGTTTCTGTATCACGACAGGAAATACGCAGTTTTTTGGATTCAATGGAGAACATATCCATTGCAAATACCGGAGATAAATCAGGGCTTACTGTATATTTTGAAGAACCTGCACCACCGGCATTGGCATGGCATCTCCGTAGATTCCCGGCGTACAAAGGAAGTGAGAATGCTCTGCTTGAGAATACCGGCCCTGACATTTTTCTATCGCCGGTTTTGAATATTCCCGTTTCTCTCCCATCTGCATATACTGGGCGTACTTCAACCCTGTTTGAAAGGAAGGGATGGCTGCAGGCATTCCCGCCAAATCTACTTCGCTGGTGGTATAAGCGGCAGGCCCCCGTTTATTATGAGGAGTGGACTTTATTGGTACGGTCTGATTTGATGTTTGTGGAAATGGAAAATTTGATCGAATCAGATAATTTGGAATCTGGTGAGGGTATTGAATGAGCAAGTCAGCAGTAATCGCAATAGATGGCCCGGCGGCATCGGGAAAATCAACTGTTGCTGAACGAATAGCAAAGGAACTGAAATTTTTATATTTTGATACCGGTGTTATGTATCGTGCTGTTACTTTAGCCGTTTTAAATGCGAATATAGATCCGGAGAATGAAGCAGAGGTGTCGGCACTGGCGGGGAAGATAGGTATTGATGTGCAGCCCCCTCATAAGAATGACGGCAGGCAGTATGATGTGCTGCTGGATGGGTCGGATGTGACATGGGCTATCAGGGCAGCCAGAGTAAACCGGAACGTTTCATTGATTTCCACGTATAAGGGTGTCCGTGAAGCCATGACATCTCAACAGAGGCTTATCGGGCTGCACAAGAATGTTGTCATGGTAGGACGGGATATCGGCACGGTGGTCCTTCCTGAAGCTGATATTAAATTCTATCTTGATGCTTCCGTGGAGGAACGTGCACGCAGGCGTTTTTCTGAAGAACAGAAGCGGGGTGTACAGGTAGATCTGGATCAACTGATCAACGCTATGAAAGAGCGTGACAGAATAGATTCCACCCGAGAGATTGCTCCACTCAGACCCGCAGCAGATGCAGTCATTCTGGACACAACAGATAAGAACATTGAGGAAGTGGTGACCGAAGTATTGGCCGTGATTCACACCCGATTAGAGCTCTCCGGAATGTAGAAAGCAGTATTAAGAGAGTCATGTTGATGCATTTGCTCAGCAGCACTGAATAAAGCTGCGTTTGCTTTTCCAGCGGTACGATCGGGATTTCAGTTGCACGGTCGTGGCTTTATCGACGATAATCAGATCACAGACAAAAACCGCAGATTGAGTTGTCTGGAGGTTCGGCAGCATGTTTGAACTAACCGAAATACTTTCTAGCTGGTGGGGCGCGCTGGTCGTTCTTGGCCTGATCCTGCTGAATTCCATTGCCCTGGCTGGATATTGGGGCCGATACCAGGTTGACCGCAGATTTGCTAAATTGATAGACCAGCAGGAAAGTGAAAAAAATATAAGGGAGCAGAAAAATCAGGGTAACCCAATCCCCAAGGCGTTTGAGATCCACTTTTTTGAAGATTGGTCTAATCGCATCTATTTCATGCTGACAATGGGTTGTGCACTGCTTTTAATCTCACTCCCCCTGTTTCCAATCGACAACCGAACACGATTCCTTCTATGGATGGCTCTCTCTGTATCGACCATGTTTGGTGTTTATCGCCTTTACCTGGCATGGTATGGAAGAGATCGCAGACTTCGTACTGGCGAACATTCGGGCTCATCAAGAACTGAATATGAGGAATCACTCGATCGCCTGTCTGAAACGGATGAACCTTCACGCCTTCTTGAGACAGAAACCTGGCTTGATATGCTCTGGCGTAGATATTCAACACCAGTTCAAAATCGTGTGCCGATCTCGCTGATAGCTTTTATTATTATTGGACATCAGGAACTGGATCGGGAGCAAGGAAGATTAGCAGCGGACAGGGTAACGGTTATTGTGGGGGAGGCTATTTCCAAAACACTGCGTGATGATGATCTGGTCTGCCAGGTTGAAAGTGACAGGTATTTTGCAGCTTTGATTGATTGCCCGCGCTCAAATCTGCTATCTATTGGGGATCGCCTGACAAAAAACCTGAATCGGCAAATTCTGGATAGGGCCAGCAAGATTTATCAAAAAAAACTGGCACTTCTTTATATTACACTGGATATTTCCGATATGTTCGAGCCAGTACCGGGAGGGGATCCGGAGAGAGAAAAGCAGGATTTCTGGAAGATGTTGAAAGAAAATGCCAGAAGAATGGGAGATCTTGCTTGAGCGGGCTGATAAGAATCCGCTTTTGACAAATTCTCAGGAGGTCGGTTACAATCCTGTAGCTGCAGAAAGGAGAACACGAGGAAACTAATTAATGGGAAGGTCAGCGCAAGGCCCTGCAAAGGGTGACGAGGATGAGGGTTCCTCATGTCAGAATGAGGATAAGCCCTGTGATCAGAAATTATCATAGGGCGAAAATCGAAAGATCAGCGGAAGCCCTCCGGGTAAACCACCTGCCCGATACCTTTCCCCCAAAAAATCGATCTGACAATCCTTGACTGGAAACGGTAAGGCAAAACAGATCCCGGTGGTTCCAAAAAAAACCAATATAAAAAAAGGAGCACCCATGTGTGGTATTGTGGGCTATATTGGTCCGCGGGATGCAACGGCAGTTATCCTCGAAGGACTTACTCGGCTTGAGTATCGTGGTTACGACTCTGCAGGAATAGCCGTGTTGGATGAAGGACAAATCGAGATTCGAAGAGATTCAGGAAAACTGGAACGATTAAAATCATTGATTCAACAATGCCCACTTCATGGCAATATCGGCATAGGGCATACACGTTGGGCAACTCATGGGCAACCTTCAGCAAGGAATGCACATCCGCACCTGGGAAGCACCGGGACTATTACCGTTGTCCATAATGGGATTATTGAAAACCAGCTTACGATTAAGGAAGAATTGTCCAGAGAAGGAATTAGGTTTAACTCCGATACTGATACGGAAGTTATTGTGCATCTTGTTGAAAAGGAGTTTAGGCAGAGCGGTGACCTGGCAGAAGCGTTTCGTAAAACGATCCTTCGCCTGAAAGGATCGCATGCAGTGGTTATGCTTTCAAGCGAAGAGCCGGAAACGTTGTATACCGCCCGTATCGGCCATGGCGGAGGTATCGTACTTGGTAAAGGCGAGGGGGAGATGTTTATTGCTTCTGATATCCCTGCGATTCTGAGCCACACCTCTGACATGATCTTCCTTGAGCCCGGTCAGATTGCTGTGGTCGGTAAAACAGGTGCAGAGCTGTACACTTTATCCGGAAAAATCGTCGAAGAACGGGTGCATCATGTTGCCTGGGAAGCTGGTTCAGCTGAAAAAGGTGAGTATCAGCACTTCATGCTGAAGGAAATATATGAGCAGCCGCAGGTTGCAGTGGATACACTGAGCGGCCGGGTAGATTTCAGCAGTACAACAGTGCATCTTTCAGATCTGGATCAATCAGTGGAAAATCTCGATCGCTATAACAGGATGGTGATCACGGCCTGCGGCACCGCTTCACATGCAGGTATGGTGGGAAAGGTACTGATCGAGAATTTTGCGAGGATTCCCGTCGAGGTCGATATCGCATCAGAGTTCCGGTACAGGGATCCGATTGTTGATGGAAACACCATTGTTCTGGCTATCAGCCAATCTGGGGAAACTGCAGATACACTTGCAGCCATGGCTGAAGCCAAGCAAAGAGGTGCGCTCATCTGGAGTATTGTAAATGTAGTCGGTTCCCAGGCGATGCGGAGCGCTCATGGCAGTCTTTCGATGCGAGCCGGCCCTGAAATCGGTGTGGCTTCAACCAAGGCCTACCTTGCTCCACTGCTGGACCTGTATCTTCTGGGCTTGTGGATGGGAAAACAACGCGGAACACTCTCCGAAGAAAAAATGAAATCAGCTGTGCTTGCGTTGAGAAACATTCCTGAGTTGGTGGCTTCATGCTTGTACCAGGAATCAAATATACGCAAGGTAGCAAAGCGGCTTGAGCAAGTTTCGCACTGCCTGTATCTGGGACGTGGCATTAATATGCCCACGGCTTATGAAGGGGCTTTAAAACTGAAAGAAATTTCCTATATCCATGCGGAAGCATACCCGGCCGGAGAAATGAAACATGGCCCGATTGCTTTGATCGATAAAGATATGCCGGTTATTGCATTGGTGCCGCGCGACCCCTGGTATGAAAAGATGCTAAATCAGGTACAGCAGGTTAGGGCGAGGGGAGGGTACCTGATCGTTGTAGCAACCGAGGGCGACGATCAGATTGCTGATATTGCAGATGAAGTAATCTGGGTGCCGGAAACACCCTGGAGGTTGAGTCCTGTCACGACAGTTGTGCCGCTGCAGCTGCTTGCTTACCACACTGCTGTTCTGCGTGGAGCTGATGTTGATCAGCCTCGCAATCTGGCTAAAAGTGTCACCGTCGAATGATCGGAGCTTTAGAAAACCATCGTTAAGATCCTGCTGAATTATCGGATTTCACAAGAGCAGCACTTCACTCGGTAAAAACTTCCCCTGCATCCAACATCGGAGCAGGGGAAGTCTGTTATTGATATTCATCAAGGTTTTCAGTGTGGGTTTGGATGGATGTCTCCCGGATATAGAACTGATTCCCTGGCAGCAGTCGGGCACTTATTTCTTCAGCCATTTATAAATTTCGATCACCGCGAATACGATCAGGCTGCTGAGAAGACTGATAACCAGCTCCGGAGCGCTGAGGCTGCGGGTTTTAAACACCGACTGCATGGCCGGCCAGTAGGTGATCGTAATCTGGAGCAGCAGCGTGAGCAGCACAGCAAACAGCATGGCAGGGTTTGTCAGCAAACCAATCTTGAACAGCGGTTCATTATATGAACGAATCGCCAGCGCATTACCCATCTGAGAAAGTGTTAATACGGTGAAGGTGATGGTTTGCCAGTTCGGATTACCCATCTTCCAGAAATAAAAGCCGATAGCGGATGTTACGATGCCCATCAATAGTCCACCCCATATCACCCTGGTACCCATTCCGCGGGCAAAAACACCTTCTTCCGGGGGGTAAGGCGGCCTTTTCATGATGTTTCTTTCTGCAGGTTCTATGCTCAATGCAAGGCCTGGCAGGCCGTCGGTGACAAGATTGACCCATAATATCTGGATGGCTGTGAGGGGCAGCGGCATGCCCAGCAAGGGGCCAAGCAGCATAACCAGGATTTCACCAATATTACTTGTCATTGTGTACTGGATAAATTTTCGGATATTATCGTAGATTTTCCTGCCTTCGCGGATAGCTCGTACAATGGTGGCAAAGTTATCGTCGAGTATAACCATATCAGCGGCTTCTTTTGAAACGTCCGTTCCAGTGATTCCCATGGCGACCCCGATATCAGCACGCCGCAATGCCGGGGCGTCATTAACGCCATCACCGGTCATCGCGACAATGTTCCCATTATTTTGCAGGGCCTGTACAATGTTGAGCTTGTGCTCAGGAGATACCCGGGCATAAACAGGGGTGTTTTCCACCATTTTCTCAAGCTCCCGGGGAGAAAGCCTGTTTAGCTCCAGCCCGCTGAGGGTGTTGTCGTTTTCTGCAATGCCGAGATCTCTGGCGATGCGCTGGGCGGTAAGAGGATGATCCCCGGTTATCATGATTGGTTTGATGCCAGCCTGTTTACAGATGTTAACTGCTTCCTTTACTTCTTCGCGAGGTGGATCCATCATGGCTATCAATCCAATAAAGATCTGGCCGGTTTCAGCGATATTGAGGTCCTTCTCATCCGGGAGTGAATCAAGGGATCGAAGAGAAAAACCCAGGACACGCAGTCCATTCCGGGCCATGGAATCATCCGCATTTTCGATCCGTTTTTCCCAGTCCTTATCCAATGGCAGGACCTTACCATTAACATATACCTGGCTGCAGCCGGGCAGGACACTGCTGGTGGCCCCCTTGCTGAATACTACAAAGGGGCAGGTTTTTCCCGGATACACTTCATGGAGCAGGGTGATTAATCGTTCATCTGAGAAGCTTGGCCCGCATCGATGAATTGTGGTCATTTTTTTTCGTTCTGAGGAGAATGGGATATCTGCAGCGCGTGGAAGGATTGATTCCAGGTTCTTTTTCCTGAATCCGAAATGTGCGGCTGCAACGAGCAGTGCACCCTCTGTGGGGTCACCGATTGTATTGTAGTTCCGATCACTTGAGGAATCTTTTTCAAGCGCAGCATCGTTATTCAAACAGCTGCCAAGCAGTAGGAGACCAAGTGCGGGTTTTTCCTCCCAGCTCTGGTTCTGGGTGGTTTCATAGATCGGCATTCCTTTTTGCAGCTGTTCCTCGAGATGGATGGTGTTTTCAGCCACATCAAGAATCTGAACGGTCATTCGGTTTTCTGTAAGCGTTCCTGTTTTATCGGAGCAAATGTATGTAACAGATCCGAGGGTTTCAACAGCTGACAGTTTCCGGATCAGCGCATGCTGTTTCAACATCTTCTGAGCGCCAAGTGCCAGTGAAATCGTAACGACAGCCGATAATCCTTCAGGAATAGCAGCCACAGCCATCGCAATTGCAGTGAGGAACACATCCAACAGGTTACCGCCGTTAAGCACGCCAAGCAGAAACACGATGAGTACCAGGAATAATGCAGCAACAGCGAGGGTCCTCCCGAGTTTTGCCATGCGCCTCTGCAGGGGCGTTTTTTCTGAGGATACATTCTGCAGAAGATGGGCGATTCTTCCCAGCTCTGTGTCCATCCCGGTGTGAACAACTACTGCCTGGCCATGACCATAGGCGATTGATGTGCCCATGTAGACCATGTTTTTCCTGTCTCCAAGTGCAAGCTCCACCTGCGATATCGCCGGTGTTGATTTATCAACCGGAACAGATTCACCGGTGAGTGAGGATTCCTGTGCGCGAAACGTTGAGGCTTTTATTAGGCGGCAATCAGCTGGAACAGCATCGCCTGCTTCAAGGATAACCATGTCACCCGGAACGAGCAGGGGGGAGGGAACCTCTTGTGCCTGCCCGTTTCGTTTTACTTTAACCACCGGGGACGCAAGTTTCTTGAGCGCGGCCATGGCTTTTTCGGCTCGATACTCCTGGGTAAACCCAAGGATTGCATTCAAAACGATGATAGCAGCAATCGCTATCGATTCTTCAGCCTTTCCCACGAAAACAGATATGAGTACGGCTGCCACCAGAACAAGAGTCATCGGTTCTTTGAATTGGTCAAAAAGAATCAAGAACGGAGATTTTCGACCATGTTCTACCAGCATATTCTTGCCAAAGACGGCGTTCCTCTGTTGAACTTCCTGATCCGAAAGGCCAATTTCAGGATTGACTTCCAGCATAGAAAGCGTTTCAGATTCTGATAGAGTATGCCAGCTGGTTCGTCTTAATTCTTCCTGGTCTTTCATAATGTACTAATGCTCCTTCCTGCAAATAAGGCAGTTGTGTTCGGACAACTGACGGAGTTGATTCTACTCACAACGTACTCGTTATTACCGGTAGAAAGGGTATGTTTTCACCATAATGATTTTACCAGCCTGTCTTTTTTATACCACCGACAATAAGCTGACGTATTGGTGAAGTGGTGACGGGGTTTACGGGGAAGGGGGGGATAGTAATTTTGCTGCTGCAGCGTTTCCTGCAACCCATCCAGTTGAAAAAGCCGCCTGCAGGTTGTATCCCCCGGTATCTCCGTCCAGATCAAGGATCTCGCCAGCGAAAAAAACATCCGGGATCAACCGGGATTCCATAGTTTTCGGATTGATCTCTTTAAGGTGAATACCACCGGCAGTAACAAGTGCCGTGCTGATGGGCATGGGCTCTGTAATCTCGAGACGGAAATCCTTGAGCCAGCAGCGCAGACGTTCACGTTCCTCCGAAGTAATCTGATGGCCTGGTTTGTCGGCAGGGATGGAAACCTGGTCGATGCATACTTCGATAAGCTTGCGCGGAAGAAGGCCTGCGAGGATGTGTTTAAAGGTACGTCTGCCGTACTCATCCAGATCGCGGCGGAGGCGGGCATCCAGTTTTTCCTGATCGAGGGCGGGTTTCAGATCTATTCCAATGCTGACCCGTTTGTTTTCCAGGAGGGCATCTACAATACTCCGGCTCAGGGTAAGAATGATCGGGCCTGAGATACCGAAATGTGTGAACAGCATTTCTCCGAAAGCGCGATCCGCCAGCTGGTTTTCTATATACACCAGCACTTCAATATTTTTCAGACTCAACCCCTGCAGCTTCTGAGCAGTTTCCCCTGCAGTTCGCAGTGGAACGAGGGCAGGGCGCACCGGGATGATTGTGTGCCCAAGTTCGGCAGCGATGCGGTATCCGTCTCCCGTGGAACCGGTGCTGGGATAGGATGTTCCACCAACTGCCAGGATTACCGCATCAGCATTGAGTTCGTATGTCGGGTTGTTTCGTTCAGGATCGGAGACAATGACAGAGAGAGCATTTTCTTCACCGATCTTGATACGCTTCACGGCTGCATTTGTTCGGATTTCGACGCCGTTATTCTTTGCCCAGGTGACAAGTGAATCGACAACGTCCTGTGCCTGGTTGCTGACCGGGAAGATCCGGCCGCCGCGTTCACTCTCTGTTTTCACTCCAAGTTTATCGAAAAACTCGAGCAGTTCGGTGGAGAAAAATCTTGAGAAGGCTGACCGGAGGAATCGTCCGTTTTTTCCATAATTAGTGATGAATTCGGTAAGTGGGGCGGTGTTGGTCAGATTGCACCGGCCTTTACCTGTGATGCGAAGTTTTCTGGCAGGGCGGTGGTTCTTTTCCAGGAGAATCACATCAGCGCCTTGTTCAGATGCCTGTCCCGCCGCCATCAGCCCTGCCGGCCCTCCACCGATTACCACTACTTTTTTTCTTCCCTGCATTTTTTCCCGCTTCTTTCATCATAAAATATAGAATTCCAGCCACTGTCCTGAACCGGTACTTCTGTATTGTAACCGCACTGCTGCAGGCTAGATAGATCTGTATACGTCCCCGCAATAATTATTGCATACTTTGCAAAATTTCTTGCCTGAATTCATGGCGTGTGGCAAAGGATCGGGCAACTCACGGCGCTCGCCTCTCCCCGCGGCCGGGCAGATGGATATTTATGGGATCCTGTATGTCACATATAATGTGTATAGTATTCATATTCAACTGTACTAATATTGGTACAGAATAGCCGGGTAAGATGCTGGTGAGGGCTTTCCCGGGAGATTATGAGGAGGCCAGATAATATTGGGATTCCCGGGATACTATTTAATGACTTTATTGCTATAGAAAAGAAGATTTGAATACAATATGGGGACTCGTTTTAATCAGAAATCCAGGCCATCTGCCGGTATTACAAATAAGAGAGAAAGTAGTTGGACTATTGTTTATATCTCAGATCAAGAATTCTCATCTACTCGGCTGGCTTTATCTTTCCTGCGGCAGTGGAGAAGGCACATAGAATACTCGGAGTGTAAATCCCACCGTTCCCGAGAGAACCAGTTATATTCGGATAAACCCGCATGGCAGATAAAGGAACGGCCTGTTGGAAAGAGAGCAGTATATCTTCTGGTATCTCTGGAAAAAGCGGCTGAGTTCTTGGAGCTTTTCTAATGAAGTATTGGATTGTCCTAGATCAACTTTTTGATATTTCCTCCGTTATATCCTTCTTCTCTGTGTAATTCTGTACAGCATTATGATCCCGAAGCGTTATCGAAGACCGTGGATGCAGAGAGACCTCAGACCGGAGGTCATGTTGAAGGTTTTGCGAAAGAAGATTCATGGACTGTACGGCTTCTTCCAAACCGCTTTCAGCCATTATTTTATTGGGGAGATCTCGGATTTCTGAAGTAGTCCTAAGAATCTCTTGCCAGTATCGATTACTTTTGATCTTTTTAACCCATTGGGCCGCAGTTCTGGCGGATCTGACAATGTCATTCGGGCCCATAATAATCAAAGCAAGAACGATGATGAAGGTCAGTTCCAATCCACCGATGTTTAATATATTCATAGCCATCCTGTACCTTGTATGGATACCTGGGAAAAATGTGAGCAGAACAGAGAGTTATGCTTGTTTATCCGTAGGTTCATCGGGCTTCTTTTCTTCCAATCCTTTTCGGAAAGCTTGAATTCCAGAGCCGAGTTCACCGGCTATTTTACCGATCCGACCAACACCGAAAACAAGAACAACAATGGCCAACAGGATTAGTAATTCGGGCCAACCTAATTTTCCTATCATGGAATTTCTCCTTATGGAATTAATAGTTCCGTACTTTTCTTTCGTGCAGTTCGAGCAAGCATCATACTCAAACCATACAATATCAACAGCATACATAGAGCCACACTATCCGGGATTGCTCAGAGGAATACCTGATCTCAAGGGCTTATAATACGATTTCCTCCCCGATTTTTACGACTTGAGATGGTATCTTGCTGTCCTTAAAGTGCTGGAGTGTCCAATCACAGCTGTCATGAGCTGAGATAGCCAGATACTGTATCCCTTTGTGCTGCAGATAGTATATATCCTGCTTAACCTGTCGTTTTGAAATTGGAAACCAGGGATAAGATTGTGGACCGCCAATAAGTTGCTGTGGATGGAAGAACCTGCCCATGTGGGTTCGGTCTGTTGTGACGGGATAATGCAATCCTCCAATTATTCCCCATACCTTTTCACCGAAGATCTGCTCGCTCGCCTCGATGATCAACCGCACGCCCGGGTGGCCGCATCCGATGATCAGCACCAGCCCTCTGCCTGCCAGATGGAACACCAGGCTTTGCTCCCTGACCGGGCCGGCGATAAACAATACCGATATCAACGGGCCGGTTGATCCGGCTGTTGGCGAGATCAGGGCAGGTTGTTCGATGAGTTTGAGCCCGCCGCCTCTGACATCAAGCTTTTCGACAGCGTAGAATGGTTTGCCCTGCAGTGGGTTATCCGGCTCGGAGAGAATGGTCTCATCCGGCCTGGCTGCCAGGTGGTCATTATGGGCATGGGAGTTGACGATACAGTCAACCTTCTCGAGTGAGAATTTCCCTTGAGCATTCAACGTGCGGGCGTTCCGATACAGAACAGCTTCATCTTCCTCCCACAGTTTAATCCCCAGATCGAATAGGATCCGGTCCTCGTCAGTTTCCAGATAGTAGGAAACGGCGAAAGAGGATGAAAGAACAGGGTCGACAGTGTAATACTCAACCAACGGCAGCAATCGTAGGCGGGAGATCGGTTTGAGTGAGAGTTGGGAGGATGCGATCTTCTTTCGGTTCAATACGGCTGCCGCTTTCCGGGCAGGATTCAGACTGGAAGTTGTTGACAGGATCAGGGTTAGTGAAACTATCGAAGCCAGGCCGAACAGAACAGCAGCCACAATGGGAGGCAGGAAAGCAAGTAAGACGAAAATCAGCGCGAGGGCTGCGGCACCCCATAGAATGCAAACAGTTGATATCCAGAAGACAGCGTTCTGATAATTCTTCATGCAGTCATCTTCTGCTGCAGAATATTTAAGCACAGGAAGGATGGGATATCCTGTGCATGATATAGCGTATTCAGTGCAGTGGTCCATGTTTTCTGTTCCAGCAGAGGTTCATAGGTGTTCAGGTTCCGCAGGGTATAAGGAAAATCACTTGAACTGATATCGAGGCGGATACTGTGACCGGGAAGAAAAGTATGGAATGTAGCACCCAGGTTCATCTCGATACGGTATTTCTCGCCGGGGACGATAGGCGCTGGACTTGCAAAAGGGTCTCGATAGCGCATGCGGAAGTGAGACTGGAGGATGTTGAATGATCTTCCATTCGGATGGACATCGAGCAGCCTGGCGGTAAAATCGGTGTCCAGTGCACTACTACTCACATGCAGCGTGAGCTGTACTGCTCCGGCAGCAGTCAGAGGCTCCTCAATCGGTGTGCTGGTATACACCAGTACGTCAGGGCGGGATTCAACCCTCGATTGATCCCTGGGGCCGGTTTTCACCAGCGGGCTGCGCAGGAGCGCACCGCCCGTAGAGGGCACAGGATCCGCAGGGTCATAGGTATACCGGTCTGGTGGCTCTATTTCGGGTGGGAACCTGGAGAGCGTACCGTTACCATGGCATGTGTTTGCCTGTCCGCCGCTGTGGAGATACATACACTCTTCTATCGTATCTTCGGGAGGCCAGGATGAGAAATTATTGAATTGATTGGCACCCATCCTGAAGATATGAACCGGAGGCTTCTCACTGAATTCGTTCTTCATGCCTTTTATCACGAAATCAAACCACTTCAGCAGAATATCAGGCAGGTTCAGGATCCAGGGGCTGGCATGGAAGCCGAAATCCAGATCGCCAATCACCTGGCTGTCCGCACTATGATCCCATGGGCCGATCAGCAGGCGCATGGGGGTTTGACCGGATGGTATGGTGCAGGAGCTCAGATGCCGGGTTGTAAGCGGATCATACCATCCACCGATAAACAGTGTCGGGATGGCCGGCATTGAATCAGTCGGGATTGGGATGTGAGCCTCTGGGTGGCCGAAGGATTCAAGGACCTGTAGGGGGAAAGGGGAAAGGCGTTGATCACCCAGGAATGGGTATGCCTCAAGTGGCAGAGTCTGATAGGCTTTGCCGGAGGAATAACCCTCCAGCATCGTGCGGTTGAACTGGAAAAACTGATCCCGTATTGATTCTGGTCCACGCAGTGCTGCTTGGGAAAGTACCGCGGAGGAGGTCCATTCAAGCCAGGCCTGAAAAGGGAAAGCCCCCCGGCCGTTATCCCAGAAGTCCCCGGGGTTATTTGTGCACACTCGTGGGGTGATAGTGGCCAACGCTGGATGCTCAGATGCGGCAGCGGCGAACTGTGTAAATCCAACATAGGAGCCGCCAAACATGCCGATACGTGGCAGGGTGTACTCTTGTTCAGTAAGCCACTGAAGCGTATCGAAACCATCATCCTTTTCAGACTGCAGGGGAAGAAACGATCCTTCGGATTCGCCGGTACCGCGCACGTCTTGCACAGCGATTACATAACCTTTCCTGACTGCGTTCAGCAGAAAGTTCGGCATTTCATTGGTTTTTCCATACGGGGTCCTGGCCAGCAGGACAGGAAAACGACCTGGCTGCGCCGGGCGCAGGATCAGCGTGGAAAGACGAATCCCATCACGCATCGGGATGAGTATGCTTGGATGAACAAGAATATCGCTGCCTGTCATATCTGCCATACCTGTCATCCTGCAGAGTCTTCCCGCAGGATTTCCTCGGCTGTACGGCTGTCGGTAATCAGGACCCGGATTATTTTTCCTCTCAGCGATCCAATGATGGCAGGGAGTTTGGTGGAACCAGTCACCATGCCAACGATAAGCGGAATGCCTTGCATCTCTTCCCACTGGATTCCGATCACGCGATCATCCAGGTTGGTAACGACATGCCGGCCATCCTGATCGAAAAAGCGCATTAATATTTCACCAACTATTCCCCTGCTGGAGAGATCTGCTTTTTCATCTTCGGTCATAAACCCGGTTTGAACAATAGATCCGGCTTCCATCATTGAACCAATCCCGACCAGGGCGATATCCGCACTGGCTGCAGCGCGCAGCGCAGCAGAAATATTCACTTCCTTCAGGATAGCTTCACGCGCTTCCGTATTGCTGACTACAACCGGGACTGGCATGCCGTTCAAGGGAGCGGAGAGCATTTCAGCGATCCGGCAGGTGATGTTGTAGACAACTCCACTGACAAGTGTTGTGCCGGCCAGTTCCACGATCTCGATCGATCGACCCGGTGTGATCAGATTAAGATGGTCCGCGATTTTACTGACAGTATGGCTCCACGCCATACCGAGTTTGCAGCCATTAAAAAGTGAGTGCTCAAGGAACTGGGCTCCAGCTTTTCCGATAGCGTCCATCGTTTGTTCTTCATCCGGGTGTGCGGGGACAACAATTGCCCGTTTGATCCCAAAACGTTTTTCGATTTCTCTGGCTGTTTCATAGTCGCGGGGCAGCGGCCGGGTGATTGTGAATTTAATAATTCCCAGATTGCGGGCTTTCTGGAGCAGGCGTGTGACTCCGACCCGGTTCATACTTAACTCCTGGGAAATTTCTTCCTGGTTCAAGCCTTCTTCGTAGTATAGCCAGGAAGCAATCGTCATCAGGTCCAGTTGATCTTCAGTGGACATATGGTTCTCCTATAATTTGGTGACAGCAAGGGCTGTTGTGTCCCGGAACTGACGTGAAGTAGCACTAATGGACTCGCCGCGGTGAAGGTCCCCTCCTACCAGTAGGATGACATTATTGCCGTAGAATGAAACCAATTCCTGGATGCGGTTCAGATTCATTCCGCCGCCGGGTGCGGGGAAAATCGATCTAAACTTGCTGAAGTCCTCCTGGCAACCTTCCTTGATGGACCGGCATTCGTCTTGAGTGAATGAAAAACGTCCGCCATAATTTGGAAAGACGCTTGAATCAGCACCACATAGTCGTGTCAGTTTACCGTATAGAATTTTGTGTGTAAAGCCGATATCCGGATGAAGGACATAGGTCCCGAAGAATGTGGGGTGAGCCATGATGGGGAGTTTTATCCCTTCTGTACGGAGCCAGTTGATTGTGTCCCAACCGGAGAGCCCCGGGGCATACAGCAGACCGCCAGCACCAGCTCGGGCAGCGAAAGAAGCTCGTTTAACCAGCTGATGGCCTGGAGCGGTGATGTTTGGGTAGTAGGCGGTGTTCCCACCGGTTATGCTGTTAGCTTTAATAACAGCTTCGCAGCAGCGCTGCACCCGCTCTTCGTAAGGGGCAAAAATCTGGTTGCTCAGACCATGGTCATCCTTGATGATGTCAACGCCTCCCAGCGCCATTTCATAAGCCATGTCAGCCAGGTCGCTGGCAGAGAGTCCCATGGGTTTGAGAGCTGTGCAGATCAACGGCCTGTCATATGCGTTGTGAATCTTCCGCAGCCCCTGAATTCCAAAGGCAGGCCCAGGGAAGACTTGAGAGGCAATTTCGGGAAGATCAATATCGAGTACCTTGACACCGGTCTGGATACTGATATTACCGAAGATCACATTCAGCAGCTGTGTCAGCTCATTCGCACAGGTTTCCCATGCGTAG
>JAFGNH010000064.1 GCA_016927115.1 Anaerolineales bacterium | reverse complement strand
TTTTCACCCCCATAAACAAGACACCACAAGAAGCATCTGATATACTCAATATTGTCCTAATCCTATCCGGAATAGCCCCTTCCACAGCGTAAAAACAGTCGGGAGCACGGCGTAATACCTATACACCACTGGAGGAAAATTATGGATGCACTTGGAATCGCTCGTTCGCAGTTCGCAATCACAAGCATTTATCACTTCTTTTTTATACCGCTGACGATGGGTCTTTCCATCCTGGTGGCAATTATGGAAACCCGCTATGTTCGCAGTGGTGATGATGTCTACAAGAAAATGGCAAAATTCTGGGGCAAGTTATTCCTGATCAATTTTGCCCTCGGTGTGGTTACAGGCATCGTTATGGAATTCCAGTTCGGGATGAACTGGTCGGAATACTCCCGCTTTGTCGGCGATATCTTCGGCGTACCACTGGCAATAGAAGCCCTGCTTGCATTCTTCCTCGAATCAACCTTTTTAGGGATCTGGATCTTCGGCTGGGACAAACTTCCGAAGGGCCTGCATGCCGGTGCCTTCTGGGCTGTTGCGATCGGCTCTAATCTTTCTGCACTGTGGATCCTGATGGCCAATTCATGGATGCAGCATCCGGTTGGATATGAACTTGTTGGCGGCAAAGCACAGCTCGTAGATTTCGGCGCTCTGGTCTCCAATTCGTACCTGTGGCTGCAATTTCCGCATGTAATTGCCTCTGCACTGACTACAGCCGCATTTTTTGTCCTGGCTATCAGTGCCTACCACTTGTTAAAAAAGGACAGCAGTATTGATTTCTTCCAGAAATCCTTCCGGATCGGCCTCGCTGCTGCGCTGATCGGATCTGTTCTTGTTGTTGGCCTTGGCCACTTGCAAATGCAGATGATGGTGCGCAACCAGCCGATGAAAGTGGCTGCCTCTGAAGCGCTGTGGGAAAGTGAAGACCCGGCCGGCCTGTCGCTTGTGGCGTTCATCGACAAAGGAAACCAGCAAAACACCTTCGCCATCCGCATCCCCTACGCCCTTAGCCTGCTGACTTTCAACAAACCCAGCGGCGAAGTGCGCGGTATTCTCGACCTGCAGGCAGAATATGAGGCATTGTACGGGCCCGGAGACTACATTCCGCCCGTTACCCTTTCCTTCTGGACTTTCAGGATCATGGTCGGACTTGGCTTGCTGATGGCCCTGGTGGCTTTCGCCGTCCTCTATCTCGATGCCCGGAAACTGCTGACCTCCAGACCGATCTACCTGCGCCTGCTCGGTTTTACTTTCCTTATGCCATATCTCTCGAACACAGTCGGCTGGCTGCTGACCGAGTTCGGCCGCCAGCCATGGATCGTTTTCGGTCTGTTGAAGGTGCAGGATGGCGTCTCGCCTGGTGTCTCCACCGGTGCAATGATAACGTCGTTGATTGCTTTTATGCTGCTTTATGGCATCCTGATGATCGTTGACGTTTACCTGCTGCTGAAATTCGCCCGCACCGGTCCGGTGGAAGAAGCACCGCAGGCTGAATTCGAACCAGCAATCTTATAATCAGGAGGAAATCATCATGGACTTAAACATACTCTGGTTTATTCTGATTGGAATTCTGTTTTCCGGATTTTTCTTCCTGGAAGGCTTTGACTACGGCGTGGGCATTCTGCTCCCGTTTCTTGGGAAGAATGACCGTGAACGGCGTGTCCTTATCAACACCATCGGTCCCGTGTGGGACGGTAACGAAGTGTGGTTGATCACCGCCGGCGGTGCCATGTTTGCAGCCTTTCCCGGTTGGTACGCCACGCTATTCAGCGGTTTCTATCTCGCCCTGGTTATTTTGCTGCTTGCACTGATCCTTCGAGGCGTGGCTTTTGAATTCCGCAGCAAGCTTTTCCAACCCGCCTGGCGAAACCTGTGGGATGCACTGCTGTTTGTGGGCAGCCTGCTTCCCGCCCTGCTGTGGGGTGTCGCCATGGCCAACCTGATCAACGGTGTCCCGATCGATGCGGGCCAGATCCTGCGCGGCGGGCTGCTCGATATGATCAGCGCCTACACCCTTCTGGGTGGTGTTTTCTCGCTGCTGCTGTTTGTGCTGCATGGGGCAATGTTCCTGCGCCTGAAAGTAAGCGGCGATCTTGAACAGCGCGCTGGTGCAGTTGTCAAAAGGCTCTGGCCGTTCGTACTTCTGGCAGGCGGCTTGTTGATGACCTTCAGCAGCAACCACACAGATCTGTTTGACAATGCCATATCAACAGTTCTGGGTGCAGCCGGGCTGCTTTCACTTCTGATTTGCGGCATTTTCTCAGGAAAGAAACCGGGCTGGGGATTCATTTTCAGCGGCCTGACGATCCTTCTCTCCACAGCAGCACTTTTCACCGGCCTGTTCCCGCGGGTGATGGTATCTTCACTGGATCCAGCCTGGAGTCTTACGATATACAACACCTCCTCCAGCCCATACACACTGAGGATCATGTCCATCGTGGCAGCTGTGTTTGTGCCGCTGGTGCTGGTCTACCAGGGTTGGGCATACTACATCTTCCGTAAACGCCTCAACACCGATAGCGATCTGGAATACTGAGGTTTTTCTGTACAAAGGAAAGTAATAAAAGCTGCTGGAAAATCCAGCAGCTTTTTTTCTTCCACTGAGCCTTTCGGTACCTATGGAACCTGCCCTTCTGTGTCGGGTGGATGCACGGTCAGATTCTTTGAAATCAATCGATAACCAGGCTGGCATGTTCAAAGACGTATTTTACAGAAAAGGATCCAACGGAAGCAGTGCGTACAGCTTGCTGCTTCCAGCGGGGCCCGGCCCTGGCCCTCTATTTCCCTGAACGGATCAATAGAATCAATGTATCGATCTGCTCCAAAACATCCTGAGCGTCCACACTGTTTTCCACCATCACCTCGATATGTGCTGAGATAACCGCATCACCCACCGGCAGCCCGATTACAGCCGGGAAGTAACAGACTGGTTTTTCTCCAGCTGTGCCGCTTATTGCTATCCCGGTGGTTGTGTAGCGGAATACACCGGCAGGCCTGTCAAAATAACGCATTACGCCCCCACACCCTGCGGCTTCGTAAATCAGCTCCGCATCGTCTGGGCAATCAACAGGGCCTGCATCGGCATAACCACAATCAGGGCGGATATCGATGGTTATTCCGCTTGTAGAATCCAGGAGTAAATAGTCAGCACAATACTCTGGGTAATTTTCATTCACCGATTCTGTAGGCAGGGGGCGACGATTACGTTCCTCGAGTGTCCAGCCGGCCGGCAGTTCCAGCATCAAGCCGACCGAATCCAGCAGAGCAAATGTGTTAACCGGTGTACCAGTAGATTCAGCAGGCTTTCCACCGGATTCCGAAGACTCCCGGGTTATTGAAGAGCCCATACCAATGGGTGCAGGAATGACTCCATCAGGCTCCAGCCTTGTGATACAGCCGCTACACAACAGCAGGATACCTATGAGTCCGGATGCTGCCCACTGCCTTCTCTCCATCGACACCTTCCTGTCCACTTTCGCAGCAGACGTGTGAGTGATGCCATTTCGGCTGCCTGCAGTACATCTTGATTGTAATGAGATTTGAACGGAACGCTATTTCTCCCTGCCCTTTTCATTTGCATCAGAAAACACCAATTAAACAGCAGTCTCACGAATTTATTCGCGCAGCATTACAATCGTATGAGCAAAATCCGTATACCCAGGCCTCACAAAACATAATGGCTGGTGATGTTACACCCGAAAACGACCGACAGCTCCTTTCGTCCATTTTTTTAATATGAAAGCAAGATAATCTTGTCAAAGGTAATGCAGGAGAGTATAATACATTCATGTTTTTGAATATGAAAAATAGTTCAGCAGAAAAAAGAATTGCAGCCGTTCTTAAAATACTCGGTTCCCCTTTTCGCATCAAGATTCTGTATGCGATCGGATACGGTGAAGCCTGCGTCTGCCATCTGGAAACGCTGTTGAACAAAAGGCAGGCATATATCTCACAACACCTGATGGTGCTGCGGGATGCAGGAATTCTTGAATCAAGACGCGATGGGAAATACATTTTCTACCGGGTTGCTGATCATAGAATATTTGAATTGATTGACTCTGCTGCCGCAATCCTGCACATCTCTTCCGGCCAAAAGCCAGAGCTGTCTGAAACAAGCACCAGGGCAGACTGCAACTGCCCAAGGTGCAATCCTGAAACAGACAGCTGTTGTAACTGAATCTACTATTCTGGAGGTACTACTATGTTGAATATCAAAATACTCGGATCAGGTTGTCCAAATTGCAAACGCCTTGAGCAGGAAGCAAAAAAAGCGGTCAGCAATCTTGCGATTGAGGCAGAATTTGAAAAAGTATCCGACCCTAGAAGAATCATGGAATTCGATGTGCTGCGCACACCCGGATTGGTGATCAATGACAAGGTTGTATCCAGCGGAAATATTCCATCACAATCCGAAATTATGACTTACCTGGCGAATGCCCTGGAAACTCCCTGAGTTTGATAACCTGACTTAACCCTGATCAGCAGGGTTTTTTCGGCATAAATCATATTCATCTATCTGAATATAAACACGAGAGGGTCAATTGATCAATTCAATTCTGAACTCCATTCCCGGCCTGCTTTATGCAGGGCTCGGTAACCTGGCGGCTTATCTGGCCGCTCATGTTCTGTTGTGCCTTCTGCCGGCGTTTTTTATCGCCGGCGCCATGACTGCCCTGATCCCCAAAGAAGTGATTACCCGCTACCTGGGGAGAAGCACACCAAAATACATATCCTACCCTGCCTCTGCCGCTGCCGGTTTCCTGCTGGCTGTTTGTTCGTGCACCGTGATCCCCCTGTTTGCCGGTATCTATAAAAAAGGTGCTGGTCTTGGTCCAGCAATCACCTTCCTCTTCGTAGCTCCAGCCGTGAATATCCTGGCCCTCACATACACCGGTGCGGTGATCGGAATGGATCTGGCTATCGCCCGCCTGCTGCTTTCTATCACATTCGGCATCGGCGTTGGTGTGATCATGGCACGCATTTTTGCCAGTGCAGACAAGGCACATGACGAAGCAACCGATACGCTGTTTTCACAACAGGGCACTATGAAAAAAGGGGCAGCCTTGTTTCTCCTGATTCTCACAGCCCTTCTGATTATCGGTACATTTCAGATTGGCCTGCTGAAAACCGCCTATTTCCAACTCGATCTCCCAATTCCCGCTGTATATCGGTTCCAGCAACACCTGTTCTCATTGATACCTTTTGACCCGTCACAAGGCGAAGAAGGCGTCACCGCTCAGGGAGCCCTCCTCATCGGGCTGCTTGTTCTTCTCGGCCTGACTGCATGGAAAGGGTTGGAAAGGATTCATGACGGGTTCAACCGCTGGACCTGGACCGCAGCCATATTGGCAGCTGTGACTCTTGCTGTGGCTGCACTCGGCATCCAGCCTTTTCCCGGTGGTGTGACCCTTCTTTTCACCGGAAAATTTCTAGGGGTTGTTCTTGCCCTCGTACTTGCCGGCTGGGTACTCACAACCCAGCTATCAGAAATTGAAACCAGGGACTTTCTCTGGGAAACCTGGCGCTTCGTTAAACAGATTTTTCCGCTGTTGATCGTGGGTATTTTCGCTGTAGGTATAATCCGTGAACTGATCAATCCGGAATGGATCGAGAGCCTGGCCGGGCAAAATACGCTGAGCGGTAACTTCATCGGTGTGGTTTTCGGTGTATTTATGTATTTCCCGACACTGGTGGAAGTACCCATCGCAGAAATGTTCCTCAACCTGGGGATGCATCGCGGGCCTCTGCTGGCCTATCTGATCTCTGACCCTGAACTCAGCCTGCAGAGCATCCTGATCACAGCCTCAATTATCGGCCGCGTCAAAGCCTGGGTCTACGTAGCATGGGTTGCTTTGTTCAGCACTGTCGCCGGACTGTTGTATGGTGCCTGGATAAACGGCACCAGTGCAGGTTTGGTGACCCTCTACCTGCTGGCTTTCACAGCCGGCCTGGCCGGGTTGATCTGGTTGTATGAACACAGCAGGACACATAAAGAGGCGATCGTACAGCCCTAGCCGGATCTTCTTCTATCTTGGTTTATTTACATTTCCGAAAATTGCAGGAGAAAAGGTTGATGAAAGAAGAAAAGAATCTATCATTCTTAGATCGCTACGCCGGTGTAACATTTCTTCTGTAATTTGATAAAAGTGATAGGTCAGGTATCCTTTTAGTTATCACGACCGAAAGGAGAACCATGAC
>JAFGNH010000063.1 GCA_016927115.1 Anaerolineales bacterium | reverse complement strand
TTATCAGGAAAATCATTCCAAAAGTTAACCGATCCACCGGATGGTTCAGACGAAATCCCCTCCCGGGAGGGATGCAGGGGTGGGTTCTTCCTCGGAGTGGGAACAGAGCTAAGTTCCTTCCGGGAATAGACAGGTTGTCCTCCTGTCTTTCCGCGGCCAGTTTGCCCCACTCTTCCTTAACCTCTCTTAACAATCCCTTCCCCCGTGTTTAACACAAGAGTTCTATATTCAGGGAAATGATGAATAAAACGAGGAGAAAAATATTAATGAGTAAGAGATTGTTCGTTCCCATGGTTGTTCTGATCTCTCTTGCACTGGTTCTGAATGCCTGTGCCGCCACCGCTTCCGGAGGGGAGACTGCTGCATCGGTTGTGGAACCTGCTGCAGAAGAATCTGCCGAAGCAGGAACAGCAGGTTCTGCTGAAACTAATTCCGTGGACATGTATGCTCCTGACGCAGTGAGCGGCGATATCGTCACAGCTGGATCGTCCACCGTGTTCCCGCTTTCCGAACGTATGAAGCAGCGGTTCGAGGAAGAAGGTTTTACCGGCGTTATAACTATCGACAGCATTGGGTCAGGCGGCGGGTTTGAACGCTTCTGCGTGAACGGCGAAACGGATATTTCGAACGCCTCACGGGCGATCAAGGACAGCGAGGTTGAATCCTGCCAGGCTATCGGGCGCGAGCCGATCGCTTTCCGTGTCGGCACAGACGCACTCTCCGTTGTGGTGAGCCAGGAAAACGATTTTATAGACGATGTAACAATGGAAGAGCTTGCCCTGATCTTCTCGACCGCTGAGACCTGGGCAGACGTTCGTCCTGAGTGGCCGGCTGAACTGATCCAGCGTTTCATTCCGGGCACCGACTCCGGCACCTTTGATTACTTCGTTGAGGAAATTTTCGACGAGGATGAAGGCCCGATCCTGGCTGCTTCCAATACCCAGCTTTCCGAGGACGATAATGTGCTGGTGCAGGGTGTCCAGGGCAGCCCCTATGCAATCGGTTTCTTCGGCTTTGCCTACTACCAGGAAAATGCCGATACTCTCGAAGTCCTCTCCCTGGATGGCACAGCGCCGACCGCTGAAACGGCTGAATCGGGTGAGTATCCGATTTCCCGCCCGCTTTACATCTACTCCGATGCAGCCATCCTGCAGGAAAAACCGCAGGCAGCAGCTTTCATCTACTTCTACCTGACCAATGTCAACGATGAAATCCTGGACGTCGGGTATTTCCCCGCAAGTGATGAATCACTGAATGAGGCACTGGAAACCTGGCGTGCAGCTGTTGGGCAGTAGGTCATACCGGAACACAAGCAGAACCGCTTTACACCTTCCCTCTCGATCGAGGGGGAAGGTGAAGGTGTTTGAAAGGCAAAACGCTGTGAGACAGACTTTATGAACAGCTATTCACAACGAACATTCACTGCAGCGAAGGATAACGGCCTGAGGAAAAGGCGGCGGCCTGGCGAGTTCCTTATCCGGGCACTCCTGTTCCTGGCCGGGTTTTCTTCCATTTTCATCACACTGGGAATCGTCCTCGAACTGGGGAAGGAAGCCCTTTTGTTTTTCGGGCTTCCCGAAGTGAACGTGATCGGGTTCCTGACGGGCACGGAATGGCAGCCTCATATCGGCAAATTCGGTGTGCTCCCCTTGTTCGGAGCCACGCTGGTGACAACAGGGATCGCTATGCTGATCGCGATCCCGCTTGGGTTGGCTTCCGCGGTGTACCTTTCGGAATATGCTTCCCGCAAGGTGCGGAATACGCTCAAACCGGTCCTCGAAATTCTGGCGGGTATCCCCACGATTGTGTACGGCTATTTCGCCCTGACCTTCATTACACCGCTGCTGCGTTCGATTTTCGACAGCGAAGTGGTGCAGATCTACAACACAGGGTCGGCAGGGTTGGTGATGGGCATTCTGATCCTGCCTTTGATTGCTTCTGTCAGCGAGGATGCGCTGAATGCGGTACCTGCTTCGCTGCGCCAGGCCGGCTACGGCCTCGGCGCGACGAAGCTCGAGGTGGCATTAAAGATTGTCTTTCCTGCTGCGATTTCGGGAATCATTGCAGCGATCATTCTGGGAATCAGCCGGGCGATTGGCGAAACCATGATCGTTGCTGTGGCTGCGGGAGCAGGGCCGAATCTGACGTTGAATCCGTTTGAAGCCGCGGAGACCATGACCGGGCACATTGTGAGAATTTCCGGCGGTGATCTCAGCTACGACTCGATTGACTATAACAGTATCTTCGCGATCGGATTGTTGCTGTTCGCAGTCACACTGGTTCTAAATATTCTCAGTCAGAGGATAGTACGGCGCTTCCGGGAGGTATATGAATGAGTCTGTATGAAGAACGCGTTGGGCGTGTTGGTTTGAGTACGGGGAATCGGCAGAGCAGGGAATCGGTTCTTGCTGCTGAAACCTCGAATATTCAAAAACGGAAGAAAAAGGGAAGGGTCTGGCGGCAGGTCTTCCTCCTGGCAACCGTGATCGGGATCGTTGCATTGATGGCTTTGCTGATCAACGTATTCGACGGGGTTTCAGGTTATGTTGTGCTCCACCCAAAGGTCGATCCCTCGACCCTGGCTGTGGATGGTGTTCCACTGGAAGAGCAGGATAAGGGGCAGCTGCTCGGACTGCTGCAGCAGGAACTCTCCAGCGGAGCGTACAACAAACTGGATAACGAGAAATCGATGACCTCCCGGAGCCGTTCCGAACTGCTGGCGCTTGTGAACCAGCGGATTGTCCGGTACAGCGTCGAGGAAAGCTGGCCGCTTTTTGAATCCATACGGGATAGGGATGAGATCCAGGCTTATGCTGCTGAGGTTTATCCGGAGGAAAGACTCCACTTCGTGTCCTGGTTGAGTGCCGAATTTATAACCCGGCCGCAGTCCAGCGAACCACTTTTTGCAGGCATCCGGACCGCGATATTCGGCTCGCTGTATACGATCCTGATCACAGTTCTGTTTGCTTTCCCTATGGGGGTCGGCGCAGCGATCTATCTTGAAGAGTATGCCGACGATACATTTCTAAACCGTATCATCCAGACCAACATAAACAACCTGGCCGGTGTACCTTCCATCATTTACGGCATCCTCGGCCTGGCTGTTTTTGTGCGGGTGCTGGAGCCGCTTACCAGCGGGGCTGTCTTCAGGCTGATTGACCCAACGACTGCAAATGGGCGTACCATCCTCTCTGCTGGTCTGACACTGGGGCTGCTGGTCCTTCCGCTGATCATAATCAATGCACAGGAAGCCATCAGGGCTGTGCCCAACTCATTACGGCAGGCCAGCTGCGGCCTGGGGGCGACCAGGTGGCAGACGATCTGGTCTTTTATACTCCCCAACGCCATCCCGGGTATCCTGACCGGCACCATCCTGGCTGTCAGCCGTGCAATTGGAGAGACGGCTCCGCTGATTGTTGTGGGGGCATCTACTGCGATCAGTGTCGACCCGTCTTCTCCCTTTTCCAAATTCACTACGCTTCCGATCCAGATCTACCAGTGGACTGCACGGCCGCAGGCGGAGTGGCGCCACCTTGCAGCTGCTGCCATCCTGGTTCTGCTGGCACTGCTGCTGACCCTGAATGCGACAGCTATTGTGCTGCGGAACCGTTTTAAAAAGAAGTACTGATGATACAGGAGTCTATCGTGACAGAAAGTTCCAATATCTTTCAGACCAGGGACCTGAATATCTACTATGATGAGTTCCAGGCCCTGCAGGATGTAAATATCAACATCCCGCGTTATCAGATCACGGCGATCATCGGACCGTCAGGGTGCGGGAAATCCACACTGCTGCGCTCGTTCAACCGTATGAACGAGCTTGTACCGAATACATCGATACGCGGGGAAGTATTGTTCAAAGGCCAGAATCTCTACGAGAAATGGATCGATCCGGTCGAGGTACGATACCGGATTGGGATGGTGTTCCAGAAACCGAATCCGTTCCCGAAATCGATCTATGATAACATCGCCTGGGCGGCGAGGATCCATAATCACAAGGGAGACATGGACGAACTGGTCGAGTTTTCTCTACGTCAGGCTGCCTTGTGGGATGAGGTCAAGGATAAGCTGAAACAGTCGGGGATGTCGCTGTCGGGTGGCCAGCAGCAGCGGTTGTGTATTGCCCGGACCATTGCAGTGAGGCCTGAGGTTATCCTGATGGATGAACCAGCCTCGGCGCTGGATCCTGTTGCGACTCATAAGATCGAAGAGCTGATGCAGGAGTTGAAGAAGAACTACACCATAATTATCGTCACACATAATATGCAGCAGGCGGCAAGGGTTTCTGATTATACGGCGATGATGATGATCAATGAAAACCGGGCTGGGACGATGATCGAATTCGAAAAGACTGATATTCTATTTACACGGCCGAAAGACAAGCGCACCGAGGATTACGTGACGGGCCGGTATGGTTAGCAGGCAGCAGGAAGCGGCTGATTTTCCTTCCACTGAATACGAAGTACAATTAGCCGAGGGGGGTGAAAGGTTCGGGCGGAAGGAAAGCACCGGGCTGATAAATCAGAGGTCTTATGACACAGAAAATCGTGATTGTAGAAGACGATCCTACCGTATGTGATATGCTGGCACTGAATTTGCGGGCGGAAGGGTATGAGGTCCTTACAGCTGAGGATGGCGAAACAGGCCTGGCACTTGCTCGCGAAGCCGATCCCGACCTCGTAGTGCTGGATATCATGCTTCCTGTCCTGGATGGCCTGACAGTGTGCCGGATTCTGAGGCGGTCCAGTGAAGTGCCGATCATTGTACTGACAGCACGGGGTACGGAGTCGGATAAGATCATCGGGCTCGAAACCGGCGCGGATGACTACATTGTTAAACCTTTCTCGCTGGGGGAATTCCTGGCCAGGGTGCGTGCGGCGCTGCGGCGGGGGAAGGGGCCGGAAGACCATACCAGTGTGGTTTCCGGCGATCTGAAGATGGATTTTATTTCACGCCGGGTATTTCAGGGCGAAAACGAGCTTACGCTGGCTCCCCGTGAATTCGAGCTGCTTGCCTCCCTGGTGCGGAACAAAGGGGCGGTGCTATCGCGCGATATCCTGCTGGCCAGGGTATGGGGTGATGAATACCTCGGCGATTCGCGCACGGTAGATGTGCATATCCGCTGGCTGCGGCAAAAACTGGAAAAAGACCCCTCCCACCCGGAGAGGATAATAACGGTGCGCGGTGTCGGATACCGCTTTGAAGGTTAAGTATGGATATCTGGCTGCTTGCGGCAGTAATTGTAATCCTGATTCTTGTGATACTGTGGCGGAGCGCGGAACGGCAGAAGATCCAGTTAGCAGATAACTGCCGGGAAGAGAGTTTTCAACACGAGAAGCAGCTTGAAGAGCTCCGTTTCCGGCAGCAGACGCTGGAAACGGTCGTTTCTGTAACAAGGGACCTGCTCCTGATTGTCGATTCCGATATGGTGGTGCAGTATACCAACCAGGCTGCCCAGGAGCGGTTCGGCGCGCTGCACGAGCCGAAAACACTGATGGCTTATGTCCACTCCCTGGAGCTTGAGAAGGTGATTCTGGAAGCGCAGCAGAGTGGGAAGGGAGAGCTATACGAGCAGGGCCTTCATGTACTGGGCATTCCTTTCAACGCACGACTGCTCTCCTTCCCGGAACTGACAGCAGTCTCGCTTACCGATGCTTCCGAACTGCACAGACTGTTGCGCGCGAGGCAGGATTTTATTACCAATCTTTCACACGAGATCCGCACACCGCTGACGTCGATCAGGCTGATTGCAGATACAATGCGCAGCCCTGCTGGAGCCGATCCGGAAGTAAGCAGCACGCTGACCCGAAAGATGATTCATGAAGTCGATGAGTTGAACCAGATGGCTGAGGAGATGATCGAACTATCGGCAATCGAAGCCGGGCGGCAGGTAGTACGCCTGGTTCCGGTCCGCCTGGTTGAACTGGTTTCCTCACCTGTCGAGCGGATCCAGGAGCAGGCAGCTTTAAAGAGGGTAAACATAGTCAACAGAGTCCCGGAAGATATTCTGGTATTGGCTGATAAGGAACACGCTGCACGTGCTGTGTTAAATGTCCTTCACAACGCTGTCAAGTTCAGCCCCAAAGAGGGCAATATCCTGATAATAAGTACGATCGACGAGGAATTAAATCAGGTCGTACTCCAAATTTGTGATGAGGGGGATGGTATTCCGCCGCATGAGCTGACGAGGATATTCGAGCGCTTCTATCGCAGCGAGGAAGCGCGCCACACGCCAGGAACAGGGCTCGGACTGGCAATCGCACGGCATATTATGAACGCTCATGGCGGAGACATCTGGGCCGTGAACCGTGAACCACCGGAGCGCGGGACCGCGTTTTCACTTGCTTTTCGGTCGGCAGAGCAATAGTTCGCCCCTTTTTCATTCTTCTGGTTGTTGCTGATGGTGGATCGGTTTACTCCATAAAGCTTACCGTGTATGTACTTTTTCCCTATCGGTCAATCGCTGTCAAGGGAGCAGTCTTTCCGGAACAGGTTCAGGGATGGGAATATCTGCCGGTTCGGTTTTCGGTTGGAGGGAGGGGGCAGCATAATTCTCCAGCTGCTTCCTGATCTGCAGCCGTTCCAGCGTCTTCAGGGTGGGAATACCGGAGGCGTCATACCCGCGCAGGCGGTAGTACATGGAACGCATGCGTTCCAGAGGGATAGTGCGGACCTTCCCACCGTGACTCGACGGTTCCAGAAACCTTGCGGGCAGGATATCTTCCTCGGAAGAGATCCCTTCGATGGTGTTGAGTGCCCGTTCGAAAACAGTGATACGCTCTCCAGCCTTTTTAAAAGTGCGCGGTGAAAATCTGATACCACTGACTGAGGAATAAAGCCTGCTGTAGAGGCTCACATCCATCAGCGGGATTACAGCTTTTGTAAGGTAGTTCATGGCGAAAGCAAGCACAGACTTCGGCGTATATTTTGCTATGGGTGATTCGAGAATATACGAATAGACCGTAAAGACGCAGGTGCCGATGCTGTTAATGCCGTTGAACAGATCCTCGAAGAAACGTACGAAAACCGGTTTGCCAGCCGCCCGATACGGGTCGAGGAACTTGAAGTAGACCTCGAGGGGAAACAGCGTTGCGGAGAGATGGCAGCCGCCCCGGTTTGACACAGCATAGGCCAATCCCTGGCCGTATGCACCGCGGGGGTCATAGGCTGCTATTTCCAGACCTTTCACCTGAGCTGCGAATTCAATCCCGCCGTAGTGCTGCGCAAGCCAGCGTGATCCCTGGGCGAGATCGTCTCCGACTCCCTCCCTGGCAGCTATTTTTTCCAGGGTTTCCAGAATACCTTCTGCAGAATCAAAATGCAGCTTGCTTTCCACCAGGCCTTGCTGGTTTGCCTCCATCCAGTAAGCCAGTGTACCGGCAGTGGAAATCGTGTCGATTCCCAGAAGGCGGCAGCGGTCATTGATCCGGGTGATTGTTTCAGGGTCGAATAAACCCAGATTTGGGCCGAACAATGCAGTAGTTTCATATTCGGGGATCTGGTGTGTGCCGTCGGGGTAGGTCCCTTTATGCCCGCACAGGATAGTGCAGGGGCGGCAGGCGCTGGGTTTAGCCTGGTATTTATCTTTGAAAAACTCACCGGATACTTTATGTGCATCAGGGTGGTGGTTCTGTTGGAAGTTATGGACCGGAAGGATTCGCCCGAGGTTGCTCAGCAGGATATGGGCGTTGGTCCCTTTTTCACGATACATTTCGGTGCTGAACGGATTGCGGTTGATGTAGCGGTTGGCTTGTTCCCGGGCTTTTTGAAAAGCCTCAGGGTTTTTAGGGGTGATCTTAAAAAAACCGCCTTTTGCCAGGATGGCTTTGACATTTTTGGAGCCCAACACCGCTCCGAATCCCGCCCGCCCGAGATGGCGGTTCCCGGAGACGGCATTGGCATATAAAACTTTGTTTTCTCCGGCTGGTCCGATAACCAGCGCACCATCTTTGTTCCCCGGCTTCAGCTGCTGCTGTGTGGCTTCCGTATCCAGCCCCCATAGAGATGCTGCGTCCAGGAATTCCACCCGATCGGGGTGGATAACAAGGTAAACCGGTGTGGAAGCGGCGCCGGTGAGGATGAGCCCGTCGTATCCGGCTGTTTTCAAAGCCATTCCGAAGGAGCCGCCGCAGGAGGAGGATGCCATCAGGCCGGTCAGCGGGGATCGGGTGACAGCAGAGAACCGGCCGCTGTTTGGTGCATCGGTCCCCATCAGGCTGCCGCTAAGAATCAGCAGCGGGTTCTGCGGGGACAGGGCAGGGGTGTGCGGCTTTGCTGTTTCCGCATACAGCATCAAACCAAGCCCTTTTCCGCCCAGAAACAATTCAAGTTCGTATCGGGTGATAAGTCTTATGGAAGTTGTTCGTTTGGTGAGATTTACAACCAGGATTTTATTGCTGCCGCTTTGAAGTTCCTGCATCCAAGCCTCCTGATGGCTGTTTTGTGAGTTCAATCCAGGAGTGATCTGTCAGATCAGTATGTACAGCTGAAATGGTTTTCACCCGGAGAATTATACCTGCAGCTGCTGAAAAAATTGCCCCAACTCACTCGGGCTGCATTTAAATGAATAAACGGGGAAAAAGAAAGAAAGATACGGGCGGGTAGGGTGAAAGAAAAGTTTATAGTGAGGTGGAATTAACTTTGCAGCTTCGCTCCCCGCAGCCTGTTTTTGTGAGAAACCTGGTATCCCCTGAACGAATCAAACGGAAAAAGACAAACGACGAAGCAAATTATACTTTTGCTTCGTCGCTTCCGATCCAACTCCGACTTGAAACCTTGCCGGACTCTCCTTAATACTGATCAGGGCGAAGTCCAGTACGATATGGAATCAACTCGCGCCTGGAAATTGTTCGTGGCACTCGACGCAACAAATACACCATACCGGCCTTCACTGTAGGTACTGCTGGTAATCTCAGCCAGGAGGATGTCATTTGCGTAGATGGTGAACGAATTGCCTTCAGCAAGGATACCCAGCCGGTTGGTCTGATTCGAACCGGACTTGATATGGCTGCTGGCTGTCCAATCCCGTAAAGTCTGGAAATTCTCTCCATCCCACAATCGCACGGAGTATTGGCCGTTACATGAAAATCCGATCAGGTATCCACTGTTCGTATCCGGTGCGCGGACTATCAGTCCATAACGATCGAGCCCGCCGCAGGTGCCGGTTTCCACTTTCATCTCAATATAAAAATCAGAGAGGTAGGCAGATGTAATGCTCCAGCCATCCCAGCTTTCCGGGTTCTTGCCAACCATAACCATTTTGCCGTTCTGCACCGAGAACGATGTATGGGAATCTTCACCGATGTACCAGGCGGTTCCGCTGTTGAATTGCTCGACGTAATCCGCAGCGCCAAAATCGGGACGGTTGGTGACCGTTCCAACCTTGATCTGAACCCAGACAGGGAGATTACGGTCCCGCCCGGTGCCAAAGATGTTTCCGCCCGGGGTCTGCATCTGCCAGTCGCTGCGGTAGGAGCCATCCGCTGAAGGTGCTGTAAAGCTGACGGAGACATCCACTGTGTCACCCGGTTCCACTCTTTCAGGAAGCGGAACAGAGTCTGCCGCTCCCATGTGGTCTCCATCGGTGAAGATCAGTGAGTAGTCGGTTGACCAGGTGCATGTTCCGGTGTTTTCGATCCGCCAGGTCTTTTCGAAAACATCTCCCGCAGACATCTCGGTATCGTCGGGAATGGTTACATCATTGACAAAATCAAATGAGTTCTCACAGTCAGTTTCATCGATTACAGGAAGGAATTCATAATCCCAGCCAAAACGCAGATTATTGCTCGAGCTGCCGGCCACAGTGACATCAAGCGTTCCTTCTTCGGATGGCGTTGTCCATACTCCGGGAACGAGCAGAGGCCGGTTCTGGCTGTTTTGCGGATCGATGGAAACGCAGTAACTGCCTTCGCTTATATTGGTGAATGAGAAAGCCCCGTCTGTTTTTGTGGTGGTTTCGGTGAGGCCTGAGGCAGGGCATTCTCCCCTGCCCAGGGAAACCAGGATTCCTTCGATACCCTTTTCTTGTTCATCCAGTGTGCCATTGGCCGTGTAATTGTCCCCTTGTTGGGTACAGCCATCGGAGCTGTCGAGCACCGTCCCGCTGCTGTCCTTGAGCACAGCGCATTCATCATGGAACACACGGCCGCCGATAGTCTGTGTGCCGGGCAGGGTAGAGGATTCTGCGACCATGTCTTCATCCAGGCTGAAGGTTTCGGTGAGGCCGTTCACATCCACAGTGTAGGTCCCGGCTTGCAGGGAGTATCCCTCCAGCGGGATGGCGTGTTCAAACGGGGTGGGGGCCGAATCTGCACACACCGCTCCCGCAGGGTGGCGGGCGGTCATGTCGATAATAAAACGTCCATTGTCAAAAACCTGATGGATAGCACCGATCTCTGTACAGGTATCCGGCAGGGTACCGCTGACAAGCAGTGTGATTTTTAGCGGTGCCGGTCCCTGCAGCTGGATTTCAAAGGAGTCCACTTGAGCAGGGGATGTTTCCCATTCAGTAGTTCCTTCTGCTCCCGATTGTGTGGACGTGCTGTCTGGTGTTTCTTCAAGTGCTGTCTTGAGATTGCAGCCGGAAAGTGCAAGCAGGATAACAAAAAAGAGAGACCATTTCTGGGTTTTACTCATGAGTGCCTCCGAAAGAATCACCAATAATCATGGTATACAGTGCGCAAGAAGAAATTAATTATGGATGCTGCGTACGTTTCTATGATACGTGTGTAAGGTTGTCGCCGCAAGGGGCTGACCAGGGGAAAGGGAAAGATTTCATCGAAACCCTTTCCCTGAATCAAAAAAAAGCCCAATCTGCCGGCAGCCGGTATTGGCAAATGGCTGCTGGTTTATCCATCCGGCGGCAGGCTCTGTATGGTTTCGACAGAGAGCAGAGTCAGGTTGAGTGTGACGGGTTGTTCACTGACTGCTTCGATTTTCTCCAGAAGAGCGGCGGCGAACTCCGGTGGTGGTGTCTGGGCGGCAAGAATCCGGATGGATACAACCAGGGAGTTTTTCTCCAGGTTAATCTCATAACTGTCGATCATGAGTCCTTCTGTTTCAACCTGTTCTTCCAATAGATGAGTGACTGCCTGTTCCGTGGTCAGTTCGTGCAGTGTTTGCGTTGAAATGGACACCAGGGGTACCAGGATCAAGGCCAGAGACAGAAGAGCGAAAAAGAATGCCCAGCGCAGGCGAATATCCTGCTGGCCCCGCTTACGGGGAAGAAATCCGAGCAGTGTCAGTGTAATAACACCGGAGAGAACGATAGCTATAAGGTTGGTGGAGAACAACAGTGCTGATCCGCCGGCGACGGCCAGGTTGCCATGTGCCAACCCGATCCCAATTGCACTCAATGGCGGGACAAGGGCGGCAGCGATTGCCACACCCGGCAGCGATGTAGCCACGTCCTCGCGGGCGATGGCGTAAGCGCCTGCCATACCGGAAGCAAGCGCTATCAGCAGGTCGAACATATTCGGCTGGCTGCGGACAAGGATTTCATACGTGAGTTGGGTAAGTGGTGACAGGCTTGTCAGCAGCATTGCCAATCCGATGGCCAGGGCGATTCCTTTGATCGATGATTCGATTGCAAGCCGGAAGAGCGGCATATCACCCTGTACAATTGCCAGGCTCAGGGCAACGATCGGAGTAAAAAGCGGGGCAACGAGCATGGCACCGATAATTACTGCACTGCTGTTTTGCAGGAGGCCGAAGGTGGCAATCGCAGCCGAAAGCCCCATCATGATGAAATAGTCTATATCGGGCCGTGCGTCCCGCCGCACCGTGCGATAGACTTCAATGCGTTCCTCCGAGTTCAGGGTCGGAACAAGTTCGAAGAACAGCTTCCAGATTCGCTGCAGCCAGTAGCGGCGAAGGCCCCGGAAGCGTTTTACCATGATGGTTGGTTGTGGACTGCTGCGGGCAACCTGCTCGGGGATAGTGCCCAGCAGCATCTGGTCGATGATCCGTTCCTCGGAGGCTCCCAGCAGGACCAGGTCGAACGATTCGCCGGCTTCAGCGATTCCTTTGACCACACTCTCAGCTTTAATAACCAGGCTTTCGTATGAAATTTCACCGGGAGAGGTCATGCCTTCCTGGAGTTCCGCAAGTTTGCCGGCTTCCAGTTTGAGTGCCTGAATGGTCTGGTTAATTCGTTGCTCTCCGGCAGCCAGCTCTTCCGCGGTGGCATCCGGGTGTGCGATATAGGCTGCAGTAATGCTGCCGCGGGCTTCATTGGCCAGAGAAAGGGCGAAACGGAAAGCGAGAGGGGCGTTCGGGCCGCCTGCAGTGGGAACAAGGATACGTTTTGGTGTGAATTCGAACTGGATATCCAGCGGCAAGTGGGCAGACGGATGCCCGGGCTGGGCCCCGTTCTGGTCGTTGTGTTCGGGAAATGCCACCACAGCGACATCGCATTGCGCTCCTGACAGGACCGGATCAAGGACATGGCCAAGTTGAACACCACGGGAAGGTTTGCTTACCGTCCAGGGCATCAGGATAAGGTCGGCGTGTTCTTCCACAGCAGCTTCGATAATGCCGTCAGATACATTCCGGGCGAAGCGGGTTACCGGCAGTATCGTAACGCCTGCTTTTTGCGCGACACTCAGGGACCATTGGAAGAGCCTGTTGCGTTCTTTTGCCAACCGCCGGCCTTCTTCCATGGCAAGCGGGTCCGGGATAGGGATGACCTGGAGGGGGATCAGGCTGGCACCGAGTTGGTGAGCGAGGGAGACGGCAATTTTCAGAGCCAGGTGACGTTCCTGACCTGGGGTGAGCGGCAGCAAGATACGGTAGTGGCTGCCGGCACTTTCGAAGGCGGATAACGGCAGCGTGGGTGTGAAGCGTATCGATCCTTCCCTGGCAGCCAGCGCATGCTGCCTGCTGTATCCAAAAAACAATCCCGCACCTGCAAGCAGCAGCACAGCATCAATCAAAAACGCTGACGGAGCAGTTGAAATCAGCAGGCTGATAAGCAGTCCGCTTGAGATGGCCGGGATCAATGGAAACAGCGGTGTTGTGAATGTCCGCCTGCGGTCCGGTTCGATCAACCGGCTGCGGATGGCGGCAATATTCAGCAGGAGGAGAGTAAGCAGGATGAGACTGCTGCCTGAGGCGAGAACAAGATCTGTATTCCGCAGCAGCAGCCAACCGGGCACCGGTAATATCGCGGCAAGGAACAGCAGCACGGGCATATCGAATGGTTTACGGATGCGGCGGAGGAACTCAGGGAGCAGGCTTGCCCTGCAGAGGGAGTCCAACTGACGTGTATTTGTCAGAATTGAGTAGCGCAATCCAATTAATACTGCCAGAAGTGGAACCGCGGCGGCCAGGAATGCGGAAGTGTTGTATTCCGCAAGCATACGGGCAATTGAAACCTGAGCTGTTTGCATGAGCGATTGTGCTCTGGCTGTAAATATCAGGCCGGAGGCGGTGAGAACTGTAAGTCCAAATGCCAGTAAACGAACAGAGCGGATAAATGCTTTCGAGGAAGACCGGGTCTGTTGGGAACTGAGATAGGTCTCGAACGGCAGAAAAAGGAAAATCAACAGCGCAGCAGTACGCATGGATCTGTTCATATCTATAGCGCTGCGTAAAGATTGTACAGGTTCAGGTTGGAATTCAAACCAGGCCTGGCCGACCATAATCAGGCAAACAACAACAACCAGTATGAGCAGGGACCAGTGGATGTGTCGCAGGGGAGAGCGCGGCAGCAGTTCGAGCAGCAGGATGAGGGCAACCAGTGTGAGGGGCAGCAGCATTCCAAGCGCAGCAAGATCCGGCAGCATCTGCGTAATCTGATGGGAAGCTTCAACAGCGAGAAGTGTGGAAGCAGCGGACGTGCCAAGGAAGAGCGCCCAACCGCCCAGGAATGAGGCCGGCTGGTTTAAAATTTCTTTGACAAAGCCATAGATACCGGCCGGGTTTGCACTCCCAGCCAGGAGCTCAAGTACACTGCTGAGGACGAGAAGAATCGCCAGGCCGCCAATTGTGATGGCCAGAATGGTTTCGGCCGGACTGAACGGAATATTTAAATCAGTGAGGGCATAAATCAGAGCACAGCCCAGAATCAATCCAGGTGCTGCTGCTTTCCAGGGCTTTCTGTGTTCCTGTGGAAGGCGAATTTCTCCAAGGAAGGGCTCTTCTACGTTGTTCATATGGGCTCCGGATTTGGATATCCAGGCAGGAAAACAGATCCTTCAGGTTTGTCTGCCCTGGCTACAGTATAGAATAAAAAAGCGTGATTCGTGAAGGTTCAAGTCAAACAGTATGGCGGGCGCGGTTAAAGGCCATCCTGGTTATTTGTGCTCCGATCAGTTTTGCAGGCAAGGTTTACACTCAATGATTCCTGCGGGCGTTTCTGATGAGGAAATCCATCAACGGGTATAACCATCCGCCGAGCAGGTTCTGCAGTTTGAACAGGAGCTTTGTGTCGCCAGGGAGGATCAGGTATTTACCGCGCTGGATATCCCGCAGAATTAATTTTGCAACCTGCTCAGCCGTCATAGGTTTGGCTGCCCCAGCCAGTGCTTTGGTTTCCGGAGGTTTGAACTGGTTTTCATAGGCCAGCTGCGGTGTGTCGGTATCCGGTGGAAAGACGATGGAGACCGTGATACCTTCGGGTTTCAACTCAGCCCGCAGCACGTCACTCAGGCCGCTCACCGCATACTTGGAGCTTCCGTACGCACTATATCCAAACAATCCGGCAAATCCTGCTGCTGAGGAAATATTCACCAGATACCCTGAACCACGAGACAGCATTGCAGGTAGAACTGCTTTGATTGTGTGCAGGGTGCCGAAGTAATTGATATCCATCATCCAGTGGAACTTTTCAAGTTCAAGATCTACAAACCGTCCCGGATGGACGACACCGGCCGAGTTGATCACAAGATCGGGCGTGCCGGCTTTTTCGCTGATTTCTTTGAATGCCTGTTCAACCTGCTCGTATAAAGATACATCTGCTTTTACATAACCACAGTTCTGTTCGCTGGACAGAGTAGCTTCCTGAACCGAGGATAGCGCGGCTTGCAGTTTCTCCTCGTCGCGCGCCACCAGCCAGACATGCGCTCCCTGAGCGGCCAGCTGTTTTGCCAGGGCCAGTCCTATCCCGCTCGATCCACCGGTGATAACTGCAATTACATTCTCGAAGGCCATATCAACTCCTGCTGTTGTATTTGCCCTGCCCGGTTTGACAGCTGTACGGATAATCAACGTCTGCCGCGGTTTCAGGGTTTGTATGATGTATCGGCTGTTATAACACTGAAAGAGACCCTGAGTCACGGTATCAGTTGATAATATGGGGCCTGGTCGCCCGTGGTATTTCCAGGACTTCAGCAGGATTGACAAAACACCATAGTCGCCGGAAACTGGACTCATGGGGGAGAATACACGCATGGTGAAAGAATGAGACGACAGTGGGGGAGATTATATATCGCCGGGGCGGCGGCTGTTCTTGCAGCACTGCTCCTGATTTCTCGCCAGGGACAATTTCCTGATCCGTCCGATTTGCAAAATCTGCCTGAAATTTTTCATACTCCGTTTGAGAGGGATTTAACTGCGGATCAGGAAAATTCCATTTACGGTATGGACCCATACGAATCATTAGTGGGCTTTGAAGAATGGACGGGGCGGGATTCGTTGTATCGGAGTATTTCTGCCGGGCTTGTGGCATACAGCCTGGAGGAGAGGTTATCACTCCGGGCTATGTGTACATCTGGGGCAGCTGAAGACAGCGAGGTCGCTTCGCGCTGCATGTTGATCTGTGACGGCACAATTCCAACCCGGGCAGCTGATACCGTCCAGCCGGAGTCTGAAACAGGTGAAGAGCAAGCTTTCACCGGTTTGGAAGGGAGGGCACTCCTTCAGGGAACATTCCTGAAATTGAATGAAATTCCAGCAGAACAGCTTCGTGAGGTAGTTTACAGTATACACGCACTCGGTATGGATACTTTGATTGTCCAGAACCTGGGTGTGCGCGGGGCTGGTTGTGAAACCGAGGCTTGCTGTGTGGAATCGGGATTTGTATGGATTGATGGGATGGCGGAAAAAGTTGAAAAGCTTCTGAGCGCTGCTGAAGCGAACAGTATGGAGGTGTATCTTGGGTTGGTTATGAATAATACAGGTGTTTGCGGTAGTGGATATTTTCTGGCGCAGCGATCCGACGATGTACTTTCGGATACTATCACAGCAGCCGCATTGCTGGAAACAAACTATGGCGAATCCCCGGCGCTGCGGGGATGGTACCTGCCGGACGAACCCAGTCTTTGCGAAACTGCCTATCCTGAAGTTTTCTTTGAATACTACGCACAGCTTGTGGCGGCTGTCCATTTACAATCTGAGAGGGAGGTGCTCATTTCACCGCATTTATGCGGCTGTGACGAACTCGGCCTTGATGGTTTTCTTCAGCGGGCGAAAGGATTTTTTCAAGCCAGCAGGGCGGATATCCTCGTCTGGCAGGATTCTGTGGGTGCAGACGGGATCGATCCTGCCGGAGACGGTATGTTTACGACGGCTGAAGCATACAGCCTGCTGGTTGAGGAACTTGGCAGCGAACATACCTGGGCGGTTGTTGAGTTGTTCAACTGCTGTGTTAACCAGTCATCTGTTCCTAGGGGCGGCGCTTATCGGCCTGCGTCGCTGGCGCGCATTCAAGAGCAGATAAAAGCCAGTACAGTTGTCGACCGCCAGGTAGTGTGGTTGTATCAACATCATCTCACCACGCAGGTGCCGATTCACCACCAGGAAGCAGGTCGCCTGAATGCTTTTTACAGGGCGGCTGCACTTGGAGAGGGTACACTTCTATTGCCGGTGGAGTATTCCTGGGAGACACAACCCGCAGAGCAATACCCTGACTCCGGCTTCGAACTATTTGATGGGGCTGTGGGGGATGTAGAGCAAAACCATGATCCGGCATGGGTGGGGGTGAATGGTAGCGAGCAGGGTTTTGTCCAGCTTGTACTGGACCTGGGTGCAGAAGTTCGGCTGGACTGGTTGGCTGTCCACCTGCTGCAGCAGCCTGAAAAGGGGATCATATTTCCGGGGGGCATGACACTTTCCTGTTCCGTTGACGGCAGCAGCTGGTACAGTACAGAAACCCGGGATTTGCCGGAGTGGATTACAGGTGAGAAAAGTGAGTATGTTTTCTCCAACACCAGACCGCTGGGTTTTCCATGCCGGTATCTCCGGTTGACCTTGCAGAATGACTCCTGGACATTTCTGAGTGAGATTGAGATGCTGGGGGAGTAATCTTCAAGCGGGAGGAAAAACGGATCGAGGTTCGGCAGCAGTTGTTAGCCGGCTCAGGAAGCGGTATAGCGGGCAACGACCATGGTGAGATCATCAGACCGGGGAGCACTGCCTGAATACTGGTCGATACGGTCGAGGATGCTTTCCAGGATCCGGTCTGCATCCTGATTTCCACAGGATTGAAGGCATTCCACGAGCTGTTCCTGGCCGTACAGGTTTTTTTGCGTATCGACTGCATCCGTGACGCCATCTGTGAAAAAAACGATGGCATCACCGGGCTGCATATAGACAGTTTTCTGCTCAAATTGTGCGATTTCGACGACACCGAGAACAATCCCCCTGGCATCCAGTGTCTGTATGGAGTTATCGGCAGCCCGGAACAGAAGAGGGGGATTGTGTCCGGCACTTGCGTAGCGGATACGTCCTGTCCGGGTGTTGGCGAGTGCATAAAAAGCACTGATGAAGGTATCAGTCTTACCATCGCGCATGATTAGGTCATTGGCCCGGGCCAGGGCTGCAGCCGGATCACGCCCGCTGAAGGCGATGGTCCTGAGGATTGTCCGGCTGGAAGCCATAAACAGGGCAGCGGGGATACCTTTGTCGGTGACATCTGCAATTACAATCCCGAGAAGATCGGGCTCGGTGGGGAACTCGTAAAAGTCATAAAAATCGCCACCGATTTCTCTTGCGGGCCGATACGCTGCGGCAAACTGCCATCCCTGGGGTGAAGGGCACTGCAGGGGCAGCATATTTTGCTGGATGGAATGAGCCAGTTTCAGTTCATGTTCCAGTCGCTGGCGTTCAACGGTATCGAGCTGGAGTTGTGCTTTCTCAAGTGCAATAGCAACCTGGTTAGCCATCAGCTGCAGCAGCCGGATTTCATCTTCTTCAAACAAACGGGGAGTGCGGTGGTTAATCACCAGTGCTCCGATAGAACGATTCTCAAGGATAAGTGGAACGATCGTATGACCGCGCATTCCCTCGCGTTCCAACCATGGTTCGGTCCACAACGCTTCTGATGTGTCCTGCAGGTCCCGGATTACTATCGGCTTCTGTGAAATCATCGCCATACCGGGCCCTGTACGCTGGTCGTTCGGGATGGACCGTGATTCTTTCACCGGATCGAACAGCCAGCCGCTTGCTGCCCGGAATGCCAGCATGTTGCCCCTGTCCGGCAGCAATAAAGCACAGGCATCGCAGGCCAGCAGGCTGCGGACTTCGAGCACAATATAATCTGCCAGTTCCACCGGATCTGAACGGCTCAGCAGCTGCCGGGAAACATCCAGGAGCACTTCCTGCTCGGAAAGACGCTGTTCATGGAGAAGATTGTAGAGGCGTGTGCGATCGAGGAAAACACCGACCTGGTGCCCCAGGTTTTCAAGCAGGGCGAGTTTATCGGATTGGAAAGCTCGCCAGTCTGCCGTAGTGAGGTTCAGAATACCAAGGGTGATATCACCCGATTTCAGCGGCACGGATGCATGGATCCCTGAATGGGATTGCAGGTTCAATGCTTTCAGACGGGAGCAGCGGATTTCGTTGTAGGCTTGAATGAATCTGTCCTGCAGAAAGCACTCCTGGCAGGTGCAGCTTGTATCCCAGATGGAGGATGTTTCCGGGTTCATTTCCGGGGGAAGATTGTGATACGCAGCGAGTTTAAAACCTTCCTGATCCTGTTCACGGGTGTAGAGAGATTTGTGGATGAAAATCCAGCCCGTTTCCAGGTCCAGCAGCTGAATAATCTGAGCCAGGGCAGCATTCAGCCCTGCACGAATATCGAGAGTCTCGTTCAGTGTTTTCAGGATTTGGTTTAGAGTCTGCAGATCTTTTGCATTGATAACTGAATGATTTTCCATACCCGAACTTTCCGTGCAGCAAATTGACCTTCATTATACTTTCTCAGACAGCTGTGTACACACTAAATAGCAGAGGGAGCGGCAGGAGCTTCGGAAGGAACATTCCTTGGTGTGAAAACATAGTCCCCGGTGTTTGTGGGGGGTGGAAGGTGTACATGATAGAATCCTGCCTATGGACACCAGCCTGTATATCCATATTCCGTTCTGTCGAGCCCGCTGTTCATATTGTGATTTTAATACATATGCCGGCCTGGCAGGTCTGATCCCTGGATATATTGACGCACTTTGTTTGGAACTGAGAGAGTTGGGTACTGCAGCGGAAGCAGTGCTGCAGTATAAACTCCCGATCGGTACGGTCTATTTTGGCGGCGGCACACCTTCTTTGCTGGCTGCACCACTGATCGGGCAGGTGCTGGATACTGTCAGGGATGTATTTAAACTACAGAGCGGGGCGGAGATCAGCCTTGAGGCGAATCCTGACAGTACGGACCTTAAGAATTTAAAAAGGTTACCTGCAGCAGGTGTGAACCGCATCTCCTTGGGTGTGCAGAGTTTTGACCCGGTTGAACTTCAGGTATTGGGACGGATCCACACTGCAGAGCAAACATCTGCTGCAGTCAGCGTGATCCGAGAAGCCGGATTTGATAATTTGAGTTTCGATCTTATTTACGGCATCCCCGGTCAGACGACTCTAAGCTGGCAGGCAAGTCTGCAGCAGGCAGTTCGTCTCAGCCCTCAGCATCTCTCGCTGTATTCGTTGACCGTGGAAGAGGGCACAAAACTTCAGGAAGAGCTTGCTGCCGGCAGGCTAACTGAACCGGATCCGGACGTGATGGCAGAGATGTATGAGCAGGCCTGCAGCTTTCTTTCAGTAGAGGGTTATGAACAGTATGAGATTTCCAACTGGGCAAAGCCAGGCAAAACCCAGGGAAGCAGTTTTTTCCCTCTGTACGCCAGCCGGCATAATTTGCAGTACTGGCGAAATGAACCCTATCTTGGTGTGGGAGCAGGCGCAGCTGGTTTTGCGGGCGGCTTTCGCACACTGACCATCGCTCATCCGGCGGCTTACATCCGCGCTTTTCAGAAGCCTTCTCAGGATGTGTTCCCATTCAGCGCGGCGGTGGTCGAACGCGAAGCGATCAGCAGACAGCGTGAGATTGAGGACACTCTGATGATGGGGCTTCGCCTTACCGGCGCAGGGGTGAACGTAAATCGTTTTATCGAGCGTTTCAGCACGTCACCACAGGTGTTGTACAAGGAGGAGATAGATCTCCTTGTTTCCCAGGGCCTTCTTGAACAAACAGCCGATTCACTGAGGTTGACGGTGAAGGGGCGCCTGCTTGGCAATCAGGTCTTTTGTAAATTTATCAGTAGTTGACCCGATCTCACCCGGCCTGACCGGGTTGAGAGATTTGATTTTCAGCGTTATGCTCGTATAGTCAAATTAATATTGAATCCATAAACAGGGAGGTATGGCACATGGAACAGGATCAAAATCGCAATCCGGAAATAAAGGATGAATTCCACCGGTTGGGTGAGAACCTGAAGGCGGTCTTTTAAGGTGTCTGGGAAAGCGAGGAGCGTGTGCAGCTGCAGCGCGACCTCGAAAGCGGGCTGCAGGAGCTGGGCAGCTCGATTCGGGAAGCGCTGGACGATCTGGAAGCCAGTGAAACCGGGCAGCGTCTCAAGGCAGATGTCGAAGACTTGCAGGCTCGGGCTCATAGCGGGGAACTGGAAACGAAAGCACGTACTGAGCTGAAGCATGCACTGGACCTCGCCAACTGTGAGCTGGAGAAACTGGCTGAACGCTGGAAAGCAGCAGAAGATAGTAAGCACTGATCTGCCAGGATGTTTGAAGCAGAGCCTGTGCGCTTTCACAGCAGGCAGCAGGATCTTATGGCAGCCATAACTATGCTGAGTTCCTGCCCGGTGCCAGGGTTGCTATGAGGCGGATTCCGTAAGTTTCGCGGCTTGTTTTCCAACGGCTTGATGGAGAATTGGTACAGTAATGGACACACAGGTCCGTTCCATATAAGTGCTGTCGATCTGCAGCCTGTATCCTTCGCCGTAGTATAACCGGATCCGTTTGTTAACATTCTCAAGACCGAAACCACTTTCCTTGATCCGGACTTCTTGTGAGAAGTTTTCAATCTCGGAGCGTATCTGGGCCAGACGTTCGGGAGGGAATCCTGCGCCGGTATCGATCACACTTAACCGCATGGTCTGGTTATCCAGTTTTTCCCCGGAGACTATAATTTTTCCTCCCCCGCGGCTTTTCTTAATCCCGTGGTAAATGGCATTTTCAACCAGTGGCTGGAGAGTAAGTTTCAGCACCGTGCTGTCCAGGATCTCGGGATTGATCCTGATTTCGAAATCGAGTATGTCACTATATCGCATCTGCTGGATCGTGAGATAACTCCGCGTGTGCTGAATTTCTTCGCGGAGTGTGATCCAGTCTTCCCCTTTACTTAAACCGATGCGGAAAAAGTCTGAGAGTGCCTTCACGATCTCGACAACATCCTCGTTTTGACCGCCTTCTGCCAGCCAGATCAATGTATCCAGGGTGTTGTAAAGAAAGTGGGGGGTGATCTGTGCCTGCAGGGTGCGCAGTTCAGCTTTTTTCAGGTTCTTCTGCTCCTCGACCTTGCTTTCCAGCAGAGCGTTGATCCGGTTCACCATGGAATTGAAGGTGAGGCTAAGTTTGGTGATCTCATCGTGGTACTCACCCCGCAGCAGCACATCAAGATCTTCATTTGAAATTGTGGCGGTGACATCGTGCAGTTTCTTTATCGGTGAATAGATACTTTCGGAAATGACCCAGGCGGCGAGGCTTGAGAAGATCAGTACCGCTGCCAGGACGATGCCGTTGATCCACAGCCACTGCCTGAAGCTCTCCCGGATTTGCATATACTGCTGTTCGGATTGAACCACTTCAAACACCATGTAGTCCTGAATGTTTGCTTCGATCAATCCTGCGACCCACATCACTTCTTCCAGTTCCTGGCGCAGGGTCTCGGTATCCGCACCCGAATTCACAAGCGCGCCCATTTCATCGATGCTTTTCTCCAGGGAATTCAACGTCCGCAGGATCACATCCAGTTTCAGTTCACCTCTACGAGAGGCGGCGTTCTGCATCATCTCCGTCAGTTGGGAGCTGGTGTTATCGAGAATATCGTACTGAATCCCTTCATCGAATGTCAGGTACCCGGTGATAATACGCCACATTTCACGGTTGATTTCACTGGATACATACCCATTCAAGGAGTTTGCCGTGGTGATATTGCGCATGATCGCATCGTAGCTGTGCTGGTAGTGAAGAGTTTGCAGCCCGAAAACCACATTGAGGGCACTCATCAGGAAAATGACAATGAGGAAAGAGAAGTAGATCCTCTGCCGGATAGAAAGCTTCAAGCTCGAAATGAAAGCGAGCAGTTTTCTCTTTTCACCAACCCATTCATCAATGAAAAAGCTGCGCTCGGGATTATCCATTGGTTCTCTCCCCTGGTTTTGCCGAAAGGCCAATCGTGACGAGAGGGAATGCAACAATCCTGACCATCTTAAGTGAGTCAAATTTCTACCTCTGTGAAAAGTAATTAACCTGGATTACCGTTTAACCGCTACCCACCGGTATTTTTTGACAGCTTTAAATCCTGATACTCACTGGGCGAACAACCAGCATACCGCTTGAAAACAGTGCTGAAATAATGCGGATCTTTGTAACCAACCTCTTCTGCCACTTCATAGGCACGTTTGGAGGTTGTACACAGCAGCACTTTAGCCTGTTCGATTCTGAGGCTGGTGAGATATTCGACAAATGTCATCCCAACCTCGCGGCGAAAGATGCGGCTGAAGTGGCTGGTGCTGATATTCACATGCCCGGTCACATCCTGCAGTGAGATATCCGGATTCTGATAGTTATCGGAGAGAAATGCTTTTGCTTCCCAGATGATACTGTTATTTAAATTATGAACCTGCTGATCGCGGAACTCCAGGGTCCGGTAAACGGTATCCTGGATAAAGTTCCTCAGACTGAGGAAGTCCTTGATGGTCGAAAGCCTGTTTTCCAGATAATCGAGATCACTTAATACATGGAAGGGGTTTCCACCCATGCTGCGGATGAAGTGGGCACAGGTGAATACCAGGTGCGTGAGAACGTAATTCCGATAAACATTCGAATGCTCGATGGCGCTTTGCAGCGGCCTGATCTCGCGTGAGAAGAAAGTATCAAAATCCTGCGTGTCCTCAAGATTCAGCATCCGTTCGATATCTTCACGCTTGAGAACCGGAAAGAGCAAGGTATCGATAGGTTGTGTCCCAGCATTCTTCGTGCGATTTTCCAGTGCATATTGTGCCGCAGCGTAAGACTCTTTCAAGTCAGCAAGGCAACTGCAAGCTGTTCCAATACCAATCCGCAGCCTGCAGGTGGATTTTTCAGGAAGAGTCTCCTGGATAAGATTGGACAGGAATTCTGCTTCCGTCTCCAGAGGTGAAAAATCCATCCCTTTGATGAGTAACACCAATTCATCGATGTCCTTATAAAACCAGAGGACATCCGGATTCTTTTCCACTGCGCTCACCGCAAGTCGTTTTAAGGCCTGGTAGTTCTCATAATCCACTTCAATTGGATTGCAGGTCGGTTCAAAAACAAGAACCATAACGAGATAGCGCTGGGCAACGATATTTAAATGCAGGCGTTCGCTCTGTGCTATCGTTTCCACTGGTTCAAGCCCACCGGTGATTAAGCGGAGGATGAATTTCTCCTGGAGCAGCTCATGATACGCTCTTGATTTTTCCAACAAAGCCAGGTGCGCTGCCTTTTCCTGTCTGTCCACATCCAGCTGAGCGGTAACTTCGAGCAGTGCACCGGTCAGTTCCTCCGGTGTAACAGGTTTCAGCTGGTAGCTGCTGACCTCGAGAGGGATGGCTTTCTGGGCGTATTCAAATTCATCGTGCCCGCTGAGGATGATGATCTTTACGTCAGGAAACTCCTTCCGCAGGATGCGGGACAACTCCAGACCATCCATGAACGGCATGCGGATATCGGTGATAACGATGTCTGGATGGGTTTCCCGAATCAACGGCAGGGCTTTTTCACCATCCGGCGCATCACCAGCATATTCCAGCCCATTCTCCCGCCATGGAATGGTGTTCCGGATGCCTTTTCTGGTTACAATTTCATCCTCTACGAGGAAAACTTTATACATGGCAGATCACTCAGGATGTCGTATCCGTTTGGATACCTCTTGGTTTTTTACGTTGTCCAGATAGCAGGTTTGCACTCTTCCACAAGCCAGATCGATTCCCGAGTAGAATTCGCTGCACAGCAATAAAGAACAGGGTCAGCAGACCCACCATGATGCTTGTCCACCAGGAATTTAACGTGCCTTCAAACATGATGATGGTCTGAATGACACCTTCGATCAGCACGCCAAAGACAGTGCCAATCACGTATCCATACCCTCCGGTCAGCTGGGTTCCACCGATCACTACTGCGGCAATGACGTCAAGTTCAAGCATATCAAGATGACGCCCGTAGCCGGAGAGCATGTAGAAGGTAAATACAATACCTGCGAGGGAGGATAGAAACCCATTCAGAGTATAAACCATAACCTTGGTTAGACCTACCGGCAAGCCCATCAGCACAGCTGAGCTCTCACTGCCTCCTATCGCATAAATATTTCGGCCAAACCGCGTGCAGCGGGTCAGGTAGAGAATCACCAGCAGCACGACCAGAAAGATGATCACCCCGATTGATATAAAGCTCTTTTCACCGACCGGGATCCTGGTCTTGGCAATGTTGACGTACACCTGGTCGGTGATCGTGACAGCATCCACGCTGAGCACATAGCACATGCCGCGCGTAAAGAAAAGACCGGCCAGTGTGATGATAAATGGTTGTAGTTTGAAGTAATGGATGATTACCCCCATCGTAAACCCAATCATTGTTCCCATCAGCAGAACTATCGGAATAACGGCTGTAATCGGAAAATGGTGGTATTCGACCAGGACAGCGGAGACCATGGCGGTGAGTGCCATCACACCGGCAACGGAAAGATCGATTCCCCCGCTGATGATCACAAGGGTCATTCCGATGGAGGTGATGAAGAGGAACGAGTTATCAATAAAAAGATTCAGAAAAACCCGGGTTGAGAAGAAGTTGTCATATCTGAGAGAGCCGGCCAGATAGGTCATGAAAAAGAGGACTACGGTGATCAGAATGGGCAGGTGTTTTCGGTTAAGTTTCATGATGTAACTACCTTGTTGCGATTGGTTTTCAGCCACTGATTGAATTTCTGATGCATTACTTCCGATTGGATCAGGCAAACAAGGAGAACAACAATCGCTTTCACCACGGAAACAACGGTTGGCGGGACACCAAACGCATAAATGGTGGTGGTCAGGCTCTGGATAATCAATGCTCCGATCAGACTGCCAAGCAGGGAGAACCGGCCTCCTGTCATGAGTGTTCCTCCGATCACCACGGAAAGAATGGCATTCAGTTCAGCCAGAACGCCGGCATTGATGGAGTCCGCACTTTTTGTATTGGAGCTGATCAGGATTCCGGCAATGCCTGCACATAACCCACTGAGGATATAGGCGATCTGTTTCACGCGTTTTTCATTGACACCGCTGTGGAAGCTTGCACCAGAGCTGATACCGACTGCTTCAATGTACAAGCCAAAGGAGGTTTTCCTTGCCAGCAGGTAGGCAGCCACGGCTGCGGCAGCAACGACATAGAGTGAGACAGGCAGGCCAAGAAAATAGCCACCGCCGAAGAATGAGTAGGGATCATAGTAAATCGTCAGAATCTGGCCTTTGGTGATCAGCTTGGCGATGCCGCGCCCGCTTACCATCAGAATCAGGGTGGCAACCATCGGCTGAATGCCCAGGTTCGCGACCAGTACCCCGTTCCACAGCCCACACAACATCGAGCCCCCCAGCGTCAGCAGGATTACCAGCAAAAGCGGGATGCGGGTGACGCCGGTTTCGGCACCGATCAGCATGGCAGCAACCGCGCCTGCGATGGCGACAATAGCCCCGACAGACAGGTCCACACCTTCTGTGGCGATGACGAATGTCATTCCGAGTGCCATCAGCATCAGCGGTGCTCCCCGGTTAAGAATGTCAATTATCCGTCCGTAAAGGTGTTGTTCCTTGATCTCCAGTCGAAAGAAGCCAGGGATAAACAGAAGATCAAACAACAGAATCAGGATCAGCGCAGCAAATGGCCAGAAGAGTCGACTTTTGGTGTAATGTCTTATACGGTTTTTCATGTTCCCATTCAGCTCCCTGCAATTGCGGTCAGCACTGAGCTGCCATTTACTTCTTCAGCAGTGAGTTCCTTTACCATTTGCCGGCCTCGCAGAACCTTGATACGGTGGCTGCAGCGAATAACCTCCTCCAGTTCGGAAGAGATAAAAAGAATTGCTTTCCCCGCCATGGCGAGATCAAGAACCAGCTTCTGGATTTCTGCTTTTGTTCCGATGTCAATACCGCGCGTTGGTTCATCCAGGATTAAAATCCTGGGATTGATGGCCAGCCAGCGGGCAAGAATCACCTTCTGCTGATTTCCTCCGCTCAGGTTTCGCACAAGCTGGTTGGGGGAAGGTGTCTGGATAAAGAGCGAGTCGATAAATTCCGATGTCAGTTTTTCCTGCTGTTTCCTGTTGAGGAAGCGGAACCAGCCCAATCGTGTCTGGAGTGCGAGGATGATGTTTTCCCTGACAGTCAGATCTGCGATCACACCATTCTCTTTACGGTCTTCCGGGCAGAATGCAATGCCAAACTTGATCGCTTTGCCTGGGGTCATTGATTTCACAGGCTGTTGGTCCAGGAAAATCATGCCGGAGTCACAACGGTCGAGGCCGAAAAGCAGGCGGGCTGCTTCGGTGCGTCCGGACCCCAGCAGGCCCGCGAATCCGACCACCTCTCCTGCATACAGGCTGAGGTCAAAGGGTTCAATCTTACCGGCTGCACCCAAACGCCGGCCTTCGAGGACAAGCTCATGCTTGCTTCTCTGCAGTACCTGATTTCGATGTTCTGTGAGTTGATCCAGGTTTTCCAGTTTCTTGCCGATCATCAGAGAAACGAGGTTGTATCTTGGGAGTTCTGAGGTTTCATATTCGCCGATCAACCTGCCGTTGCGGAGGATCGTAATCCGGTCGGAGATTTGGTACACCTGGTCGATGAAGTGGGTGATAAAAATGATGCCGATCCCGTCATTTTTTAACCGTTTCATGACGTTAAAAAGCGTACTCGTTTCATCTTCATCGAGGCTCGATGTGGGTTCATCCAGAATCAGGATCCGCGCCGAAATCTGGAGAGATCTGGCAATAGCAACCATTTGCTGGATTGCAATAGAGTAGCTTTCAAGGGATTGAGTGACATCAATTTCAATCCCCATTGTTTGCAGGATTTCTGCTGCTTGTCTCTCAATCACCTTCCAGTGGATACTGCCCAGTTTCCGGGGTTCACGGCCGATGAAGATATTCTCTGCAACAGACAGATTGGGACAGAGGTTTATTTCCTGGTAAACCGTGCTGATTCCAAGCTCCTGGGCATGCTGTGGAGAGCGGGGATGGATCGTTTTGCCTTCCAGGATTATTTCACCGCTGTCTGCCTGTTCTGCGCCGGTAAGAACTTTGATCAGTGTGGATTTTCCAGCACCATTCTGGCCCAGAAGAGCATGAATTTCTCCCTGGTTCAGGGAGAGATCGACATCGGTGAGTGCTTTTACACCGGGAAAGGTTTTATTAATCCCCCGCATGGTCAGGATTGTAGTGTTTGCTTCAGCCATAAGTTCCTATCCAAAAGGTGTCAAAAAAGCGATGAGGAGCGACTGGCACGGAGGACGAATGAGTTCCGTTCCTCTTGAGTTGCAGCCCATGCTGAAATCATTCAGGGACTGCCTGCCAGCCGCTCTCTCCATTTAGTTAATGTTGATCAGTATTGGCGTTCAGGAAGCATTTCAGCAGCAACTTCCTGGCAGTACACGCCTTCGTTTGATTTAATCCAGCGGGGTACTTCCTCGCCATTTGCCAGCATGAGGGCTGCTTCAAAGAACTGCGGCCCAAGCAGCGGGTTACATTCGACCGTGCAGTTTAATGTCCCATCGACCATGGCTTCGAATGCGCCTTTTACACCATCAACAGACACGATCTTGATATCCTCACCGGGGACAAGGCCGTACTCTTCTATGGCCTGGATTGCGCCGATAGCCATATCGTCATTGTGGGCATACACGCCGTTGATCTGATCACCATAGGTCTGGAGGAAGGCTTCCATCACTTCCTTGCCTTCCGCCCGGGTGAAGTTGCCTGACTGTGAATCGAGCATGGACATGTTGGGGTAACCTTCCAGGCAGCTGGCGAAACCGGCCTGCCGGTCTATTGCCGGACCAGCGCCAACAGTTCCCTGGAGCTCAATAATGTTGCCTTCTTCACTGAGGAGTCCGGCCATCTCTTCACAGGCGTTCTCGCCTTCCAGTACAAAATCGGAGCCGATGAAGGATGTATATAGTTCATCGGGGACATCAGCGCCCCGGTCAACAAGAATGATCGGGATGCCGGCGTCTTTGGCTTCCTGGAACACTGGTTCCCAACCGGATTCGACGACGGGAGCGACACCGATAACATCAACACCCTGTGCAATGAAAGAACGAATAGCAGCAATCTGATTCTCCTGCTGCTGCTGGGCATCAGAGAACTTTAACTCGACTCCCAGTTCCTCGGCGACGGCCAGGATCGAGTTGGTTTCAGCAGTTCGCCATTCGCTTTCGGCCCCGATCTGTGCGAACCCAACCACCAGGTCCTCATAGGTCAATGCTGCCGGTTCCTCTGCGGCTGGTTCTTCTGCAGCAGGTGCTTCTGCAGCGGGTTCCTCTGCGGCTGGTGCTTCTGCAGCAGGCTCTTCTGCAGCAGGCTCAACTGCGGTGGTTCCGCAGGCAGCCAGGGAAAGGCTGAATAAAATTACCACGAGCAGAATCCATAATCTATTCTTCTTCATTACTGAATCTCCCTTCGGTAAAGAATATTTATATTCCACTATACGGGGGGAATGAAAGCTGGAGAATGTAAACTTCCGCCATTTTTGTTGATTTTCTTCTGCATCGATCCAGTATTGTTTAAAAACCGTCGAATTATATACTGAAAGGATTAACAATTATGCTGCCGGTAAATTTTTAGAAACAGATTTGACCGTTCTGGATGTTAATGCTGTATTTTCATGCCTGAGTCCTATTGTATGGATCCGGGATTTTTTGCTGGATTTGTGAAACCAGAAGGGCTGCCGTTTGTCAGCTGCAGATGGAGCCGATAGATCGACACGATTGGTTCGGCAATTCTGGTATGGTAGCAGGAAAGCCGATATCCTCGAGGAATCCTGCACGGAGGGTGTACAATTACGGCAGCCGGGGATACGACGATGCAGCAGGTGATCCTGCTTTCTATCCTGCAGTAAAATACCGGAAACGATGGATTCAGCTGCCCTGCTTCATATTCTTCAGGAGAAAACATGACGAAACGTATTGGTTATATTGGTCTTGGGTTGATGGGCAAGCCGATGGCCCGCAATTTGATGAAGGCCGGCTATGAGGTGATGGTACATAATCGAAGCCAGGCTTCCGTGAAGGAGCTTGCAGCAGAAGGTGCCCGGGCAGCCTCCTCGCCGCGCGAGGTTGCTGAGAACAGTGATATCATCTTCACCAATTTGCCTGACTCGCCGGATGTAGAGCAGGTTGTCCTTGGGAAGAATGGTATTGCAGAAGGCTGCCGCCCCGGCATGATCGTTATTGATAACAGTACTATCAAGCCGGAGACAGCACGCAGCATAGCGGCTGCTCTGGCGAAAAAGGGAGTCACCTTTCTGGATGCGCCTGTTTCCGGAGGAGATGTGGGAGCGATCGCAGGTACCCTGGCGATTATGGTCGGCGGGCCGGAAGAAGTGTTTGAGTCCGTCGTACCGGTGCTGAAGGCAATCGGTAAAACGATCACCTATGTCGGTGAGAGCGGCGCGGGGCAGGTAGCGAAAGCCTGCAATCAAATTATGGTGGGCGCGCAGATGGCGGCGCTGGCTGAATTGCTCATTCTCGCACGTAAAACCGGGGTTGACCCCCGCCGGGTGGTGAATGCAATCCAGGGCGGTGCAGCACAGTGCTGGACGCTTGATAAAAAACCGGATAGGCTGTTTGCCGGCGAACGCGGACCGGGCTTCAAGGCATACATGATGCACAAGGACCTCGGCATTGTTATGGATACCGCGCGTACTTATGGTGTACCGCTTCCATCAGCTGCGATTACGCTGCAGCTTTATGAAGCCATGCTGCAGATGGGCATGCGTGACCTGGATAACTCCGCATTGATCGGGGTGTATGAGGAACTGGGTGGGGAAACACTGCTTTCGGAATAACGGCAAGACCCAGACAGGAAAAGCATACGGGGCTTTCCATTAATGAAAGCCCCGTTTTGATTCATACAACAGGTATCACGACAGGTTCTCAGGGTTTCTGGGAGTGGATGAATTCGCGCACTTCCCGGGCTGTGTGCAGATTGAGCACTGCTGCAGCAGCCTTCCTGGCATCCTTCAGTTTCCATTCCCGGATAATCTCCTTGGCTCGCGGGATCAGGCTTGGAGCCATACTGAACTCATCCAGGCCCAGTCCCAACAGGATAGGCACAGCGTCTGGATCGCCAGCCAGTTCACCACATACGCCGGTCCAAATTTTTTGCTTGTGAGCCTCTTCAATTACACGGGCTATTTCCCGCAGCACTGCCGGATGGCAGGCATCGCCGAGGTACGCTACCCGGTCGTTCGTTCGTTCGGCAGCGAGAGTGTACTGGGTGAGGTCGTTGGTGCCGATGCTGAAGAAATCCACCTCGCGGGCGAACAGATCCGCCAGAATGGCGACGGAGGGTATCTCAACCATAATACCAACCTGGATGGTGCGGGCAATGGAGTGATTGGCCTTATACACCTCGCGTTTTGCCTCTTCCAGCAGTACTTTTGCCTGTCGCACCTCTTCGATGGTGGCAATCATTGGAAACATGATACGCAGATCGTGGCCAAAGCTCGCACGAACCAGGGCACGAAGCTGGGTCTTGAAAAATTCAGGATCCTGCAGACACATACGGATCGCCCGGAAGCCCAGGAAGGGATTTGCTTCCCTGCCGAGGTTTATGTAGGGAATTTCCTTGTCTCCGCCAACATCAATTGTGCGGACCACGACCGGGCGTTTCCCCATTACGTCCAGGACGGCAGTATAAGCAGCCAGCTGTGTTTCCTCATCGGGTGCTGTCTTGCTATCAAGATAGAGGAATTCTGTTCTTAGCAGCCCGATCCCTTCGGCACCGTGTTCGAGCGCGGAGGCTGCATCCTCCGGACCGCCCGCATTAGCAACAATTTCCACGGTATGTCCATCGCGGGTTCTGGCCGGCTCGTGGGCATGTTCGAGTGCTATTTTTGATCGCTTTTCTTCTTTCCCCTGTTTTTCCTGGTATTCCTTTACCTGTTTTTTATCAGGATCCAGGATGATTACACCTGTGCTGCCGTCAATTATGATTTTTTTCGTATCGGCGTGTTTCAGGAGTTCGCTTCCAGCACCGACAACTGCAGGAAGTCCGAGGGCTTTTGCCAGTATGGCTGTATGGGAAGTCGGTCCACCTTCAACTGTACTGAAACCAAGGACCAGCTTCTTGTTCATTCGCACAGTATCTGAGGGAGTGAGATCACGGGCGACAACCACTGCGTTGGATGTCATCGAGGAAAGATCTGTTTCCTGTTTTCCGAGGAGAATACGAAGGATTCGGTTACCGACATCGCGTATGTCGGCCGCTCGGGCTTTGAAGTACTCGTCTTCCATGGCTTCCATTTGAGAGGCATACATCTCGATAGAATCCATCCAGGCGCTTTCCAGGTTCAGCTGCTCTTCCTTTATCGTTTTCTCAACTGCTTCAAGGAGGGCCGGGTCATCAAGAAACATGGCATGGGCTTCAAAAATCGCAGCTTCATCCGAGCCCGTTTCAGCTTCAGCTTTATCCCTGATTGTTTCAATTTCACCCCGTGCTTTCTCGAGAGCCCCGTTCAGACGCTTCATTTCCTTTGTACTGTCGGAACATCGACTCCGCTCAAACGACAGGTCTTCTTCTTCATACAGGAAGATCGGGCCGATAGCGATTCCATTGGAGGCGGCAATACCAGAAATTATTTTCATGCGAGAACCTCGAATTCACATGGTGTGGGCTGCAGCGACCGCTTTTGTCACAACTCCAGATGGAAAAGTCTGGCTGCAGGCTTGTGCTCGGTAGTGAAAAAAGGTGCAAAGTACCCCGTAAAGTGGATCTTGCACGTGCCTGCATGGGCCGGGCTTTCTGCTTAAAGTGCTCGTCTGGCGACGGATAAAAGCTGGTGCGTCTTTTTCCCCGTCATTATACACCTTTGCCGGTAACAGTCGAAGAAAAAGTGATAAAAATGCACAGCTGTGAATAAATCTGGCACAATTCTGTTTCAGAAGGCAGGCTATGCCCCAACTCCGGGATAATTTGATATAAAAAAGGCCACCGCTGTTGCGGTGACCTCAGTCGGGGCGGGCGGATTTGAACCGCCGACCCCCTGCACCCCATGCAGGTGCGCTAACCGGGCTGCGCTACGCCCCGAACTGTGCAGGAAATTATAGTCCAGAGGTGCATATACGGCAAGGACTCCCTGCCATCCCGGCATGTCCCGACACTATTGCTCGGCAAATGCCCGAATAATGCGGATTGTATGCTGGATTCCCTTGTATAGGTCTTCCAGGCGGATATGTTCGTCCGGAGCGTGGATATTCTCTCCGGGGTAACCGATCCCGGCCATCGCTACCGGGATGTGCAGCACCTCAAGGAAATGGTAGTTGGGGCCGGAACCGCCGGACATAGGGACTATTCGCTGAGGAACGCCATAAACTTCCTCGGCGGTCTGTACGACAAGTTCCAGGAAGGGGTTGTCGATAGGTGTCCGACCTGCAGGATTTCCTCCCAGGAAGTGGATTTTTATATCAGCAAAACCATGGGCATCGAGATGTGTACGCAGCTGTTCAAGCACATCCTCCGGACGCATATCGGGAACCAGGCGGAAATCGATCTTGGCACGTGCCTCGGCAGGCAGAACAGTTTTGCTTCCAGGGCCCTGATAACCAGCGGTGAGGCCGCAGATGGTGCAGGTTGGCTCGAAAATGGCGCGTCGTTGAAATTCAACCCCGCCTTCAAGCCCGAGCAGGAAGCCATCCAACCCGTATCCTTCTTTCAGCGCTGGCGCATTATCCGGCAGATCTGCAAGCAGTTCCATATCGCGGTCGCTTGCCGGAACCACCTTATCATAGAAACCGGCGATCTGGATGCGTTCATTCTGATCCTTGAGAGTATTCAATGCCCACACCAACCGCCAGGCTGCGTTTGGAAAGATCGACCCGCCAAGCCCGGAGTGTGCATCTTGGCCGGCGGTTCTGGCAACAAGTTCCACATAGCAGATCCCGCGCATACCCGCCTGCTGTTCGGGGATGTCGTTCTCGTCAACGCCGCCCGATTCCCAGATACATCCGTCAGCGGCCAGCAGTTCCTTGTTTTCCCGGATGAAAGCGCCCAGATTCACACTGCCGATTTCTTCTTCACCTTCAAGAAGGAATTTAATCGTACACGGGAGTTCCTTCTCCAGTGCCAGGAAGCTGTCGATTGCTGCCAGGCGTGCCATGAAGTGCCCTTTGTCATCACTGACCCCGCGGGCGAACATCTTCCCTTCACGGATTTCCGGTTCAAAAGGTGGCGTCGTCCACAAATCCAGAGGTTCTGGAGGCTGTACGTCATAATGATTATAAAAAAGGAGAGTCCTGTCTGAAATGCCTTTTCGCTCAGCATAGACGACCGGGAAACCATTGGTGGGAAGAATCTGCGTGTCGAATCCGCGCTTGCGCAGCATACTGGCAGTTAGCTGCGCAGTTTCTTCAATACCAACAGCCTGGGCGGAAATACTGGGCTGACGACAAAGAACTGCAAGTTCCTCCAGGATTTTCTCTTCATTTTGTTTTACTGCTCCGTCCAACATTTCCATACTTGCATTCATCGACTATTACTCCTGTGGGATAAACTGCGGATTGTTTCCGTTCTGATTGTACATTGTAATTTGATCGAAATTCGCTTTTTCGCCGGATCGAATCTATAATTTCCATATGGAGGAAAGGGATGCGATTTATTGATATCTCTGTGTCCATTTCGCCGCAGCTGCCGGTCTGGCCTGGTGATGATACGGTTGTTGTGGAGCAGGTTTCCACGATCGCAGAAGGAGATGAGTCGAATGTCAGCCGGATGGCCTGCACCGTTCATACAGGCACGCATCTGGATGCTCCCCGCCACTTTATTGAGGGGGGGCTGACGGTCGATGAGATTCCTATCCGTCGGCTTATTGGCAGGGCTTATGTAATAGATCTTACAGAGGTTGATTTAATTTCCGCTTCCGTTCTGGAGAACGCCGGGATTCCACCACGCACGCGCCGGATTCTGTTCAAGACGAGGAATTCTGCACTATGGACGGCGCAGAAGCAGTTTACAGCAGATTACGTTTCTGTCGATTCTTCGGCTGCCAGATGGCTCGTTCAGAAAGGTGTTCAGCTTGTGGGGGTGGATTATCTTTCGGTTTCTGCGTACGAAGATCCCGTACCAACGCATCAGATCCTGCTGGGGGCGGATATCCTGGTACTTGAAGGGCTGGATCTTTCTGCTGTGAACCAGGGCCGCTACACACTTTACTGCCTGCCGCTCAAGATTCTCAACGCCGATGGTGCGCCGGTTCGGGCTGTACTGGCAGGGGTTTAAAACCCGTAGTCCGTGCAATTCCAGTGGATATTCCGACTGCAGCAGTCAGGAAGGGTAATAGCTGCAGTTGTTTTACCCTTCATCTTAGTAGTGTGTCACAATTGCCGCGATGAGGAAGGCAGACTCACCTGAAATGGGCAGTAAACGGTTCGTTTATCAGATAGTCATCACC
>JAFGNH010000062.1 GCA_016927115.1 Anaerolineales bacterium | reverse complement strand
GGTCAGTCATCCTTGTGCCTCCTTTGTTGGTGACAAACTTATGGAAGCACGGGATGACTATTTCTGCAATTCTTTTTACACCACTTTGTGAGACATTATCTATTAATGGAAATGTCTTAAAAAATGCAAACAATATGCAAATAAATAAAAAACCTCAATAAAAATGGATATAAGTTTGGATACCAGGGGCAGGATAAATCCGCCGGCTTCCATTTCCCTTCAAACATGGTTGGATTATGAAGCAGGCATTATTTTATTAAAGGAGGAAAAATCAGAATTGATCGTCTCCGAAGTTTATGGATAGAATTTCTGCAGTATCACCTCTGTCCCAGCAGCGAATGAAAGCTTCTACCAGTTCAGGATCAAATTGCCTTGCTTTCTGTGACAGAATTTCTTCATATGCGATTTCTGGAGATCTTGCTTGACGGTATATGCGATCCGATGTCATTGCATCGAATGTATCAGCGATAGCCAGTATACGGGCTTCAAGTGGTATCTCCTCTGCTTCCAAGCTGCCAGGATACCCGGCACCGTCCCATCGCTCATGATGATGACGCACAATCGGTACGGCAGGCGAAAGGTATGGAATTTCTGCGATCATATGTGCACCAATTTCGGGGTGCTTTCGCATCATAATCCACTCCTCATCTGACAGCGGCCCCGGTTTAAGAACGATAGCATCTGGGAGGCGGATTTGACCGATATCGTGAAGAATCGCACTCAATTCGAGCGTATTGCAGCGTTCACTGTCCCATCCAAGTTCAGAAGCGATTAATTGGGCATAAGCATTAACACGTTCAACATGGCCACGCTTATGCTCAATTGCATTTGCCAATACCCGCAGGCTGTCTTTTACGGCGAGGAGCTGAGCAATCATTGCCAGTTCACCGGATCGCAGCAGACGGGATTTTACTGCTGCCAGCAGCTCCTGGCTGGAAACAGGCTTGGTTATATAGTCATCAACACCAAGCATCTTGCCGGCTGAACGATCCTCGCTTGTGCCGCGCGCTGTAAGGAAGATGAATGGCAGCGTCGTCCCATAGGGCTTTCTACGCACCGTTTTCAGGAGCTCAATTCCATCCATTATCGGCATCATAATATCTGAGAGGATAAGAGCTGGTTTTTCTTGCTCAAGTGCTTTCAGTGCTTCCTCCCCATTGGAAGCAGTCATAACCCGGTATCCCGCCGCGCTGAGGATATCTCTAAGAGCGATGAGCATGGGTGAATCATCTTCAACTATCAACAAGAGATGGTCACCAGAGTTAAAGGATGCATCCCTTTTACCTGGCAGATTAATAGCGGTAGGATTCACTTTTTCCTCCTTCATAATGAGATTATCCTCATTCAGTTTCAAGAGGGAGCCAGACTGTAAAGGTTGTCCCCTCACCTGTTTCACTGTTAAGCATAATCGTACCATGGTGCTGGCTGATAATGTCTTTTGATATGGATAATCCCAGACCGGTACCGGATACGCCAGAAGATTTACCGATACTGCCTCGGTAGAAACGATTGAAGATTTCCGATTGCTCAGAAGCAGGAATTCCCGGGCCGGTATCCCTGATAGAGAAGGACACACCTTTCCGTTTCCCCATTATTTGAGTTCGGGATAGGATGGTTATCTTTCCGCCAGATGGTGTGTAGTTCATAGCATTGGTAAGAATATTTGTCATCACCTGAATCAGATACTGGGGATCCGCTTGAACCTCCGGGAGATTTTCCTGCATATCAAAAATGAGATCAAGACCTTTCTTATTTGCCATCATAATTCGATCGTTTACGAGGGTGTCCAGTAAGGAATTGATCTGCACATCCTGCATATGAAGTTCCACCTGCTCGGCATCCAACCTGGAGATAGCCAGCAGCTGCTCAATTAATCCTTTCAGACGCTCAGTCTCCCTCCGCATTGTGTGGAAGTATTCCTGGTAGCGATCACCTGGCCCGAATTCCAGCAGATCCAGATACAGGCCGATATTGGTCAAAGGAGTTCTGAGTTCATGGGATACATCAGCTACAAATTGGACTTTTGCCCTTTCAGCTTCCTGTGCCTGAAGGGCAACCGCTTCCAGCACCGCAGTACGGGCTTTTACCCGGGATTCAAGGCTTTCAACAGTATCACGTATCTGTTTATAGAGTTTTGCGTTCTGAAGTGCTATTGAAACCTGGTCTGCCAGAAGAAGAAGGAGTTCTTTGGTACCTTCATCGATAACATTTGGAGTGGAGGTTTCCACATTGATAATGCCGATCACCTCATTGTTCTGTGAGATGGGGACCGCAAGCTCAGACACAGTATCCTTCAGAGCTTTTATATAATGCGGGGCCAGGCTGACGTCAGGCACAAGTTCAGGTATCCCGGTCCGGGCTGCACGTCCGATAATACCCTCCGATAAAAGCACTGAAGTAGTGTTTGGTTCAGGACCGCTGAACTGTCGCAGAAGAAGCCGTTCGCCCTCCCGGATATACACCTGTGAGGTATGGTATCCCAATTTATTGTGAAGCTGGTCAGTCAATTCTTTAAGGATTGCATCAAATTCTAGCTGGCGGGCGATAGTTCCGGAAACATGCTGCAGGATCGTCAGTTCATCCAGTCGACGCTGAAGTTGAAGGTGTTTTTCGGCTTTAACCAACGATAATGCCGCTTGTTGGCCAAGTGTGGCAAGTGCATCAAGCCAGGCTTGTTCAAATTCGCTATCACTGGGAACCCAGATCATGACGATACCGAGGATAGTATCACCCGCCCGGAGAGGAAATCCCAGCAGCCAATACGATCTGTCTGAGTAAGCAATATAGTCACAGTCGGGTTCCTGAATATAGGCGATTCGTTTGGCGAGAAGTTCTACGAGGTAAAGTTCGTGCAGGTTTCCAAGTTCATCTGCAGCTTTCTTTAACTCTAGAGAAATTACACCGGTTTTCGAGTTAAATGAAAATATTGTCCCGTACACTCCTCCAAGCACTTCAAAACATGCGTCCAGGAGCTGCTCAAGGATATGCTCTGGCTCAAGGCTGGTTCCAATTTTTCGCCCGACCTCATAAATTTGCTGCAAACGGAAGTGTTCGTTGGTAAGGCGTTCATAGAGCTTTGCTTTGTGAAGTGCAATACCGGCATGAGTTGCAAATGCTTTCAACTGGTCAAGCACCTCTGTAGAAAACGCACGGATAACTGAACTGTCAAGATTTAGAAAACCAAGCAGAGCACCACTGTAAACAATTGGAACACCTGCCCAGGATTTACACCAATTAAATCCGGGATGAAGAATCCAGCTGTCATCTTCAGTGATGTCCTGGACATAGATCGCCTCTCCCCCACTCATTCGGGATAAGTTCAGATGCTCCTGAATATTGAGAGTGAAATTCTCAATTGATTCTTTTTTCAATCCCAACTGATCATATCCGCGAGAGCGTTCGATCCTCGCTTTGGACCCCTCAATCACCATGATATTGGCGGCATCACAATGGAATGCATGCATTGCCTGCTCCAAAATCTTATCAAGCACCTCATCCAGATGGATTTGGCGTGAAATCATAACGGACGCTGATTGGAGCGCTTCAGCGAAGCGGCGCTGCTCCCTTTCTGCCTCAATCAAACGCTCTACACCAAGGGCATTTGCGGCTTGAAAAGCAATAAGCCTCATCTGACTCAAATCATGTTCGGAGAAGATGTTGTCCTGTGAAAGCGTAAGTATCACAAGGATACCAACGCGCTCGTGTCCCCAATCCATTGGTGCAGCAAGCCCGCTGGTTTTTTCGGCAACGCTCCTGATGGAATCAGATGTCTCTTCAGAAAGGAGAGGAAGAATATCTGGCGGTTGGATAAGGATAGTTTGTGATTGGCCAACCACCTTTCTTGCCAACCGTTCAGCGATAAGAAGGAATGTTTCTGAGGAATCTCCTTCTGATTCAGTATGGGCTTTCAGACTGAGCCCCTGCCTGCTTTCCGGGATATAAATGCATCCGAAATTCCCATTCAGCAGCTGCAAGGCTTTATCAAGCATTGTCTCAAGCATATGAGGGGAATCCATCTGTACAGAAAGCGCAGCAGTGGTTTCGTAAAAAAGCCCCATTTCTACTGATTGATTCAACACAGTGTCGGTCAGCAGGCTGTTCTGTACACTTAACCCAAGGATGTGAGCCAGTAGTTCGCCCTCCCCTAGTAATTTTTCTTGAGGCTCAGCCTGGTTTATGAAAAAGGCAAGCACTCCTGTATGTGTATATAAACTCCGAAGAGGGAAGAGAAGGAGAGCTGAGAATTGATGCTCAGTATCGTTGAATATCCGCCTTATTTCAGGTGACTCAGTATCGGAAAGGGGTATGTATGAGGTTCGTACAGAGCTGAATGATTCATGGAGCGTATCTATTAAATTAATCAAACTCTGGCAAATGCCTTCCTGGCCTACAAGAAACGTTGGATTATTATCTTCATCAAGAAGGAAACAAACAGCAAGGCTGCTTTGAAACAGCGACTTCCCTTCTGCGACCAGATTCTCAAGCAGAAGGGATATATCATGAATATCGTCATATTCATTCAAGAAAAGATTAAATCGAGATAATCGTTCCTTCTCAGAATTGGTCTTAATAAGTCATTCCCTTTCCTGGCGAGCTATTTATTGAGACCATAATTACCGGATCCAGCCGCATTCATTCATCCAGATTTATCGAGCTTGATTTTTCCATTGAACCCACGCATTAATCCATGGCCTCATTGATCGTTTCTGGGATGAAAGATTGATGTCCGTAAGATGTTGTGCCAATCCAGCCGCAGTCAGAATACTTGATTGAATATCTTCTTTTGAAAAACTACATTCCAATTCCTGCAACGCGTTTTGGACCCATCTCCAGTCCATACGGAACCGATCAGCTTTTATCCAATATCCTCTTTTTTCCCAGGCGATGATTGTTTTTTCATTCAGATTCTCAATGGACTTCAAAGAAAGAACGAGAAATGCCAGGATATCCTGCTGCTCCTTCTCCTCCATTTTTGTTACTGATGCATATCTGAGGGCTGCTGCCATGCCTTCGAGTAACTTTTTCCTCTGGGTATTGTTTGATTCAGTATTGATGATTCTGGACAATATACTTCCTTTCTTAGACTGTTGGGCACATCCAATCGTATATCAAAAAGTAGTGTTACATGTAGTATATTTCCCGTGAATTTACTATTCAATGCAGCAGGTTAAAGTCCCCGTTTCGATTTATACTAAGCATGGATTCAAGGATTTATATTCACCAGGATAACAGTGATGATACAAGTAAAACGAAGAATATTAATTCTCATAACATTCTTGATTGTAAGCGCTTTTCTAATATTAGGGTATCTTGTGGGAAACAGGTTTCCTCTGGCTGCAATATCAAATAATTACCCTCTTGTTAAAGAGGCACGGATGATGCTCGAGCAGTATTCATATTACCCGTTCCCGGTAGATATCGAACTTGAGAGGGGTATGATACGCGGCTTTACTGAGGCGATTGGGGATCCCTTTACGATGTACATGGATCCTGTTGAACATGAGCTTCAGGAAGCAAATCTTGCAGGGGAGTACGGGGGTATTGGTGTATCACTTCAGGTGGATGGGAGTGAGCAAAGAATTCGGCTTTATCCTTATTCTGGGAGTCCAGCAGCGTTGGCCGGTGTAATAGAAGGAGATTTTCTCCTGCAGGTGGATGCGGCTCCGATCACATCTGAATTGTCACTGGATGAGGTTACTGCACTTCTCCACGGACCAATTCCTTCTACAGTCGTTGTAAAAATCGAGGAAGCATCACCCCCCTATCACAGACGCGACCTGGTGATTCAGCGAGAGATGTTTTCGATACCATCTGTTCAAAGCTATCTTCATCCGGAGTATATTCACATCGGGGTAATCCGGATTACAATGTTTTCTGACAAGACCGGTGATGAGCTGGAATCGGCCCTGCTTGATGTTCTGGACCGGGGTGCGGAAGACCTCATCCTGGACCTGCGAGGAAATAATGGTGGAATCCTTACGTCGGCTGTGGATGCAGCCGGCAAGTTCCTTATTGAGGGAGTCATCGTACGCGAAATAAGGAAGCACGGGGACGAAAAGGTTTATTCTGTTGATGAACAGGGCGATTACTCTGACGTGCCACTGGTTGTTCTGGTTGATCAGGGAACAGCCAGTGCCGCAGAAGTTGTCGCCGCAGCACTCCAGGATCACAGGCGGGCTGTTATTATTGGACGAAGGACATATGGAAAAGGGAGTGTACAGGTTGTGGTAACCTTATCAGATGATTCCAGTCTCAATATTACCAATGCCATATGGCAAACACCTGCAGGGCGATCGATCAATGGGTACGGAATTACACCGGATATAGAAATACCTCTCGATAACAGTAATGAGTTGGATGAAGATATAGAAGCGGCCATAGAATGGTTACAACAATGAAGGATTTCGATGGATATGAATAATAACTCAGTTAAGAATGTTGCCACGAATAAAAAAGCCAGGTTTGAGTACTTTCTTGAAGATTCATACGAAGCTGGATTAGTTCTTCAGGGCAGCGAAATCAAATCAATTCGCTCGGGTCAGGTTAGTCTGAGGGAAAGCTATGTAAAAATTGATGGAGAGGAAGCCTGGCTCATCGATGCGCATATTGCCCCCTACCATGAAGCAAACAGGTTCAATCATGATCCAAAACGCCCACGTAAACTCCTGCTTCACAAGAAGGAAATATTTCGTCTCTTTGACAAGATACGTCAGCGCGGGTATGCAGTGATCCCTACCAGAATGTATTTGAAACATGGTAAAGCCAAAGTTGAAATTGCTTTAGGGCGCGGAAAAAAGGAACATGATAAGAGACAGACAATAGCGAAAAAGGACGCAGAAAGAGAAATAAGACGCGCGATTCGACGAAAAGAATAATTTCGCATAGCCTTGTTTTTATTATTGAAAAAGAAAATAAATACTCATTTATAGTGGCTATGCGCATTAATCCATCGTCTGATTCTTTTTCCTGTGTTATAATCCTTACGAATAACGGGGATGATCGGTTTCGACGGAGGTGGATGAATTCGGACTGCAGGTCGAGAGGCGCCGAGCTCGAAAATCAGCGCAAAAAACTAAGTGCCAAAAGCACAAACTCCTACGCTGCTCTTCCACTGGCTGCATAAGTCAGTTGAGCGCGTATGGCTTTCCTAAGGGAGAGCCCGCTGCACTGCTACCTGCCCCGACCGGCGGCAAATGCAGCGACAAAATGGCCGGGGTGCGCTGCAGGTTTTCACGCCCTGTGGCTGAACACAGCCTTCGGGCTGTAGTGAATCGGGAGATCTATGTGTGTCGCCCAGGCATCTGTCTCCCAAAACTTACTGAGCGACTAAACCTGTAGAGGTCTGTCTATCTAAACTTTCGGACGCGGGTTCGATTCCCGCCATCTCCACCTTGATATTGCAGCCGGCAGAAATTTGCCAGCTGCTTTTTTTATACCGGATTATTAATCCTGAAACCATGGCCACGCACCGTCTCTACGTAATTAATTTCTGGGTCAACTTCAAACAATCTTTCACGCAATCTGCGCACAAGTGCATCAATAGCCTGCTCAGATACCCCCTCACTTTCACTCTCAGGCCATACACTGGCAACAATCTCATCCCGACTCACTACTCTGTCTGGATTCATATAAATCACTTCAAGAAATCTGAATTGCGATGGAGATAATGGCGGGATGATCTCATTACGACAAACATATACACGCCTCGCCTGAATATCCATCCTCAACCTCGATATGCCTAATTCAGATGCACCTGCTGCAGACAAAGGCAATGTAGCCTCTGTCCCAATAAATGCCAGCTGCAGTGCAAATGCGAGTTGTACCAGATCCCCATCCTGCAGGATTACCGCATCTTCTACCCTGGCACCATTAACATATGTCCCATTTTTACTACCCAAATCACGTATGCTGTAGCCTTTTTCTATTTTATGGATGACGGCGTGTTGCCGTGAAACCTGCCTGTCACCGATTACAAATTTGCAATCCGGGCTGCGCCCAATGATCATTGTTTCTTCATCAAGCACCCATCTCACACCATTAAGTGGGCCAGTCTGTCCAAGCATTACAGGAAAGGTATCTTCAGTCTCCATTGCTATCCTCTTATCTAGCCTAACAGCCTTCCTTCAGAGTATAATCTATTCCGTTGGCGAGTGCCCAGACTTCTCAGGAGCGGAGTCACGCCGGGGTTTGCCTGATGCAGTTTTGCTCCTGTTTTACTGATTTTACAGGAAGGTGATTCTTTTGCCCGAGTATCTCAAAGGAGGCTTTGTCCTCCGTGATCGCTATATTATTCGCAGTATCATTGGCAGCGGTGGAATGGGCAGTATATACCTTGCCGAAGACAACCGTCTCTCAGGCCGTTTGTGCGCTGTTAAGCAGGTTCAGCCCGACACCAACCTCCCGGAAAAAACTCGAGATCAGAGCCGGGATCAATTTTACCGTGAAGCATCCGTTCTTGCTCGCCTGGACCACCCTAACCTCCCGAAGGTGTCAGATTATTTTTCTGAGCAAGCCGCCGACTATCTCGTAATGGATTATGTGCCTGGTGAAGATCTGAAATCCCTTATGATCCAGGCGCGAAGGAAAAACGAGTTTATCCCGATTGAAGATGTTCTTTTCTGGGCGCAACAGATCCTCGATGCACTGGATTATCTGCACAATCAAGATCCCCCGGTAATCCATCGCGATATTAAACCAGGTAATATAAAATTGACACCAAGTAATCTGGTAAAGCTTGTCGATTTTGGCCTGGTAAAACAGATGCTGCCTGACGAAATGACTGTCACGGTGATTCAGGGTCGAGGTACTGCTCTCTATACCCCGCTTGAACAATATGGTGGAGATACTGGCCATACTGACCCGCGATCTGATATATACGCTCTTGGCGCCACCTTATACCACCTGACCACAAATCGGCCTCCATTAGAAGCAAAAAGCCGCTTTTTAAAACCAGGTTTGCTGCAGCCTCCCTCTGAATATAATCCTGATATTTCATCACGCCTTGAAGATGCGATCCTTTGGAGTCTCGCCCTGCATCCCAGCGATCGTCCTCAAAACATCGCACAATTACGAGACGCTATCCTGAATGATATATATTTTGCTGTATCCGCGCGGCCAACTCGCCCTGTACCCAACAGGCGATTATTAGATGTTTTTCCCGAAACTCTTGGTGATAGATTCCTGATTGGACTTACAGGCGCCCTTCTACTTTTTGGTTTGATCGCTTCTTTCCTCTGAAGATCGCAGCCGTTCTCGATAAACCATAATTGGGGCTATCAGCCCAGTACCTGCGGCAGCCCAAACAAATCTGCTGCCAGCCCCCATCCCCCCCATTAACACGGCACTTCCTGGCAATCCCCAAGCAAGATAATTATAAAATATCAATCCTGTACAAACCGCTATTATTATGTATCTTAACGAAGTAATCCGGTCAGCACGTACCAGCCTTGCTGCACCTACTACCAAACCTGACCCAACGAGCAATCCAGCCACCCCCAGTAGAAACCCACTGATCCCCATTAATAACCGGGCACTGTCAGAGTCATTGCTATCACCATTCTGCTGCTGTTCTTCTTCTCCTGAGCTGATGTCAGCGGTTGGAGTTACTTCCGGTGTATCGGAAGGCGCCGGAATACCGGTAATTTCGGCAAAACCTTCTGGAACAGGAATATTGAGGATAACGCTTTCGGACTGCAGTGCACCGGAGCTTTCAACCCGGACACTGAGGACACCTCCTCTGTCAATAGTTGCAGCTGTTTGTGCAACGCCTCCTGAGGTTGTGGCGGAAAACTGAGTTTGAACGGATGTCTCACCCTGATAATTTAATATGAAATCCACAGGCGTCTTATCAGGGACAATATTGCCATTTGTATCCATGATAGGGCCTGCAACCAGTTCAATAAGGTCGCCTATTTTAGCCTCTGCATCCACATTTTCATCAAGTGGATTACCTCCAATTCCGGCGCTCAGTGGTATGAGTTGATCAGGGTCAGGAGAAGTGGCTTCGATTAGATCATACCCAACTCCCAGGATACTGACAGGAGATGCGCCAGCAGGTGTCACTTCGGAAAACAACACCCTCGCAGCCGCGTCAATAAAAGGTGTCGATGTTGAATAGAGCGCATAGAAGACATCTACCTTGCTGAAATCCGTGGGATCCAATCCGAATGGCACACCTGCTGAAAATACAACTACCAGATTCTCGCGAATCAGGTCAGATCGCTGGTTCAGAAAAGAAACTAAAGCAGTTGAACCGAAATACTCATCGGCTGGATCTTGAACAATAAAAATAATCCAATCTGCTTCGCGCAGTGCATCATCAATTGTTTCTGATGACGTTATCTGCTGCGACAGATTTTGCGGTATCGGCTGCCCAAGATAAGCCGCCAGGTCTTCCATGGTAAAGGAAGTAAACTGCCAACCGCTCACAAGGCCTGCCCCTGTTGGCCCATAGAGGCGATTTACGGCTTCTTCGAATGCATTAGTAGACACGCTTGCGGATTGTGCACAACTTAAACAGCCAGCAGCTGGTCGGGTGTCAGTAAAGATCACTACCTGGTCGCCATACTGTGGCGCACCTCCCGTCCTTTCTTCCAGTTCTATTATGCTAGAAGGGCTGATCAATGTGACTGCGTTGCGTGCTACTTTAACGCCATTATCTTCAAGTAGGGCCAACCCTGTTAGATCCAGCGAATCAATAAGAACGGAATCGGGATTAAACTCGCCCCCATATAGACGAGATTTCATAGTCAGGATCCGAAGAACCGACTGATCAACTTGTTGGGCAAATACTTCATCTTCACGATACTTCTGTATAAAGAAATTCAACACTTCTGCGATTGCTTCATACTCAGTTTTTTCTTCACTGGTATTCATGTTCGAAAGCAATAGCATGTCATTGCCAGCCAAAAAAGCATCCCTGGCAACCAGATATCCAGTATATGTTCTTCCAGTAGACTCAATGAAACGTTTGATGGAGTCATATCCCAGAGAATCACTTATTACAAGCCCTCCCCCCTGCCTCCACGCCGAAAATGTATCCAGAGCCATTAATTGAGAGAAGGCCGAACTATCCAGACTTACAGGTTTTGTAGTGGCGCGAATATTTCCCTGAAAGCCCTGATAGCGAATATGCGCGGTTAAGAGGCCATCTGTGACACCGGCAACTTCTCCCGGAACGCCATTCGTTACTGTTACAAAAGGTGCTAATTCAATTTGTTTTAACTGTTCCAGCGACTTTCGAATGGTAGCAACTTCAATCTCCATCGGGCGATCGCTGCTGCCTAACCCCGGAAAGTGCCTTGAAATAACAGCCAGCTGCTGTCTTGATCCCTCATGGAGGCCTTCGATATATTGTTGCCCCAGCAAGCCAACCCAGTAAGGGTCACCGCCAAAAGAATTTATCCCTATCCCATTCTCGCTGCTGCTTCCCGGATCATCCAGCACATCAAGTGTTGGTCCAAAAACCATATTGACTCCCAGCAGCGATAGCTGTTCGCCAACGAACTGCCCAACGGAAAATGCATAATCCGGGTTCCAGGTTGCACCAATCGCCATCTGAGAGGGAATATAGGAGGATTCATTCAGGATTCTCACCAGAGGTTGATCACCATCATCAAGCGATGCGCTGATGAATAAAGGAATATATTCAGGATATTCCATTTTGTCTTCTTCAGAAACGTAGATCGTGGCTTCTTCTGTTGTTAAAGCTTTATATTCTTGAATATTATAAAGTAGCTGCAGAAGTTCTTGGGAAGAATAACTTGTTGCTGCTGAAGATGGAGATTGAAGAACCACCCCGCCTATGAAATAATTCTCGACAAGATCGAATAAATATCCTTCATTGCCCAACTGATCAATAGGTGCCGCAACCAGGAAGAGTTGTCCAACTCGTTCTTCCGGTGTCATGCTTTCTAGCACCTGATGATCTACATCAAGTCCCTGCTGAGAAGGTTGCCCTGCAGGAACAGATAGAATCATGCTTATACTTAGAATGCTAGTTGTGATTTTAAGAGGGATGCTCATACATGCGAGTATACCTGCTTACAAAACCGGTAACAAGACATTTGAAGTGAAAGATTGCCTTTTTCAGCTCTTTCTCAATTATGTACCTGCAGTGACCAGCGCTTTTCTTGCCAGGTCAGGGTGATTTGTAATGATCCCATCAATCTTCCATGCACCAAGTTGTTTTATCCTGTCGGTATCATTTACAGTCCAGCAGTTTACCTCAGTACCTTTATGATGCTGTCTGTTTATCAATGCAAGGGATACAAGGCTTTCTTCAGGATGGTATGCCTGATGTGGAAAAATTCTGCGCAGCAGAAATCGTCCCAGCTTACCTATTCCCCTGGTCACCAGCAAACCAAGCGGGATTTCAGGCTCAATTCTGTGTGCTGCAAGTAAAAGAAAAGGATTGAAGCTTGAAACGAGAACATTGTATTGCATATGATGTTCAGCAATGCATTGATACGTTTTTTCGACAAGCTCACGTTCAGGTCTGATGCTTTTTAATTCAACATTAACCAGCAACCCCCCTTGAAACTCTACAAACACTTCGTCTAATTCAGGTATCCTCTCTCCAGCGAACATTGGATGAAAGTGAGAGCCTGCATCAAGTTTTTTCAGGTCGGCGAAAGTATATTCTGAAATACATCCTGAACCATTAGTTGTTCGATCCAGTACATCGTCATGAAATACGACAAGTTTTTTATCTCCGGTCAGTTGGACATCGAGTTCAACCGCATCTGCGCCCATTGCAGCTGCCAGCCGAAAAGCAGCCAGGGTATTTTCTGGCGCATTTGCGGATGCGCCGCGGTGGCCAATAATTCTGGGTATATCCTCCCTTTCACTTTGTATCCACAAATTGTTTTTTTTCCTTTACATATTCACAAAGTATGCTTCAGCCGCCCTGTCCAGCAGATCTTTTGTCAGTTCAGGTTCAACATTCAGATAACGTGAAATATCAAGGATCTGATCACAGATTTCCCGCGGATGAGACGCACGCAGCTTTCTGTTCGGCTTGATGTACCACTCCTGGAGGAGGTAGGCTAACCCTTTATCACTATATTTCACACCTTTACTTTCTGAGACTTTCTTAAAGATATCGCGGAAGTTTTCATACGTAGGGTCTTCAACAAATATTTTATGCCTGAGCCTCCGCAGGAAGGCCTCGTCTACCAGATCTCGTGGCGGCAGGTTCGTTGAAAATACCAGGAGAACATCAAAAGGTACTTCGACTTTTCGTCCAGTATGAAGTGTAAGATAGTCGATCCTGTTTTCCAGAGGAACAATCCATCGATTCAACAGGTCTCTTGGCCGTACCTGCTGTCTTCCGAAGTCGTCAATAAGCAGAACGCCGCCATTCGCCTTTACCTGGAACGGAGCCTCATAATATTTATTCACATCATCAAAAACGAGGTCGAGTCCGGCAAGCGTCAATTCGCCGCCGACAACAACAAATGGCCGCTGGATTTTTACCCATCTTGGATCGCGTTTATTTGCTGCCTTAAGGCTTGTTGTACCTGGTGGTGCAATATCAGGTTCGTCTGCCCGGATATGATTTACTGAGTCGTATAGCTTTACAACCTGGCCATCAATATAAATCGCGTAAGGGATATACATGTCCTCTTGAAGACTCATATTGCCGATAGCCCTGGCAATAGATGTCTTGCCATTCCCTGGAGGGCCATACAGGAAAATGGAAGCTCCTGAATTTACGGCCGGTCCGATGCTGTGAAAAGTTCTCTCGGAAAGTACAAGATCGGCCAGGGAAAGACGCATCGATCGGGCATGAACCGTCGGGCGCCCCCGCCCCTGCCTCCTGATGGCTTCGTTATAAATATCCAGCGGCACCGGTGCAGGCCCTGCGTACTGGCTTCGTTCAAGAGCTTCTCTTGCTCGGGCCATGCCCGCCTCAGTGATGGCATACTGGAAAGAACCCTCTCCAAACCCTACCTGTGTTTTGATTTCAATCAGCTGCTCACGCTTCAGGGTCTCCATAATTGCTTCTACAATACTGGCGTAAGGAAGTGCCATATCTTCTGCAATCGCGAAGCCGGTGGCGTATCCTCGAAAATACAATATTTTCAAGGCAAGGTCCTGCAGCCAGAGCTTGGACAGGCCGGTCTCTTCAATTTGATTTATCGGCAAAGGCACAAAGCGCGCATTAGGAGCAGTTCCATACCTTGCTTCTCCCCTTGATTGAATCGGCGATCTTGGTATTGCCATCCTAATCCTCCGCTAAGCATAATCAACAGTGCCAACCGCTTCCAAACTTTCTCTGTAGCGATGCCCAACAGCAAAGCTAACGGTCTGCTACTTATCTTCTCCCGCATTATAACCATGGACAGGCATACGGGCAAATATCCTATTCTTCCTATTCATTTTTCAGTATAATTTTCTGTTATGAGCCTATCCATTGTAATTCCAGTGTACAACGAAATAGCGACAATCGATGAAATCCTTAAGCGTGTAAAAGCAACCGGCCTTGCTGATGAAATTGTCATTGTGGATGATTTTTCCACTGATGGCACCAGGGAACGCTTAATGGACATTGCTCCTGCTGATCACCTTGTTCACCTGCATCTCCATGACAAGAATTTTGGCAAGGGAAAAGCTGTTCAAACCGGTATTGCTGCAGCCACTGCTGATTACGTTCTTATTCAGGATGCCGATCTGGAGTACGATCCTGCAGATTATGCCATTCTGCTTAAGCCGATGGAAGAAGGAAAAGCTGATGTTGTTTATGGCTCGCGTTTTCTTGGGGCTCCACGCCGAACGACTATGTTCTGGCATATGGTCGCAAACAAACTCCTCACATTCATGACAAACCTGCTGTTTAACAGTATCCTTACCGATATGGAAACAGGATACAAACTATTCAAGAGAGAGTTGATCCAATCAATCGAGATCAAATCGACCCGGTTTAACTTTGAGCCGGAAATTACAGCCAAGCTGCTTAAACGAAAGGTCCGTCTATATGAAGTTCCCATATCTTTTAACCCCCGTGAGTATGAGGAAGGCAAAAAAATCGGCATGAAAGATGCTTTTGAAGCTGTTTGGGCGCTTGTTTTATACCGGTTTATCGATTAGTTGAAGGGCAGTAATATTTATTATTTCATATCCTCGATTACCAGCTGCAGCTTCTGAATCCCCATATATTCATCCAGTTCGAATTGATAGACTATATCTATTCGATCCCCCATCGTTTCGAAATTTTCAGCCTGTTTAAAAGCGATGGCATCAAAAATGATCCCTTGCTTTTCAAGTGTCATCTTCAAGTGTGCTTTATCCGACCCAACCGGTTTCGAATAACGTACCCTTACATTTCTGGTCATAAAATACGGTTTTTCGTTCTCCATGCCAAAAGGTTCAAGTTGATTCAGGAATTTCATTAAGGACATATTGAGTTCATTGAATTCAACTTCCCTTGCGATGTGGATTACTGGAGTCAGAGGTAAATCGCTGAGCATTTCTTCTGCAATCCTGCCAAGCTCATCTTTAAACTTTCCAAAATTCTCGGTAGCGACTGTCAGTCCTGCAGCGCCCGCGTGCCCACCATATCGGATAAGAAAATGTGAAACTCGTTCAAGAACTTCGATAATATTAAACCCTTCTATACTCCGGGCTGAAGCCCGAATGCTATCTTCGCATTTTGCGCCAACAATTACAGGGCGATAAAAATGTTCTTTTAAGCGGCTGGCTGCCAGGCCTACAACCCCCTCTGAAAAACTTTCGTCAGTAATTATGATGATTGGCGGAATTGCTTCAATTGATTCAATCTTATCCATTGCAGTTTTAAAAGCGTCAAGCATGTGCTTTCTTCTTTCGATATTGATCTGCTCGATTTCAACAGCTATCGATTCTGCCTTTTCCTGCTCTGCTTCAAGCAGCAACTCTACAGCTATCGCCGCATCACTGATCCGTCCTGTAGCGTTCAATCGAGGTGCAATGATAAACCCAATCGTTGTGGAATTTATCGCTCCCGGATTTATCCGTGCTGTTTTATAAAGCGCCTCCAGGCCTGGTAGTTTTGTTTTCCGCAGTGAACTTATCCCTTTTTCGACAAGAGTCCTGTTCTCTCCTTTCAGTGGGACCATATCAGCAACGGTTCCAATAGCTGCCAGACCAAGCATATCCTCTGAGATCTCAATACCCTTCTGGCCAAGAATCTCTTTTGCCAGGAGATAAGCCAATCCAGCACCGCAATAGTGGACAAAAATTCCTGTTTCAGAATGCAACTTTGGATCAACGATCAATACATCAGCCGGGAGTGTTTCTCCCGGGACATGATGGTCGACAATGACCATGTCCATTCCCAGCGTCCTGGCTAAGGCAACCTCTTCGACAGCTCGAATTCCACAATCCACTGTAATAATTAAATTCACGCCGCGATTATGTAATTCACGAATTGCGTCCTGATTCAAGCCATACCCTTCATCAAAACGATCTGGGAGATAATACTCCACTTCGGCATTGATCCGCCGTAGTGTTTGGGTCATAATCGCCACAGCGGTAATACCATCAGTGTCGTAATCCCCATACACACAAATTTTCTTTCCTGTTGCTTCTGATTGGAGAATGACTCCAGCACTCTCGACGATCCCCGGGATAGTGTTGCCTTCAGCCAACGGTTGAGTTTCAGGGTGCAAGAATGAATATGCTTTCTCCATGGTACGTATGCCCCGCTGGTATAAAAGAGCCTGCTGCATCGGAGAATAATCTCCGAGTGCTTGCTTTGCAGCTGCAGGAATATAATTTTCTTCCAGAATCCATTTTTTATTCAAATGTCCCCTCCAAAAATATACCTGTTTTCCTATATGCCGGGCTATTTCCAGGTGATGGAGAACAGGTATTTCGCATAAATTCAAAATTCATGATACATTCAACCCAACTGATTTGAATTGTACCTTCCTTTCAGTAAAGAACAAAATATCCGCCGGAAAAGGCTATATGAAAGACCTTCGTACCATTTTTATGGGATCCCCGGATTTTTCGATCCCGACTCTCCAGAAATTAATTAATACTACAAACGTCCTTGCCGTGGTGACCCAGCCCGATCGTCCTGCAGGTCGAGGTCGTGCACCAGCGGCTTCTGCTGTGAAGGTTTTTGCGGAAGAGAACAGGATACCAATCCTTCAACCAGAAAAGATCTCATCTGACGCGGCTCTTGAGTCAATCAGCCTGCTTGAGCCCGATATTTTGGTCGTCACTGCGTATGGTCAGATCATTCGTAAAAACCTGCTAAATCTTCCACGTTATGGCTGTATCAATGTCCATGCATCCCTCCTGCCGCGTTGGAGAGGGGCATCGCCTATCCAGGCTGCTATTCTTGCAGGAGACACCAGCACAGGCGTTACAATCATGCTCATGGACCAGGGTCTTGATACTGGGCCAATTCTCTCTCAGGAAGCCATTCCCATTCCGGCTTCAGCTACCGGCGGTGAGATGTTCACAATTCTCTCCCATGCAGGTGCTGATCTGCTCATCCCTACCCTGCGTGATTTCACTCTTGGAAAAATTGCACCACTTCCCCAGGACGACAAGCATTCAACGTATGCCCCCATGCTTAAAAAAGATGATGGGCGGTTGGATTTTACCAATACTGCTGATAGGCTCTCTGCACAGGTAAGAGCATATGAGCCCTGGCCGGGATCTTTTTTTTACTACCAGAATCGCCGTGTTGTGGTACGCCAAGCTCACAGTATATCGGAAACAAGACTGTCGCCCGGCATTCCTTTTTCAGTAAATCAGAAGCCTGCCATTTCGTGTTCCGATGGCTCCCTTGTTCTGGATGAAGTCCAACCTTCTGGTAAAAATCGAATGCCGTCAGACTCTTTTCTGCATGGGGCCAAAGATTTTTTTAAAGCCAACTTCAACAGGTCAGCTGACAGCTAAAGATTGGGCTGTTCCAGGAAAGCTTGCCCAATAGAGAAAAATATTATTAAAAATTTGATTGTTTCAACATATTACCAGGAGGACCAACATGAAAAAATACCTGCTTGCACTTGACCAAGGAACAACATCCTCCCGTGCAATCATTTTTAATCTTGAGGGGAGCCTCATCAGCTCTGCACAAAAAGAATTTCCACAGATTTATCCCAAATCCGGTTGGGTTGAACACAACGCAGAGGATATCTGGTCCTCACAGTATGAAACCGCGCAGGCAGCCATAACAAGAGCTTGCCTGACTGCAGCCGATATCATAGCAATCGGTGTTACCAACCAACGCGAAACAACTGTCGTCTGGGATCGGGAAACAGGGATCCCAATATCAAATGCCATCGTCTGGCAGTGTCGCCGTACGGCGGCCATGTGTGATTCTATTAAATCCGACGGCTTCGACAAGGCTATCCTGCAGAAAACCGGTCTTGTGACCGATGCCTATTTTTCCGGCACAAAACTTTCCTGGATTCTGGATAATATCGAAGGCGCGAGAAAGAGTGCCGAGCAAGGCACTCTCGCATTCGGAACGATTGATAGTTTCCTTATCTGGCGACTTACTGGTGGCAAAGTCCACGCTACAGATGTCTCTAATGCATCCCGTACCATGCTTTACAACATACACACAAACCAATGGGATGATGAAATTCTGGAGTACCTCAATATCCCTTCATCTGTTCTTCCTGAAGTACGCCCATCCTCATCCAACTTTGGCCTGACTGCCCCATCAATCTTCAACAGCTCTATTCCCATTACCGGTGTTGCAGGTGACCAGCAGGCTGCAACCTTCGGCCAGGCATGCTTTGAACCCGGCATGGCAAAGAATACCTATGGCACTGGATGCTTTCTCCTCTTGAACACAGGACCCGAGCCTGTTACCTCCGGTCATGGCCTGCTCACTACAATAGGCTGGAAACTCGGATCGGAGAAACCCGTATATTGTGCCGAAGGAAGCGTATTTATTGCAGGCGCGGCAGTACAGTGGCTCAGAGATGGCCTTGGAATAATCAATAAGAGTGAGGATATTGAGGAACTGGCACGCAAGGAAAATCCCCAGGAAGATTTATATTTCGTACCCGCATTCGTTGGGTTGGGTGCACCGTATTGGGATCCTTATGCACGAGGCACGATTATCGGGCTTTCGCGAGACACAACTGCCTCCCACATTGCTTCTGCTACACTGCACTCGATCGCTTATCAGGTCCGTGACGTTCTGGAAGCCATGCATGAAGATTCTGATGTAAGAATTACAGCTCTGCGTGTCGATGGTGGGGCTTCCGCCAATAACTACCTTATGCAATTCCAGGCAGATATCCTTGGAGTTCCCGTTGAACGCCCAGTAATCCGGGAGACAACCGCTCTTGGTGCAGCATATCTTGCTGGACTCTCAATGGATGTTCTTTCACTTTCTTCCATCACCGGACAATGGAAATTAGATAAACGTTTTGAGCCTCAGATGGAAAGCGAAAATCGCGATCACCTGTATGCTCGGTGGAAGGATGCCGTTCTGCGATCTCGTGACTGGATCAGGAGGGGCAATTAGCCTGGTTACAGAATGAAAACCAAATTCCTTCTTGATCCAAATATCACATTTCTTAACCACGGCTCATTCGGAGCAGTACCTCGTGAGGTTTTTGCTGTCTACCAGCAGTGGCAGCGTACATTGGAAAATCAGCCGGTTCGTCTTCTTGGCCGCAAGCTGCCCTCAGAGCTCAGAGCTGTAAAAAGCGCTCTTGGGAGTGTATTAAATGCCAATCCCGAGAATCTCCTTTTGATTTCCAATGTGACCTTCGGCCTTAATCTTGCTGCCCGATCTCTTAATCTTCAATCTGGAGATGAAATCCTTACCACAACTCATGAGTACGGTGCGTGTCTTAATACCTTGAAGTATCTTGCACACAAAAGCGGTGCCCGGCTGGTACAACAACCGGTCAGCATGCCCCTCAAATCCCCGGAGGATGTAATCGAGGAAATCTGGTCAGGGGTATCTCCAAAAACCAGGCTCCTTTTTCTAAGTCATATTACGTCACCCACCGCCTCCCGCTTTCCTGTGGCACAACTTTGCCGGCGAGCCAACCGGGCGGGAATCCTTAGCATAATTGACGGCGCTCATGCACCCGGACAACTCGAAATAGACCTGGCAGAAATCAATGCGGATATCTATATGGGCAACTGTCATAAATGGATGCTGAGCCCAAGGGGTGCCGGTTTTCTGTATGCAGGTTCTGCAGTGCAGGCAATTCTTGAACCGCTGGTTGTCAGTTGGGGATGGAATGTGGACACACCTGCCACTCCAGAAATGGGCCTGCTTGAGAACCTGCAATGGACTGGAACGTATGACCCCTCCGCTTTTCTCTCAATACCTGCGGCTATAGATTTTCAGCGGAAGCATAATTGGATCAATGTGCATATGTCAGCACAGGAAACACTTTCTCGGTTTCTGCACCGGTTCTCTGAGTCTTTCAATATTCCAATCGCGTACACCCCGGAGGCTGATCCTTATATTCAAATGGCAGTTCTCCTCCTCCCCCCTATCAAAGATCCGGAGAAGTTCCAGAATCAGCTATGGTGCAAGTATGCCATTGAAATTCCCTGTATCGAATGGCAGGAACATCAATTCCTCAGAGTTTCATACCAGGTTTATAATACTGAGGCTGACCTCGATCGTCTGTTTTCTGCAATAGAAGACCTTATGCCGTCCTTTCTAACAACCTCAAGCCACACGAAATCAGGCAGCCTGTGACCTTACCTGCCGAGGTATTCATATGAATAAGCCCATCATCCTGAAAGATGCAGTTGTTTATCGCTCAGCACAAAGCAAACCTTCCAAAGACTGGATTGTTATTCATGATGGAGTCATTCAAGCAATTTTCCCCGAAGGCGAAGCTGATGTATTCGATCTCAACGGCGAAGTGCTATCACTCGCTGGCTATACAATACTTCCTGGCCTTTATGATTCTCATATTCACCTGCTTCAATATTCCCAGTCGCTAGATTATGTAAACTGTGATACCAAGACACTTGACGAATGCCTTCAGCGGATTAAACAGAAAGCAGATTCTACAGAGCCCGGCTCATGGATTATCGGCCACGGTTGGGACCAGAATCTCTGGACACGATCAGGGACAAAAGAGGACCTGGATATCATATCCATGCAGCATCCCATTTTCCTTACATCCAGATCACTGCATTCAGCCTGGATTAACAGCTACGCATTCCGCCTTGCCGGTATCGACCAGTCAACGACAGATCCCGACGGAGGTGTTATTGTACGTTCCTGCTCCGGGGAATTAACAGGCATATTGCTGGAAAAAGCCACTGCGCTGATCTCTGATATTATTCCAGCCCCCGATCCACACAACGCTGCAGAGCTGATACAAAGAGGACAGCAGGAACTGTGGCAGTTTGGTCTCGTCGGCGTTCATAACTTTGACCGGCAGCTGTCTTTTCGCTCCCTCCAAATCCTCCAGCAGCGTGGCGATCTGGGGCTGCGTGTTCTCCAGAGTATTCCGCTTGAAGCCCTTCCATCAGCACAGGAAGTCGGTCTCAGACAGGGATTTGGAAATGATTGGCTGAAGATCGGTTCAGTTAAATTGTTTATGGATGGTGCACTCGGACCGCATACTGCAGCAATGAATGCTCCTTATGAGAACGAACCCAACAATACGGGTGTTCTCCTTATGGACGAGGAACAATTGATAGAAATCCTCAAGCAATCCCATTCCGCCGCTCTTCCACTGGCTATTCATGCCATTGGTGATCTTGCCAACCACACCGCACTGAACGCAATCCAGAAGGCGCGCAGCATGCATAAAGAGGGACTCTCCCCATATCTCACCCATCGAATCGAGCATGCACAGCTACTGAACGAAAACGACTATGCTCGGTTTCAAACCCTTAATATCACTGCATCCATGCAGCCCGTTCATGCAACTTCAGACATGCACATGGCCCAACAGAACTGGGGGCAGCGAAGTAAAAATTCCTATGCCTGGAGAAGCCTGCTTAATGCGGGAGCAGAGCTTCTCTTCGGTTCTGATGCTCCCGTGGAAAGTCCCAATCCATTTCTCGGGATTCACGCCGCTGTAACACGTCGAAGAGCTGATGGCAGCCCGGATACAAATGGCTGGATCCCAGAACAATGCCTGGAAATTGCAGAGGCAATTCATGCTTATACACGGGTTCCTGCCCGTTATTTTCACTCAAACAGGCTGTGGGGAACCCTGGAACCATTCAGTGCTGCAGATCTTGTAGTACTGAAGCAGGATCCCTATAAAGTGCAGGCCCATTCTATAAAAGACATCACTCCGGCTGGCACGATGGTAGCCGGTCAATGGCGCTTCCGTACATTCTGATAATGCAAAGGCTGATCATTTCAGGATTCGTTCTTCATCCCTGCGTTGGGTAACCCCCACCCCATCCAGATATTCTAGAAACGCGAGGATATATTTACGAGATGTCGGAAAAAGCTCCTTAACATCTGTTACTTTCATAGCCCCCCGCACCTGCAATTCTTTAACAAGTCGTTCCGACATCTTTTCGTAATCTTCTTTAGCAAAGATCACCTGATCAGAGACCTGAATGATTGTCTCCTGATCCTTGAGATAGTTGAGAATATTTTCGCCATACTCCGATAGAATATCAGCAACAGAGGGTGTTCTTAAAGGATCTGATTTAATCAAAGCCATCAGCTCATTGACTTTTTTCCTGTCTTTATCGCCAAGAGATATTTCAAAATCAGCAAGACAGATCTTTCCGGCAATTTCCTTAATTAATCCCAGATTGAAAGCCTTCTGCATCAAGAATTGAAAGGTCCTTTGATCCAGCTTCAAGCGAGAACGAATGACTTCCGGAGTTCCCCCTCTAAGGTAAGGATTTTGTGAGTGAAAAACTGTTAGAATTCGCTGTAATCTATCCAATAACTGATCGTAGGCCGTTGCATGGATCATAATGCTATCAAGAATATTCGGATTACTATTGTTTTCATTGAGTACTTGTATCGAATTCTCTGAAACAAGCGCTTCCACTTGAATGCTCAATAGTTCTGCTGGAAGCATTGCATAAAGACTCAGGTCTGCACCTGAGATCCTCCCATGTTCTCGAATAATATGCTCTACAATCTTCTCTTGACCAGCCTGTTGAAGGCTTTTCAGAATGCTTAACCTTGATTCATCAAATCGACGGTGTCTTTTTGCTGGAAATGGGTCTAAGATCTCCCCTCCACCGATTGTCCTCGAAGGAGAAGGTCTGCGAAGTATAAAACGGTCTCCGTGTCTGGCTGCAATCGCCTGATCCAGTTCCAGCTGCAATATTCCATTCTGCCCGGGCAGAAGCATTTCCTCTCCCAGCAATCTGATTCTCGCCTGGGTCTGTGAGGAACCGTGGAACAGTTTGACCTCCATATTATGGACTATTTCTATTTTCAAACCGGGCAGCATTCTGAAAGAGACATCGATTCTTGAGGTTGGCGCATAGCTGTGAGGGGCTGCGATGGTCATGCCACGTGAAAGCTCATTAACTGCTACTCCCGACAAATTTATCGCCAGTCTGTTTCCGGGGCCCGACGATTCGCGTTCAGCATTGAAGCTTTGCAGACCCCTTATCCGTGCCGATGAACCTGAAGGAAGTATCTCAACTTTCTGCCCTTTGGTAAGGCTCCCATCAATTAATGTTCCTGTGACGATTGTGCCAAATCCAGCCAGGGAAAAAACTCGATCGATAAAAAGTCTTGGGTGGTCGTAATCTTTGCGATCAGGAGCCTCAAAGAGGACATCATGCATTACCTGCTTTAAAGTATCCAGGCCTGAGTCAGTTTTCGCCGACACAGGGATAACAGGCACCTCCTCGAATCCACGGTGATTGAGAAAGTTCTCCACATCATCGATCACCAGCACAAGCCATTCTTTATCCACGAGATCAATTTTAGTGAGTGCGACAATAACCCGCCTTACATGAAGCAGGTCAAGAATATCAAGATGCTCCTTTGTTTGTGGCATCACTCCTTCATCTGCAGCAATAACAAGCAGTGCAGCATCGATACCGCCAACCCCCATAAGCATGTTCTCAATAAAATCTATATGCCCTGGTACGTCAATAAAACCGACTTCCAGAGTCTCAGATAGATCCATCGAAGCAAAGCCCAGGTCGATAGTCATCTGCCTTTCCTGCTCTTCTTTCAGCCGGTCTGGATTGGTTCCGGTTAATGCCTTGACCAATGTAGACTTTCCATGATCAACATGCCCGGCAGTACCAATGATTCTCATGATCCTGATCCCTGGTGTTAACTATTATCTCTCTCTGTCGCCCAATCTCTTACAATGGATAGAAGATCCAGCATTTGTTTTTTGGAAAATCGATCAATTTGAACATATGACTGCTCTACCGAATGTACAGTAGTATTGAGTTCTTCAAGCATCGTGTCCATTTTCTCGTGGATACGTGCATGTTCTCTCCAACGTTCCTCATAAGTAAGCTTGAAAGTGTTCCATCTTTTCTGATCCTCAGCCAGAAATACATTTAATTCCTTTCGAAGCTTGTCTTCTGAAAGACGTTGCATCTCGGCTATCTCAGTGATACGTCTCTCAAGTTTGTCCATAAGAGACGTCATATCCTGGCCTACCTGTTTCATAGAGAGGTATGTACCCTGGTAAGTCTGGATTCTCTCATCTATCTGATTGGCTCTCTCATCAAAAGCCTCAAATCTCTTTACCCATTCCTTCCATGATCGTTCGTAATCCAGCAGCCTTGACTGCTGCTGCTGCATCCAGAAATCAAGTTCGTCACGACGTTCGCCCTCTACCCCAAGAAGCTTATTCAGCTGTTCTTCAAGTCTCCGAGCTCGAGTTTCCATTGATTCGTGCGCTGCCAGATATTTTTCCTGCTTATCTCGAATAGAGGAAATATCTGATGTAAGATCGCCCATACGGCGAATGTCGTGCTTCCTGCTTTCTTCGATAACTGCCACACCATGTGTGGATTTCTCCACATCGTTCTTCATTTCCGCAATTTGCTTCTTAATTTCTTCCAGTGCGGAAGCGATTCTCTTTTCTTCGTGTTCGCGTGCTTTAATATGTTCCAGACTTTTATTCAACTGACTAAATTCAGTTTGTAACGCTGAAAAATCCTTCAGAATATTGTCACGCGTTTTCTTTTCAATATTCTCTTTTTGTTTTTCTCGCTTTTGTCGTTTTTCAGTAAATTCATTCAGCTGCCGCGAAATATCCTCACGCTGTTTGACAAGAGCATCATCCAACTGGTTTATTCTTGAAATATTTTCTGATAGCCGTGCGATTTCCGTTGGGATACCGGATATTTTTCTTTCAATGCCTTTTATTTCATCATCCAACCCGCGAATTGTGGTCTGCATTGTTTCCAGGGTCAGACCATCCTGCTTGCGTTTTTCCTCTAGCCAATCCAGCTGTTGTTTGATCTGTTCGCCTTCCATTCATACCCTCCACCGGGTTTGTCTTATCCCGGAAGCATATTAAGTCCATTAATTACATCCAACTGCCAGACTAGAAGCACCTGTGGAATAATACCAATCATAAGGCACAGGATCAACATAAGTAGATAAGGCCAGGACTTCTTCCAGTCAGGTCTAAACACCGGCCATCCAGCCCTGTCGATTAATCTAAACATCCATCGAAAAGAAGTCAAGCTCAGCAACACTATACTTACGAATACCGTTGTAGTTGCGCTTGCGTCACCGCCCAGGTTGCTATGTATTGCCCCCCATCGGGCAGGAAACCCTGATAACAGCGGGAATCCGGATAAAGATAACATACCGGCTGCAAGTAGAAGCAATGGCAAGGCACCGGTATTACTGTGTTCAACGCCGCTGTCCTCAAGCTGGGTAAGGCCTGTTGATATTAGCCCCATAGCCACAACTCTTGAAGATGTTGCAACCAGCGCATACATAAAAGCATCCTCATCCAATCCCGATACAACGAGAAGCATAAATCCAAGATCTGCCGTGATCGCATAGGCAATAAAGCGACCGATTTTTGTTTGGAAAATACCAATAATTGATCCAAACCAGAGAAAAACCATACCCCCAATTTTCAGGGCATAGGTAGTCAAGGGATCATCTCTGAGGAAACCATAATGTGTAAGAAATGTCAGTAAGAAAAATAGTCCAGCAACCTGTAAGAGAGAAGCAACAAAGGTCCACTCAGCAGGCTCTGTTTCCTGTGTAGCTTTTAATAACCAAACACTGAATGGCGGAAGGCCTAATAATACCACGATGCCGAAACCCAGAAATAGTTTGGTTATAAAAGCAAGTTCAATGGAGCCTGCTGTAACTCCCCCAACATCAAGTGTCCAGCCTGCCATAAGTATAGCAATCATCGCAAGAACATAAACACTCTCAAGAATCTTCGGACTGGAATTCCTGCTTCCCTGGTATTCAAGAAGCAACACGCCGCCAAGCACCGCAATCTCTACAAAGATAGCCGCATATAAAAATGGGTCAACCATAAGAGCCGCCGCGATACTGGCGGTCATTAAAAAACCGACAGAAAAATATCGCTTCCGGACATGTAACCAGCCGGCGCTGATAAACAGGTAGGCAGAAGAAGCGTAAAGGAATGCAATCATGGATCTGTTCGAATCATCCAGCTTTAGCGATCTTCCGAAAACAACCAGGGAACTGGATACTTTCATTGAAATACCAAGCAAATCGATGGCTTCATCCACAGGAAACCAGATCACAAAACATGTCAACAAGGAAACGGACACCGTTCCAATTACAGCTCGGAGAACGTTTTTTTCTCTGACCAGCAGAAGGGATACAGATCCTAGAAAACTCAAACCCAGAAGTATTATCGGTGCGTTCACGATCGGCTACTCCTGATCGATAGAAAAGTATCGCTTGACCCACCCAGGAAGCTCATTACAACGGAAATCATCACTTTCACCAGTATCAGAAGGAACTGGACTGCCAGGGCGGGTTCAATCCAGATAAAGATAATTTCAAAGCCAGTTAGTAAAAGTAATATTCCATGTCCGAGGTGGTGCGGATTTGTTGTAAGACTCATTTGCAGCAACCCCACTGCTCCGAGGAAAACACCTGCAAGTGCCGTGCTTTCCGGCAAGCCATAAGCCTGCAGAAGATAGGAGGTGCCTATGGAATAAGCAGTTAGAAATACTATAGCCAACGCAATGGCCCGCAGCGCAAGCCCCGAAGGCAGATTACCTTCTCCTTCTGCCATTCCGTTTTCTTGCTGGTTTTCAGAAATGTATAGTACCGTTCCGGAAACCCAACCTGCTACAAGTGTAATCAAACCGACTTTCCAGTCATGATTAATCGCTTGCATCCACGAGGCAAACATTATCATGAGTAAAAAGAGAATATTCCTGATTCCTTTCCTGTCAGTGAGAACCAGAAAACCACTCACAGTTACCGCCCCAAAAAAGGGGATTGAAAACGTAGAGAGTATTTCCTGCAATCCGATTTACCTCCAGTTAAACAAAGCGACTACAACCAGAACCAGCATGATCCAGAGAAAGCTGTTCTCTCCCTCAAGGAAGTTCTCAATCTCTTCCATGCTTCGCTGGATTGATTGTTCAAGATTACCAACAATTACAACAGTTTTATCAAGCTTCAATTTAGGAATTCTACTTGCGATTTGATTAATCGATTCCATCAGTCTGATGCGTACTCGGGATATGACTAAAACAAGTCCGGCTACAAGCGCCATCATGGACCATGGCAACAAGCCCGTAAATCCCGGTCCATTCCAGATGGAGACTACCACAGCCGATACCAGAGGTACAACGGGGCCTGCAATATGCAGTGCTCGAGTAATTACTTCCTGATCCGGCCAGGACTGTAGCGAAACCTCTCGATATTGATACAGGGTGAAAACCAGCACAGCTATAAAGACTGGTATCAGTATCATAAAGACAACAGATGGCCCTATCCCGGCTATGCCTGCCCATGAAACAGCCCACAACCCGGAAGGTGTGAATGGCATCCCAATTAACATTGCGGCAAAAATCGCCACAGGGATTTTATGACTCTCCTTATAATATGGCTGTAAAAATACAACTCCCGCTCCACATAAAAGTATTATCACGCCCATAAGTACACATTCCCCGGAATGCAATGGATCGAGCGAAATAATCAGTAAAGTTAAGCCAGCAACGTAGACTGAAAATGCCTTGAAAAAGATAGCATTATCCCGATTTGAGAGTAGTGCTGGTATTCCGCTGATAAGAATTGCTGTTGTAATTATGATAACTAGACCCTTACCAGCAATATTTCCTTGCATAAACCCACTTATCTGCAGCAGGGATAAACTCATGGCAGAATTCAGGAAATTGCTGAAAATGCGGTATTCATAACCCTTTTCACTTTTTTCTTCTGTAAATTTCTGAAAGGCCAGACGTACTGTAACGGCTGCCAGCAAAAGCCATGTTCCGATGCTTTCTGTGCCGTTGGGTTGGCCGGTTCGTAACAACGGAACCCTTGATAAAACTGCTGATCCCAACAGTAATAAGATGCTCAAGCTTCTGGAGAAAATTTCTTGTTTAACATAGACTGGATTCCGTTCACTTCCGGAGAATATAAATAGAATAATGTCAAACAGGAGGACTGCTACTGAGGCGCTGAAAATATCAGCGGATATTACAGCAAGTACCGCTGGAATAACAGTAAGAGCATAACGATCGGCTCTGAATATTCTTTTTATGTGTCTTTGGCCTGGATGGTATACAATAGCACTGAAATAGAGCGCGAGTATTGCAAGCAAGATTTTCCACTGTGCCTGCTGCAATTCATATTCCAGAGATACGTTGAAGAATTCTACTGGTTTCCATGCATACACGGTAACTTGCATTGGAAGAAAAGGTACCAGGAACACAATTCCGATAACCGAAAGAAAAGCAAACAGAACTGAAAGGCTCCAGGTCAGCCTGCCAAAATGAAAACCTGCAGCCCTGGTAATACCAACTTGTATTATTAGAAAAATTATTGGTGCAAAAATCAAATTTTTCCGTCTCCAGTGCGATAAGCCGATCGTATCTTGAGCGTTTCAAGGATACCACGGTCATAGCTTGAAATTACAGGCAAAATCATACTAATTCATTTCAGAGGAGATCATAATGGCACTTTTGCCCACAGACAGCTTCTTATCGACGAGCCCTGATACTTCCAAATCTGTTGTTATTGATGGCGATACTCTTGATATTGGCCGGCTAGTTTCAGTTGCTCGCCGCTATCGGCCATGCTTTCTCGATAAATCTGCCAGGAAAGCCGTATCTCAATGTGCTGCCAATTTGGAACAACTGGCATACCAAAATACTCCAATTTATGGTGTTAATACCGGCTTTGGTTTGCTGGCTTCCAAAAAAATTGATCAGGAACAATTATTTAATCTTTCCCGAAATCTTGTACTGAGCCATTCCGTAGGTGTTGGTGAGCCCCTGCAGGAGGATATTGTTCGTGCCGGGCTTCTGGTAAGGGCAAACACGCTTGCAAAAGGATTTTCAGGCGTACGTCCCGTTCTAATAGACACACTGCTTTCTTTACTGAACAAAAGAGTCACGCCAATAATCCCGTCAAGAGGATCCCTGGGAAGTTCTGGTGACCTTGCCCCTCTGGCCCACCTGGCACTTCATATTTCTGCCCACCCTGATAGCCAAGGGAATGAATTTTCCGGGAAGGTCTGGTTTAACGGGAAACTTTTATCCGGCTCGGAAGCACTGGGCGCAGCTGGTATCGCACCTGTCTTGCTGGGCCCGAAAGAGGGTCTGGCTTTAATTAATGGAGCCACGTTTTCATCCGCCATGCTCGCACTTTCAATTGCTGATGCTTACATTATTTTTGATGCAGCTGAAAAATCTGCCGTACTAAGCTTTGAAGCTTTGCAAGGAATCTCCTCGGCCCTGGATGATCGTATCCATCGAGCTCGTCAGCATCCCGGGCAGATCCACGTTGCCAGGAACCTGAAACAACACCTGTCCGGAAGCACATTGGTCGACAGTTCGGATCGAGTACAGGATGCCTACAGTCTGCGTTGTATTCCCCAGGTAATAGGGCCGGTCTATGAAATATTATCTTTCGTCCACCAGATGACACTTCGTGAAATTAATGCGGCCACAGATAATCCTCTGATTTTTCAAATGGAGGCTGTTTCCGGTGGTAATTTTCATGGTCAGCCGGTTGGCCTGGGTGCAGATTATCTTAAGACCGCATTCTGTGAAGTGGGTTCCATAGCTGAACGCAGGATCTTCCGGCTTCTCTCCTACGAGGAACAGACGGGATTGCCTGCCATGCTTATTCCTGACCGATCAAAATCCGGCCTTCAATCCGGACTGATGCTGCTGCAATATACTGCCGCCTCCCTTGTCCTTGAGAATCAGACACTTGCCACGCCAGACAGCATCCGATCCCTTCCCACTTCGGGTGGCCAGGAAGACCATAATTCCAACGCAATGAATGCTGCCAGGAATCTAATGGCCATCCTTAATAATCTGACCAGTGTAATCGCTATTGAGATGATCACAGCTTGCGCTGCCCTTGATATCCGGAGAATACAGGATACATCACAAAAACCTGGGAAGTATGCACAAAGGCTTTATGAAATGGTTCGCTCAAAGGTCCCGGTATTCGAAAGTGATGCCCCATGGTCTGATCATATCGCAGATGTTGCAAACTTGATCCAGTCAGGTTCTTTCCGGGAAATTCGTTCGCCCTGAAAAAGACTTGTTTACAGAGCCAATTTCGCTGAGTGCAATATACCCTCAAGATGGTTATGCTATAATCCCACGTTAGAATGGGGTCCTTTTTCAGATCCATGTTAT
>JAFGNH010000061.1 GCA_016927115.1 Anaerolineales bacterium | reverse complement strand
TCTTTATTCGTTTGATTCAGTTAATCGTGCAATATTCCTGCCACAAGCGTGCGGGTGTGAGGATCCAGCGGAACTTCAGCCAGGATTGGAAAGACTGATTTGCCAAACATGTCTCAGGGTTAAAGCTGGAGAAGGGGTGCCGGTCTATGATAAATGGAATTCTTCGATGAGTTCTGCGCGATACGTTTTAAGATCAGAAAGCAGAGTCTCTGCCTCAGCTTTCAATATTTCAAAGGCTGGAGGAATCTGATTCAGTTGTTCCCGGGTTGCCAGCTGTTCAATCTGATTGCAGATACTCATCAGGTCACTAGCACCAAAGTGTGAGACCTCACCCTTAATTGTATGAGCAGTTCTTTTCAGCATATCCAGATTGCCATCCCGAATCCCTTCTGCTATTGCGACGATATGCCCGGGAAGATCATTTTCCAGCAGGGTCATAATCTCAAGGATGATGTCCGGGGAATCCGGGTCGATAGCCTCCATATAAGCCAGGATGAGTTTCTTATCGAGAGCCTTATAACCACTGAATTGTGAGGTTGCGTTATCCATATTCATCTTTACGGCTTCTCCTTTTGATTCTGAAATGGCCGTTTCGGCAGATTCGCTGTTAATACCTTCCAATACCTGCATTAATTCAATGGAACGAACAGGTTTGCTCAGGTAGCCATCAAGTCCTTGAGAGAGGTAATGCTCACGATCTCCAGCGAGAGCGTGTGCTGTCATTGCAATGATTTGAGGCTGCTGGTCGGGTGGCAGCCGCTTTCGAATAATTTCAGTTGCTTCGACTCCTCCCATTTCAGGCATCTGGATATCCATAAGGATAACATCAAATACCTGCCTGTTCACGTAATCGAGTGCTTCCAGTCCGTCGGACGCAATCGAAATCGAGTATCCCAGTCTGTTGAGCATTCCCTCAGCAATTCTCTGGTTAATTCTGTTATCTTCAACGAGTAGAATCCGCAAAGGATGTTTATGTGAGAAGTTCCTGTCGAAAGATTTCAGAGCCGGATCAACTGCAGTATCGGGCATGTTTATGTTAAGTACTTCGAGGATCATATTGTAAAGGTGGGAGGGAATGATAGGAGCAGTGAGGTTTGCCGGCTGCAGCAGTTCAATCCGGTTTCCGTTCTGTGGGGCGGGGAGGATGGTAATAACGGCGGGTTTACTGGAGGAGGAAAGTTGATCTTCCAGTCTGGCAACTAAAGTATCTGCGCCGGGAGTTTCACTATCAAGCAGGATGATTGTTACATCTGGAGCGATGGTTAGTGCCTGCTTTATCGTGACTGCTTCCCGTGGTTCCATGGACCAGGAATGGAGCTGCATGGCAAGGTGTTTTCGGCGTGAATCATCTGGTGAGAGAATTAGCACAGCCTGGCCAGAAAGAGGCATCGGTGAATCATCAGGGCTCTGTGCTTCATCGAATACAAGCGGGATCCAGAAAGTAAAGGTGGAGCCATTTCCCAGGTTGCTGACCACAGAAATTTCCCCGTGCATCATTGTTACAAGATACTTGCAGATAGCCAGCCCGAGGCCGGTTCCTCCAAACCTGCGGGTGATTGAGGTGTCGACCTGTGAGAAGGATTGGAAAAGCAACTCCTTATCATCCTCTGATATACCGATTCCGTTGTCACTTACACTGAACGAGATGATAGGTGTGCCGGTTTTCTGTTCAGGAACCTGGATGTGCACAACAATTTCACCGGCTTCCGTGAACTTGATTGCGTTTCCCAATAAATTAACCAGAATTTGCCGAAGACGGGATGGATCACCCAGTATCCGGGCAGGAACATTCTGTTCTATCGCGTAGTATAACTGGAGTTGCTTCTCTCTTGCTTTGTGGGCAAACAGGTTGACTGTTTCAGACACCATTGTATGAAGATCAAAGGTCTGATAGGTGAGCTCCATCTTTCCGGCCTCGATTTTGGAGATATCAAGGATATCATTGATGGTCTCTAGCAGAATCGTGCCGCTGCTATTCAGGGTTGTGGTCAGATCGAGTTGTTCTTCATTGAGAGGTGTATCGAGGAGAAGCTCGGAGATCCCGATCACAGCATTCAGTGGAGTGCGAATTTCATGGCTCATATTGGCCAGGAACTCGGATTTTGTTACTGCAGCAGCTTCTGCAGCCAGTTTCGCTTCAAGCAGCGATTGTTCCATCTCCTTCCTGGCTGTAATGATTGTAAGTGTTTCAAGGATCAGTTCCGCTCCACCAGAGGGGTCTCTACTCAGGATACTGGCTCTTCTCTGTACCCATTCCCAGCGGCCGTCCTTGGTTTTCCAGCGAAACTCAATCGGATCAGGATTCACACCGCTGCGAATCAGATTCCAGTTTTCTACGACCTTTTCATAATCCTCCGGGTTAAGAATTTGACTGTAAAAGCCCGGGGAATCTAGTTCAACAATAGAATAACCAAAAAGATCCGGCCTGTTTATGTAAACAGTTTCGTCAAGTGGAATATTCTTGATATACACCATATCAGGAGAGTGTTCTGCCAGGCTGCGGAAACGGGCTTCGCTGTTCGCCATCGCTTTTTCCTGTTGTTTCCGGCTGCCGATATCCCGAAAAATCAACACACCACTGCTGATTTCTTTTCCATGAAAGATAGGGGTGCAGCTGATCTCAATAGGAATTTTTTGATTCTCTACAATGAGCATAAATTCTTCCGAGGAAAAGAAGGATTCCCCTGCTCTGATTGAAGAACAGAATTGGCAGGTCTCCGGTGACGCTTGTTTTCCTTCGAACTCATAATGAAAGACATCGAAGAGGAAAGGGTTTCCCCCAGTCGGAATATCCTTCTGCATGATCTGCTGGGCGTAAGGGTTTATATATTGTATGGTTGTGTCTGAATTAAAAACGATTACACCTGCTCCCATATGATCCATGATTGCCTGGAGCTGATCGCGGTTCCTCCGCATGTACGTGCTTGCCTGGCGAAGCAGCAGGATGGTGATGAATAATCCAGTCAGTAATGTAAAAGCACCGAGTTGGATGCGCCTTATAGTTCCAGGTATCCTGTTATAGACAGGATCAATGGTGTAAGCAATGATATAGGCTACATGCTCCCCTTTAACATTCTGAACCGGGAGAAGCGCAACCAGGTATGTCTCATCGGAGATGGTTACATTCTCCATAATGCGGGTTTTTCTGTTCAGTTGATCCTTAATACGGGGGGCCAGATAGGCATTAATCCCCGTTATTATATCGTCGTTGATTTCTAATTTTTGTGTTCCATGATCATCGGACGTATGAACTTCGATATCATAGAAGTACTGATCGCTGAGGTCAGATGGCATGTAACGGAGTTGTTCTTCTTCGAATGTTTCTGCTTCGATCAGATCAGAGCGAATCAGAAAGTCAAATTCAAAAGGGAAAATCGTTTCCAGCTCATGCTCAAACGCTGTAAAGGAGACGCCGGTTTCCACGCTGCCCACATGTTCTTCCTGATAGATCAGGGGAAAAACATACCGGAATCCATCATATATTGGACCTTTTTCAAAACCTATGGTTGGCTGCAGGGTGGTGTTGGTCAGGTTAACAGAGTATCGAATATCCGTCAGGTCATCCCCGAAATTTTCAGGGCTGTGAAAGCGGAGGAAGCTTGTGTTATCTGGAAGGAAAAATTGAAGCTGGCGGAAGTTCCGGTTTTCGAGATACGCATATGTCTGATCAAGCTGCTGAAAGAGGGCCTCCCGGAGTATCGTCCGGCCAGCTTCATCTGCCTGATTTGCTTCGGCTAAAATCTCCAGGACTTTTTGCTGGCTGAGAAATGTATCGTACATTATCTGGCTTAGTTCTGTGTAAGTATGATCCACAGCGTTTATTGCGAGTTCCAATTGCTGGAATTTTGTTTCCTTATAGATCTCAATCTGCTGTCTGAACTGCATGGAGATCAGGAAAAAAGTTGCCGTCTGAATCAACAGGAAAGCCAGGAAGAACCAGATATTGTCTCGGAGGACGGACAGGATTTTCCGCAATATTTGCATACCCAAACACAGGTTTTTGAAAAAACCTATACTCCTTCGTAACCGGTGGCTCAGTGGTGGTATAACGAATCTGCAGGGTACTCCTGTTCAGGTGGCAGATATTCGAAAAATGCGGCTGGGCCAGATGGTCTTCATGTTGAAGCCGAGTCAATTTATAGTATCTTCAACGCCAGGGGCTGTCGAGAAAGGATACGTAAAAACGGATCGGGGAGTATTAGCGATTGGCACCCGTCGTTCAGGCTGCTGGAAGTGTGATTCCAGGGTTTCTCCTCTTCAGCTGGTTTTACTTTTCCGTCCCGTTTTTCCTCTGGTGGACAGTATGAACTAAAACTTCTATTCCAAAAAACGAACAGGCGTGGGTTAATAAATGTTACATTATGATGATGGCACAGACATTATTGGTATTGTATGATGGAATAGTGAGAAGTATCACCTGTGTGTGCGATGATCATCACATTGTGTTTGTGCCAATTTTCACTAAAGTAGTAGGAATAGATATCGGATACGATAATCATTCTCAATGGAGAGAAACAGCATGGGCTTTAAGATATTACCAAAAGAGCGCATCTCCGATTGGGTGGCTTTCCTCATCCAGCAGTATCGGGTTGTGGGACCTTGCCCGCGGCATGGACAGCATGTATTTGGAGAGATAACAACCTGGGAAGATATGGACATTGACTACGCAACCAGCGTTATCCCACCGAAAAAATATCTTCTACCGATGGAAGAAGACCTGTTCCACTTTGATGTGAGTGAGGGTGGAAAAGTCCAGATTGTGCGAGGGCATCCGAAAACAGTGATTTTTGGCATGCACACATGTGATCTGCATGCCATCCAGCTGTTGGACCGGGTGTTTGTGCAGGATTACAACGACCAGCATTATTATGAACGGCGTGAGGACACCTTTCTGGTAAGCATTGAATGCCTGAAGCCGTGCATGCCGGATTCCTTCTGTAAGGACATGGGGACGTTCACCGTAACGGATGGCTACGATATTCATCTCACAGATCTTGGGGATTCCTATGCCGTGGATATTGGTACTTTAAAAGGTGCTATGCTGCTGGAAGGGTTTGGCGGTGTACATGAAGCAAGCGAGGAAGATTACCGCCTGGTGAACCAGGTGATGAGTGAAAAGTGGCCGAAATTCCCGATGCGGCTGGAATTTGATGTCAACGAACTTCCCGGCCTGCTTGAAACCAGCTACGAGAGTCCGCTGTGGGAAGAACTGGGAAATCGATGCCTGGCTTGCGGTACATGCACCACTGTATGCCCAACCTGCTATTGTTTCGATGTGTCGGATGAGGTTGATCTCAAGTTGAAGGCCGGAAAGCGCTACCGCCGGGCGGATTCCTGTCAGCTTGAAGAATTTGCCAGCGTTGCAGGAGGCCATAATTTCCGCCGGCAGCAGGGTGACCGCCAGCGCCATAGATTTTTCCGCAAAGGGAAATATCAGATGGAGACTCATAACCTGATGGGGTGTGTTGGCTGTGGACGCTGCGCTCAGCAGTGCCTGGTGAATATTACACCGGTTGATACATACAACGAACTCTATCGAAGACAACATCAGGCTGCCAAAACTGCTGGAATCAAGGAGGCTACTTCATGACAACGGAACTTGCAGCAACGATTGCAGAATCCTCCATCTATGCACCGGTCATGGCAACGATTACAGAAGTATGTGAGCTGACCGAGTTTGAAAAGTTATTCACAATTCAACTACCTGGTGGAATGCAGCTTAACCACAATCCCGGCCAGTTTGTAATCGTTTCAGTGCTGGGGGTTGGTGAGGCGCCGATCAGTATCAGTTCCTCTCCGAGTCGAACCAATGATACATTCGAACTGTGTATCCGGCGTGCCGGAGATCTTACCTCCGTCATCCATAATCTCAAACCAGGAGATCAGCTTGGTGTCCGTGGTCCATTCGGCCGCGGTTTCCCGATCGACAAGTTCCGTGGTAAGGATATGCTGCTTGCACCCGGTGGGCTGGGACTTGCGCCGATGCGTTCCCTGATATGGGAAATTCTGGATGAGCGTCATAATTTCGGGCGCATCATGATTCTGTATGGTGCCCGTACTCCTTCGGAGTTGCTCTTCAAGGATGAGTTGAAAGAATTGGATGAGCGGAAGGATGTGGAGCTTTACCTCACTGTCGATAAACCTGAAGAAGGCTGGGAAGGTCAGACCGGTGTGATCACCACTCTGTTCCCTGGTATCACCGTCCATGCCCGCAACACGATTGCGGTCACGATTGGCCCGCCGGTCATGTACCGTTATGTCCTTATGGAGCTTCTCAGCAAAGGTATCTCTGATGGCAACATCTGGCTCAGTCTTGAGCGCAGGATGAAATGTGGGGTGGGGAAATGCGGCCACTGCCAGATCAATAACGTATATGCATGTCAGGACGGACCTTCCTTCACATATTCGGAGATAAAGTTCTTGCAGGAGGCACTCTAATGTCCGCCAGACCAAAAATCGCCTTTTTTGATTTTACAAGCTGTGAGGGTTGTCAGCTAACGGTGATCGATTCCCTGCAGAATCATCCTGAACTGCTGGAAGTTGTTGAAATAGTCCAGTTCCGTGAGGCAATGAGTGAAAAGGGGCAGGATTATGCAATCGCATTTGTGGAAGGCTCCTGCTCACGGGCAAGTGATGAAGCACGTTTAATAGCGATTCGTGAACAAGCGGACCTCGTTGTTGCGCTGGGTGCGTGTGCACATCTTGGTGGAGTGAATGCGATCCGTAACAGCCAGGAACTCTCAGATGTTCGCAAATATGTTTATCAGGACAAGGCGGAATGGTATGAAACCTATCCGGCGCGGCCGATTTCAGCTGTTGTCGATGTGGATTTTGCTATTCCCGGCTGCCCGATAGACCGTGATGAGTTTATCCGTGTGGTACGTCAGCTGCTGCAGGGGCGTACGCCGCAGCTGCCGGAATATCCTGTTTGTGTGGAATGTAAACTGAAAGAGAATGTCTGTCTGTTTCTGCGTGGGAAAACGTGCCTGGGGCCGATCACGCGTGCCGGATGTGACGCCATCTGTCCGAGTTTTGGCAGTGCCTGTGAGGGCTGCCGCGGGCTGATCCCACAGCCGAATATTCCATCCCTGAAGGAAGTGTTGAAGGAACACGGCTTGAGCATGGAAGAAACAAGCGCGATGATGACTCTATTTTTAACCTACCAGATGATGGATCATGAGGTGGTTGACGATGCAGGGATATAGTCGAAATGTGAATGTAAATGTGCATCATATTACCCGTGTGGAGGGGCACGGTAATATTGTGGTGGATATCGAGAACGGTGAACTGAAAAAGTGTGAGCTTCAGATTGTTGAGACACCGCGCTTCTTTGAAGCTATGCTGCGCGGCCGACCCTATGGGGAAGCCTCGCACATTACCTCGCGAATTTGCGGGATCTGCGCGGTCGGTCATGCCACGGCTTCTCTGCGGGCAACGGAAAACGCACTGGGCATACAACCCAGTGAGCAAACTGTACTGCTGAGAAGGCTGAACTTCCATGGCGAAATTCTCGACAGCCATATCCTGCATGTGTACATGCTGGTGGCCCCCGACTTTCTCAACGCCGGTAGTGTGATCCCCCTGGCGAAAACCGCTCCGGATGTGGTGCTGCGTGCACTCCGGATGAAAAAACTTTCAGGTGATCTGTGTGCAGCTGTGTGCGGCCGTCATACACACCCGGTAGCGATGGAAGTTGGTGGTTTTTCACATACCCCATCTGAGCAGGATCTGCTGCGGCTGCGCGAACGGCTCGTTGCTGCCCGGGCAGATGTGGAATCAACTGTGGAGTTATTCGGCAGTTTTGAAATTCCTGATTTTACCCGCGATACAGAATATATCGCCCTGCGGAAGGAAGATGAATACTGCTTCATTGACGGCCAGATTGCCAGCACAGACGGCGGCACATGGCCGCTGGAACAGTACCGTGAGGTCACCAACGAATATATGGTGCCTCATTCAACCGCTAAACGTGCCCGGAATCAGCGAGACTCTTACATGGTTGGCGCATTGGCACGTGTTAATGTCAACTATGATCAGCTGCATCCAAAAGCCCGGAAAGCGGCTGAAGCGCTTGGCTTGACGCCGAAGAATACTAATCCCTACATGAACAGCGCTGCACAGGTGGTTGAAATCTGCCACAGCGTGGAAGATTCTGTTATCCTGATTGATACACTGCTCGAACACGGGCTGAGATGGGAAGAGCCTGTCCAGCCATCTCGGCTTTCTGGAGAAGGTGTAGGGGCCTGTGATGTTCCCCGGGGTACTCTGTTCCATAATTATGTGATCGAAGATGGGTTAATCACCGGAGCCAACTGTATTATCCCCACCGGACAGAATCTGGGCAATATTGAAGAAGATATGCGCGATCTGGTTCCACAAATTCTCTACAAGGGCGAAGAGGGTGTAACCCATGCACTGGAGATGCTGGTGCGGGCTTATGATCCGTGTATTTCCTGCTCCACGCATATGCTGAACGTTTCGTTTGTGTGAGAGGGAAACAAAATGCGAACCAGCCGGAAAACGTTGATCCTGGCACTTGGCAATCCCCTTCGGGAGGATGATGGGATCAGCACGGCTGTTCTTTCAATGTTGAAAGAACGGCTCCCGACGGCTGCAGATGTTGATCTTCTCGATGGCGGGACAGCCGGGCTGGACTGCGCGCTGCTGTGGGAAGGGTATGAAAACCTGATCCTGATCGATGCGGCGGATATGGGTTTGCCGCCAGGGCAGTGGCGCAGGTTCGGGCTGGAGGATATGCAACTGGACGAGAACAGCTTGCGATCCATCGGGGCCGTCCATGCTGCCGGGCTGAATGAAGCGCTTGTACTCGGCCGCGCACTGGGGAATCTCCCACCACGAGTGATCGTTTTCGGAATACAACCTGAAACAATTCAGTACGGCATGAGGATCTCTTCACGGCTGTTGCAGGCCTTGCCGGAACTCTGTGAAGCAGTATTGCATACGCTGGACCTTCAATTATCTATTGACACATAAAGGAAGAACACATGGCTACCATTCTGATGATCGATGATGATCCTGATTTTATCCTGGCTGTACAGATGGTCCTGGAAAATGCCGGACATACATTTATTTCGGCTTCGAATGGGGAAGAGGGTTATGAGGTTGCAAAAACGCAGAATCCTGATCTGATTATCCTGGATGTCATGATGGACACAGCAACCGCCGGATTCCAGTTGGCACTGAAGCTGCGCGGGCCTGATGCGGAGGATTCCCTGAAGAGAATCCCGATTCTGATGTTCAGTGCTATTCATGAGACCACACCACTTCGATTCACACCTGATGACGAATTTCTCCCGGTAGATGATTTCCTTGAAAAACCGGTGGTTCCGGACATGCTGTTAAAGAAAGTCACGGCTCTTCTCGAGCGCTCCGTATAAGCCCTCTCAACAGCTGGAGGACCCTGTAATGGAATGGAAGCCGCGGTCTGGTCTGCAGTACCGGGCGATTAATGTGGGAGTGACGAACCGGCGTCTTATTCAGGTGCGCTGGGGAATTGGGGGCTTGATTCTTGCCGGAACCCTTGTTCTGTCGAGATTTTTTAATCTGCCTCTCCCGCTCACACCTCTTCTTCTGCTGGGTTCGATTATTCTCATCTACAACATTTTTTTCTATGTGATCAGCTGTAGAACTGAAGACTGTGAGACGAAAATCGATCAGATTCAACGTCTGATCATCCTGCAGGTCCTGCTGGATTGGGTGTCCATGGCTTTCTTTCTGCACTTCACCGGCGGTATCACAAGCCCGGCGATTCCAATCTTTTTAATCCATCTGCTTGTAATTACCATTCTCCTGCCCGATTCCTCTCCACTGCTTTACCTTGGCCTTGTTATAGGTGTGGTAGTTATAATAGCAGCGCTGGAAGGTTGGGGGATATGGGCGCATTACACAATAATGCCCGCACTGGCAGGTAACATCCACCAGAATCCTATATACGTTCTGGGGCAGATCGTTTTTTTCTCCACAGCAGCAGGGGTGATGGTGATGCTGGCCTCTGCGATCATGAAACGTCTGCGTATTCATGAAAGACAGCTGGAAGGCCTGCTGATAACCTCTCAGACTGTCTCTTCCACACTCAAACTTTCCGAGGTACTTGAGCATCTTGTGGTAAGTGCCGCTCAGGCTCTCAGTGTAAGATCGGCTTCAATTCGACTGTTGGATGCAACCGGCGAGAACCTCAGGATGGAGGCAGCCACCGGTTTGAGTGATTCGTATCGATCCAAAGGACCTGTGCAGGTCTCAAGATCCCTGATCGACCGGGAAGCATTGGGAGGCCGGACAGCGCTTATCCATAATGCTGCCAGCGACAATCGTTTTCAATACCGGGACCAGGTGCTGGCGGAAGGTATCAAGAGTGTTCTTGTAGCCCCTATCTCCGGGCGCAAGGGAGTTCTTGGTGTGCTGCGTGTCTATTCCCATCAGGAAGCACGTTTTGGCGAGGAAGAAGTGGATTACGTGCAGGCGATTGCAGCACAGGGCGGGATTGCGATTGAAAATGCCATGGCTCACGCTTCCTTACAGGAGGAGGAGCAGGCACGGAATACTTTCATCCGTACGGTAACCCATGAACTGCGTGCTCCCGTTGCAGGAGCTCAGAGCCTTGTCCGTATCCTGGATGCAGGCCTTGCCGGACCGATCGGTGAAAAGCAGCAATCGATTCTGCAGCGAGTCAGCCGCAGGCTTGACTTCCTGCAGGAGCTGATCAACGATCTGCTGACTCTGGCTTCGAGCAGCTCTCATTTCCAGATTCAGCCTGAGCCGACTGCGCTTTTACCGGTTCTGCGGCTGGTTCTTGAGGATTTCAGGCCGCTGGCTTCCGAGAAAGGCATTTTCCTGGAGTTGGATGGAATCGAACCGGAGTGGATGGTCTGGGCCGGTGAAGACACACTCAAGACGATATTTACCAATCTGGTCGGCAATGCGGTGAAATACACTCATGAAGGAGGTTCCGTTCGGCTGGAGAGCTCTGCTGACCAAAGCAGTGTGAGTATCAGAGTCTCCGATACGGGCATTGGGATACCGGAGAATGACCTGGCCAACCTCTGGAAGGATTTCTACCGTGCTTCAAATGCACGTAGTGCTGGCATCCAGGGAACCGGCCTGGGGCTGTCCATTGTTAAACGGCTGATTGAAAATGTGGATGGCCGGATTCGTGTCCAGAGCAAGGAAGGGGAGGGCACCGCGTTTACAGTGACACTTCGACGAGTGAAGAACGAGGGATAGCGTTCGAAAAATCGCCGGTTCAATTATCGATTTCGCATATATCGCAGCATATCAACATTATTCTGATACGATGAATATCCCCCTTTATGAACGGCACAATTCTCTCGTTTTGCTTCCGCAATGTAGTGGGATAAACGCTCAGCTTTTTTTTAGCGGGCATGGTTGCCGGGGACCAGTCATTTGAATACCGGAAGCATAACAATTACAATTAGTTTAAACAGCGAACCGGTTGGATTTTCTGAATGTATCCGGATTCAGGCCGATCACTGTACCTGGAATCGGTTTTACTATTTAAGGAGTGGAGAATGAAATACAGAAATCTCGGAAGTTCAGGTTTGAAAGTCAGCGAACTCTCTTTTGGATCATGGGTTACCTTCGGCAAGCAGGTGGATATCGATCTTGCTGTGTCTCTGATGACCAGAGCCTATGAAGCAGGTGTAAACTTTTTTGACAATGCAGAAGTATATTCGCATGGGCAGTCTGAGGTAGTGATGGGGAAGGCGCTGAAAAAACTCGGCTGGGAACGAGACAGTTATATCGTTTCGAGTAAAGTTATGTTCGGCTCTGTCGAGAATCCGCTGCCGACACAGCGCGGTCTGAGCCGAAAGCATGTTGTTGAAGCCTGCCACCAGGCTATGGATCGTCTGGGGGTGGATTACCTCGATCTATACTTCTGCCATCGCCCTGATCCGGAGACACCGATTGAAGAAACGGTGTATACCATGAATGATCTGATCCGGCAGGGAAAAATCCTGTATTGGGGCACCTCAGAATGGTCAGCTCAGCAGTTGATGGAAGCATACGCTGCAGCCCGCCAGCACCATTTGATCCCTCCGACGATGGAGCAGCCTCAGTACAACATGTTCCACCGCTACCGGTTTGAAGTGGAATATGCCCGCCTGTACAGTCAGATCGGTCTTGGAACCACAATCTGGTCTCCGCTGGCTTCCGGTGTCCTTACCGGGAAGTATGCTGAAGGTATTCCGGATAATTCACGTATGAGACTTCCTGGTTATGAGTGGCTGAGGAAGCTGGTTGAAAGCCCTGAGGGCAGGGAACGTATAACGAAAGTAACGCAACTTTCACCCATTGCAGAGAATCTGGGTATTACTACGGCTCAACTGGCAGTCGCCTGGACTTTGAAAAACCCCAATGTTAGCACGGTAATACTGGGAGCATCGAAGGTTTCTCAGCTTGAGGATACCCTGCAGGCTTCTGAAACAGCGGCGCTGCTGACAGATGATGTGATGGAGAAGATTGAAGCGATTCTGGATAACAAACCAGAACCGATGGAGTTCCAGCTATAAGCATTCCTTGAATTCAGACAATACCAAGGACTGGCTGTGGTTATCGGAGCCAGTCCTTTTTACCGGAACAGGACGCAGCCTTTCACGGGACTGACCCACCCCTGCGCCTCTTGTATAGACCGGACAAGTGGTATAAGGTGTCCGATCCATACAGGAATTGAAGTGGTGGTTGTCTCTGAAGGGAAGCAGCGACAGTTCCTTCTTCAGGGGAACTCTCCTGCTGGATTCTCCAAATGGATCCGCTTTAAACCTGGTCAGGGGGGGCGCGGTATGAGGGGGGTCACTTTTTCCCGAAAATATAATCCTGATATAATCATACTGTGGCGTTCTGAATAGAGAACGAAATGGCAGTTTGAAGAACAGATTTAACTTCATCCAGGCCCAACCATTTCTACCCCGGGCGGAAATATACTTCCCAGCCTGAAACAACCCCGAGGTCACTAATGTACTGAGGGAGCCTGGATTTTGTTTACCCGTCAACCTGAACCGGAGACATGATAACGAGTGGACACTGAAAAGAAGAGGGGAACGGTCGTTAGAGTGATGGGTGTGGTCGTGGATGTGAATTTCCCCCACGGCTATCTCCCCAGCATCAATAACGCCTTGAGAATCGAACAGGAGCTTTCCAGGCCGCTTGTACTGGAAGTCCAGGAACATCTGGATGCCAACACAGTGCGAACGATTGCGATGGGCAGCACGGAAGGGCTCAGACGCGGGCTGCACGTAACAGACACAGGCAAGCCGATCATGGTCCCCGTAGGGCGCCAGACGCTGGGTCGGATTTTTAATGTCCTTGGTGAACCGATCGATGGAAATGGCTCCGTTGAAGCCGAGTTCAACCATCCCATACACGCTGCCTCACCGCCGCTTCCGCAGCAGCGCGTGGTCAATGAACCCTATATCACAGGTATCAAGGCGATCGATTTGCTGACACCATATCCGCGCGGCGGAAAGATCGGCCTGTTCGGCGGTGCTGGTGTGGGGAAAACGGTGCTGATGATCGAGCTGATGCGCCATACAATCCAGAAACACTCCGGGATAGCACTCTTTGCCGGTGTGGGCGAACGGATCCGCGAGGGGAATGAGCTCTGGCTTTCAATGCGGGATTCAGGCGTGATCGATAATACGATCCTCGTTTTCGGTCAGATGAATGAGCCGCCGGGAGCACGTTTGCGCGTCCCACTCACTGCACTGACCATGGCGGAATACTTTCGGGACTATGAACGACGGCCGGTGCTGCTCTTCATCGATAATATCTTCCGCTACATTCAGGCCGGGCAGGAAGTATCTGCACTGCTCGGGCGGCTGCCCAGTGCTGTAGGCTACCAGCCGACACTCGACAGCGAGATGGGAGCACTGCAGGAGCGTATCACCACCACCAGCCGCGGCAGCATCACTTCAGTCCAGGCAGTATATGTACCGGCCGATGACCTGACCGACCCGGCGATTGTGGCAGCCTTTTCCCATCTGGATTCGTCTACAGTACTCTCACGGCGCCTTGCCAGCCAGGGACTGTACCCTTCAATCGATCCGCTGCAATCCGGCAGCGCACTGCTCACACCACAGGCGGTTGGCGAGGAGCATTACAGGATTGCCGGACAGGTTCGTTCCCTCCTGGCTCGTTATCAGGACCTGCAGGATGTGATCGCTATTCTGGGTATGGAAGAGCTGAGTGAAGAGGACCGTAAAGTGGTCCTGCGGGCGCGACGAATTCAGCGTTTCCTCACGCAGCCGTTTTTTGTATCCGAACCCTTTACCGGTATGAAGGGAGAATATGTCTCCCTCGAGGAAACCCTGCGTGGTTTCAGCGAAATACTGGAGGGGAAACATGACGACCTGCCGGAGCAGGCTTTCTACATGACCGGGACCATTGACCAGGTGTTGAAAAAAGTGCATGTTGAGGAACAGCGCCAGCTGGAGAAAGTACAGCCGGCACAGCAGGACGAGCAGGGGGTAGTCTGATGCGGCTGCTGATCCAGACTGCGGAGCAAGTGCTGCTGGACCGTGATAATATCACGCATATCCGGCTGCCTGTTTCAGATGGCGGCAGCATCGGTGTGCGGCAGGGGCATCATCCGCTGATCGGCGAACTTGCCCGGGGAAGAGTAATCTTTACAGAGGATGAGAATAAGGAGGAGATGGCGATAGAGCCCGGTCTCGTTCAGATTGAAAAAAATCTGGTCACCATATTCACCAGCGGCTGGTTGAACCCTGCGAATTTGCAGGGATCTGCAGGTCAGCCCGAATCGCGCAGAAGGCTTACAGAGTCGCTGTTGGAGCGTTATGGAAAGCCTTGATAATCCCGACCCGAACGGCGGCTCAGAGCCTTCTGAGAAACGGGAGGCGAGACAGCTGCAGGTCCTGTGGCGTGAAGCACTTCGCGCCATGTCTCTCGGATGGGATCTTGCGATTCCGATCTTCGGGGGTGTACTCCTGGGGAACATGCTGGATCGCTGGCTTGGAACCGGGCATATTTTCACACTGGGCCTTCTAATGCTGGGTGTTATGACAGCTTATTACAATCTTGGCAGGGTTATCCAGCGGCTGCGAAAAGCGGATCGTGCAAGGGATAACCAGCGGAAAAAAGAGAAAGAAGAGCACGAATAAATGATAGTGATGTGGATGCTTGCAGGTGCTGCAGCAGGTTTATGGATATCTTTCTCTCAACGTAAAACCGTGCGGAAAGTTAAACCCGGAGCAAATGCGCGTCTGCAAAGATCTGTTGTGCGGGGGGCATTACTGCGCTGGCTCCTGGCTGGAGCAGTGATGGCGGCAGGCTTCTACAGCAGTCTCCAGGCAGGAATAGCGGTTTTTGCTGCACTATGGATAGCCCGTTGGATTGTCTTGTTCCGGCACAGGCTGTGGACCGGGGAAGTTACGACGGAAGAATCTCGGGTGGGAAGGAGCTAGCCGGTGGAAGAATTCTTTCCGGAGGTAGCATTTACTGTTTTTGGAATCCCGATACGGGATACCGTGGTGTCCACCTGGATCATGATGGTTATTATTGTGGCGCTTGCCATCCTGGTCGGCCGCCGTCGCCCGACCGGGTTGGAAATGCTGGTCGCTTTTCTGGATGATTTAATATCCGAAATCATGAACCGCCCTTCAGACCATTTTCTTCCGCTGCTGGGTTCACTGGCGATATTTATTGCATTTGCCAATGTTATCGGCCTGGTGCCATTTATCGGGTCACCGACCAAGGATATAAACACCCCGATTGCGCTTGCACTGGTTGTATTCTTTTCTGTGCATTATTTCGGGGTTCGTCTGATGGGATTTGGTGCATACCTGCGCCATTTGGCTTCCCCGATATTTCTTCTTCCGCTGGAAATTATCAGCCAGATCAGCCGGACGATCTCGTTAAGTATTCGTCTATTCGGAAATGTACTCAGTGCAGAGATTATCGTGGCAATCATTTTTGCGCTGGCACCGCTCTTTGTCCCATTACCATTGGAAGGTTTGAGTATTTTTACAGGAGTCCTTCAGGCCTATATTTTTACTGCGCTTGCTGCAGTATACATATCAACAGGACTGAAGGAACCGGAAGACACGGATGAAAACGCAGAAGGTCAGTCAGCTCTACCGATAAACAAAAAAAACAAAAAAACTGACTTAGTTCAGTAAACCTTGAAGGAGGAATGGTTCATGGCAGAAATGGATCCCGGAACGTTGATTACGATTATCACGATCATTATCGCAGGTGTAGGTATGGTGGTCGGAGCAATTACTCCAGCGATCGTGGAGGGAAAAGCTGTGGAGAAGGCGCTTGAAAGCATTGCCCGCCAGCCCGATTCGGCCGGTGATATTCGAACCACGCTGCTGATCGCAATGGCACTGCTTGAATCCACCGCAATTTATGTGCTGCTTGTGGTTCTAATATTACTGTTTGCCAACCCGCTGCTGGATCGCTTTTTCTAAAGAGGAGTATGGATGCTGAGTATAGACATCCCGACCATAGTATTTGAAATTCTGAACTTCGTTGTTTTAAGCGTGCTGCTGTACCATTTTCTCTTCAAACCTGTTATCCGGAGCGTGCGAGAGCGTGCTGAGGAAAAAGCAGCGTTGATGAAGGCAGCACAGGAAGAACTGGCCGAAGCGGAACGATACAGGATGGAACTGGAAGCCCGCCTTAAGCAGGCTGATGAACAGATTTCCATCATCGTCAATGAGGCTCAGGACAGGCTTGAAGACACGCGTGCTGTGATTATCAGCTCTGCCCGGAAAGAAGCCGAGCGGATTCTGCGTGAGGCGTCTCTTGAAGTCCGGCAGCAGCAGCAGAAAGCGATGTCAGACCACGTGGATGAACTGATGGCTGCCATTAAGAAAGTCAGCGGGCAGGTTATTTTCCAGGCGGCACCGCCGGAGGTGCATGATAACCTTGTCCAGCAGTTGAACGATCGCATCTGGCAGCTGGGAAGCAAGGAAATGGATCAGGTTGAAGCAATCCGTCGTTCTCTTGATGAACGTTCCCCCACGGTATTTGTGGAAGCTGCTCATGATCTTCATATCCGCCACCAGCAGGAGTTGATGCGCACACTGACAGCACTCATTGATCGGGATGTCGAACTCGAATTGAAGACGAATCCGGAGTTGATCCTGGGAATTCGTGTGCGTGTCGGGGATACGATTATCAATAATTCAATTGCCTCCCAGCTGGATGAGATTCTGGAAGAAGCGGCGAAAACCTTCAAGGACAATCTGACTTATGCCTGATCGGGAACAACTATCACAGCCTGCCGCTTCGATTCTGCGATTCCGCGAGAAGGTGGATCAGAGTCTGTCTCAGATTCTTGAGGAGGAGCACGGCCTGGGCCAAACCCGATTACAGGAGCCGCTGCAGGATCTTGTTGTCAGCCCGCTTACCGGATTCGTAGAGGCACTGCAGCAGGCCGGCGCCCTGTTTTCACCGCAGGTTCAGTTTGAGGATATTGGCACTGTGCGGAACGTGGGGGATGGGGTGGCTTCCCTGTCGGGACTGCCGCGTGTACATACGGATGAACTGGTTATCTTTCCGACCGGTGTCACCGGCCTTGTGTTCAGCCTCAACCGGCGCTGGATCGATGTCATCCTGCTTGGGGCTGATGAGGGTATACGGGGAGGTGACCAGGTGCGGGCTGCTGGCGAACGGCTGCGCATTCCGGTGGGGCCCAACCTGTTGGGCAGGGTTGTCAATCCCCTGGGAGAACCACTGGATGGCGGAAAGCCGATCGAGCCCTCGGATCTACGGTTTCTGGAGCGTGAATCTCTGGGCGTGACCGCCCGTACACCGATCCATGAACCGCTGCAGACAGGCTGGAAAGTGATCGATGCGCTGCTGCCAATCGGCAGAGGCCAGCGTGAACTCATCGTCGGGGATCGCCAGATCGGGAAAACGACTCTTGCGCTGGATACCATCATCAATCAAAAGGGCAAGGATGTTGCCTGTATTTATGTGGCAATCGGTCAGAAAAAATCCTCCACACTGGCTGTGATCAACCGGCTGCGGGAGGAAGGGGCACTGGAACATACAACTGTTGTCCTGTCGACACCGGATGATCCCCCGGCATTACGTTATCTGGCTCCGTATGCCGGCTGCACAATAGCAGAGTACCTGCTGGATCAGGGCCGCGATACACTTGTGGTCTACGATGACCTCAGCAAACATGCCAATGCCTACCGGGAACTCAGCTTGCTCTTGCGGCGGCCTCCCGGCCGCGAAGCCTATCCGGGCGATATTTTCTACCTGCACTCCCGTCTGCTTGAACGAGCATGCAAGTTGAATAAAGAACATGGCGGTGGTTCCATGACAGCACTGCCCATTGTGGAAATCCAGCGTGGAAATCTGTCTGCTTTCATCCCTACCAACCTGATTTCCATCACGGATGGCCAGATTGTGCTGGATACAAACCTGTTCAACCAGGGAGTCAAACCAGCTGTGCAGATCGGACTTTCAGTCTCGCGTGTCGGAGGGGCAGCTCAGACACAGGCCATGAAACGGGTAGCCTCAGAACTCCGCCTGCAGCTGTCTCAATATGAGGAAGTATCCCGCTTCGCACGTTTTGGTACAGACGTGGACGAAGCCACTCAGCAGCAGATCAACCAGGGTCAGCGGCTGCTAAAAATGCTCACACAGCCACCGCATACCCCGCTTTCTCTGGTTGAACAGATCACCATTCTGCTGGCTGCCCGGGAAGGGCACCTTGAGAAGATCGAGGTTGACAGTATCTCTTCGTTTGAAACAGCATTATTTGCCTACTTGAAGGATGGATACGACGAGTTATTGGAAATTGTCGAACACAGCCGGGAAATTAATGACGAGACCTATTTCCGGCTCTCTGAAGCCATACATGAATTTGTGGAAATGTTCACAGAAGGGAGCATGGACGTATGAAAAGAATGATCATGGCGATCATCCCTCGTGACCATGCCAATCAGGTATTGATGAGTCTGGTTGATGCTGGTTTTGCTACTACATACGGTGAGAGCAGGGGCGGAATGCTGCGACAGTCACAGCAGTCGATTTTTCTTGTAGTAAATCCCGATCAGGTGGAGGACGCGCTGGCTATTATTCGCCGGCACTGCCGCAGCAAATCAACTGTGGAGGGGTCGGCCGAAGAGGAAACGCAGGAACCCGTCCCGGTAACTGCAGAACTTGGCGGGGCTGTTGTGTTTGTGTGGAATGTGGAAAGAATGGAAAACTACTGATCGATGGAAGACATTCTGCTGGCCGAATCCCGTCTGGAAAATATCAACGCAGTCGAACCCATCCTGAGCGCGCTGCGTACGGTATCTCACGGCACCTGGCAGAAAGCAAGGGTAAAAAGAGCTGCTGTGCAGGACTACAGGCGCCGCATTCAATGGATGACTACCACGCTGCTTTCTTCCTGGCCGGATGGCAGGCGATTTCAGGCAAAAAAGCAAGTATCAGGTGGCCCGAATGTCCTCATTCTTGCTCTTGGCAGTGAGCGTGGTTTGTGTGGGCAGTTCAATCCGGCGGCTATAGGGATGCTGCAGAAGGTTTCTGCAGACCTGCCGCTGAAGAAAAAAAATGCGCGGATATGGGCTGTCGGCTCCCGTTTCATCCGCCTGGTTTCCCGGGACGGTTTCAAACCGGAGTGGAGCACTTCCTTTCCAGGTGGTGCCCTTCCTCCATTCAGTATGGCTCTGGACCTGACAAACCGGATCCTGGACGCCTATGAAAAGGGTGCTGTGGATGAGGTGATCGTAGTGTACAACCAGGGCAGCCGTACCGGCAGGCTGGCAGCAAGAAGTGTGCGTCTGATACCACCGGACCCGGCCGGAGTCTTCCAGGCTGATGAACAGGCTGTCCATCAGTCGACGCGGGGTGGATACCAGAGTGCAGAAAAGGTTTCTTCTTCGTCTCAATCCTGGCCGCCGCCGATTATCGAGACAGATCCTGTGCAGCTGCTCGGGCGGCTGGTGGAGCATACCCTGACGATCCAGATGTATGAGTTCTTGCTGGCGTCTGTTGCGGCAGAGAACGCCACACGCTTCTTCCTGATGGAAGAAGCCACCCAGAATGTAGACCGCCTGATTGACGAACTCGAGGTGATGGTTCAGTTGGACCGGCAGCAGAAAATCACACAGGAGATGGGCGAACTGGCGGCTGGCTCGGGGCTGATAAAGGTGGATTAAGTATTTCGGAAGCACCCCCATCCATACAACCGGGCCATCAAAGCACGATGGGTAACAGCGATTTCACTCCCGGTGTTTTTTCCCTGAATAATACAAATACCTCGCTATTTAAAGATAGTTCCACATCATTTCTTTCCACCCTGAATAACCCGGATCAGTTACTCCATCAAAAAACCTGTTCATACCAGGTTATCTGCATCCTGGGAGAGACGGCGCAGATCGAAAAAGGAAAAGTTGTAGAAGCTGCGTCCGCCGGCAGCTTCTTTCAGCACCGGCTCAAGCTGCTGTTCATCGAGGGTGTTTTGATATTCTTCATACCGGGCCAGCAATCAAGTGTACGCTCCTCGTAACGACAATGGGTATGGGGCGGCTGATGTTATTCGGTGTCCAGACCGGGTCTCCTCTTGCATAAACCACTGCAGTGTCGATGCCCTGCCATTTCCCCCTCTGTACCTTCGCAGTGCTGGAATCACTTGGAATCGGTATAAGCTTTTTCTTTTAAATATTTATAGTTAAGAGGTTTGATTTTTCTTTATCTCCATATATAACTTGTCCAATTTTCTACCCAAATCGAGGAAGTAAACAAGTGTGTCTGGGTCTCCTTTGTAGAAAGCTGTAAATACGTTTTCGTTTTTAAAAAGGTAGCCAGAGATTTGATTGAACCATTTTCCAATATCTTCCAGGGTGTTTTCGATTGCCTTTCGAGTAATGATCGGAAGATCTTCGTTGAGATCAGAGTATTTTAACGCTCTGTGTGCAACGCGTCTGTTACGATGCTCAAGAATCTTCAGGTAATGCTCGGACTGTACGATGCTTTCCAATCCACTTTCCCATTCTTTATATACCTTTTCTTGACAGTAATTTTGGGAGAGAATTAGCAGCCTTTTCAATGAATCTCTGCTTCTCTTCGTTTCAAGTAGCCTGGTGATGATCATGATAGCATCATCTACCAGCATATCTCGCAGGAAGCGAAAGAACCCAGGGGCAGTTTCACTTAATAGCACCATCCTTTCATCACTGTGAGTATACAACTCCTTGAAAATTTCCCAACGTGTGTGTGATAGGATGATGTCATTCAACAAACTTTTATAAAGATTCCTAATATCATCAGGAAGCTCTTGGTCTGACATCATGCCTTCCTTTTCTAAATTGTTTTTTGTACATTAGAGCCAATTATGATGCTTTGCCCAGAGTATCCTGGTTACATCAGCCAGGTTTCGGCTGATACTCGTTCCTGCTCCTTTAAATAATTCCTCTGCTAAATCTGTAGCATAGCTTTCAAGATACTCTTCCGTTTGCTCAGAAAGAAGTTCATCTAAAGGGTTTCTTCGGTTACTTATTCGATCCATGAATGCATCTTTTGTTTCATCCTGACCCTGAAACGAAGATGCTGCATCCCGAAAGTGCTTATAATCACTCTGGTTGAGTATCTCTATTAACTCCTGCATCTCTTCAGAAGATAGAAATATGGATCCGACTTCAATCGCACAGCGTGACGCATCAGATTTATCCCTGTCTTTCATTTCAGGGATTCGGAACAGAATCTCATGAATCAACGCGGAGTCAATTCTGCTATCCATTAACCACCAGAATAAGGTTACAGGTCTTCGTAATGCGCTTTCAATGAGTATCTCCAGGTCTTCAAGGTCGGGATCAAGGCTTTGTCGGCGAATAAATACCCATAGGAGCTCTTCTCCATTGAGTAAATAAGGAAGGCCTGTTTTCTTTCGGCTAGATTGAAGCTCGAGTAAATCCTTGGCTTCACGAATAACTCCAATTGTAGATGTGAGATACTCCCCAACATCGTCTGGGCCAGCTGTTCTTATTGCGATCACAGCAGAGGATACTTTCTCAATTCCTCGATCATATGCGTTTGTAATGAATACCCTCATATCCTCCTGAGAGATTTTTTCAGTCTTACTGCTGTGACGTATTAGGACATCACCTTTCTTAAATAAATATTTAGTACTTCCGGAATCTATCCATGCCCCATCTTTTTCTATCACTACTGGAATTGGCACCTCTTCAATATGGATTGTGACTTTGAAATTCCCATTTTCAAGCGATTCGATTTCATGATGGATATGAATCAATCCTCTCTCAGTATATTTTTCAATGAGATCTGAGAGAATTGCACTATCAAGCGCTTCTACAGTTTCTTCTGAAATACCAGGGCATTTGATTTCATCGATGCCAAAAATTATTTTCCCCCCTCCTGAATTGGCCATTGCTATAATGTGTTTTACCAGTTTCAATTTTCCCCTGGAATTATCAGGATCGTAAGATAGTTTGCAGTCCTGGTATCGTCCCTCTCCCGCCATTTAGACCTCCTGGACCGATCATTGGACAAAGCTACTAACTCGCGCTTTTTACCTGCTCCATATACCCTTCAAACCACTTATCCTTGAACAGCTCATTGACCTTCGGGTTGGTGAGTTTCTTATATAGATCCAGCTTGGTATGGACGAATTCGAGCAGGATCTGATCGACGACCTGGTTGAATTTGTAGCGCATGGTGTCTGGCGGGTTGTCGGCAAGTATTACGGCCAGCAGTTCCTCATCAGCCTCCAGCTTGTTCTTGATGACCTGGATATCGATCCTGTCTTCCTCGCTCAGGTTCAACCCGTAGGTATCGTTCAGCACCTGGATGATGTTCGAAAGCAGGTCCATTTCGGGATCAAGCATCATGGTTGCACCATTTCCATAACCCGGAACCGTGCCATTCTCCTGTTCGAGAGCGATACTGCCTGAATAGGTCTGCTGGATGCGGAAGGAATCGAGATCGACTGCATCCTTGATTTCAAACGGCAGCCGCTGCCAGCGCCGCGGCAGCTTGCGGTTCAACGCCCGGGCGAAGACATACAACTTCTCGAGATCCACATCTTCGAATGTGATGATCTGTGAGACAAAGCCATACAGCCTGATAAAGCGCTGCAGGGTGGAGCGAAAGTCCTCACGTTCATTCTCAGGTTTGTATCCCCACAGCAAAACGACCCGGTCGAGGATGGGCTGCAGCTTTTCCATCGGTTCGCTGGATGCGAAAAAAACGGCTGCAAAATCATCCACATCCTGATCAGTATAGATTTCAAAAGCCTGCAGCTCGGTTTCCAGGTCATACAGACGGTTCGGGTCGGTTTTTTCTTCCAGCATTGTAACCTGGTAGTAGGGCTGGAAGGCTTTCTGGATCGTTTCTGCTTCGTTGACAAAGTCCAGCACGAATGGGTCTTCCTTGCCCTTCGGATTTCGGTTCAGACGGCTGAGAGCCTGTACGGCCTGCACGCCGTCCAAACGCTTATCGACATACATTGTATGAAGAAGCGGTTCATCGAAACCGGTCTGGAATTTATTGGCAACGATAAGGATGCGGTATTCGGGGGTCTTGAATGCATCAGGTATAGCGACGCGTGGCGCAAGCCGATTGAGGCTCTTTTCGGTGTATTCGGCACCACTGACCGGATCTTTCACGGTTCCAGAGAAAGCGACCAGCGGCTTATACCCCAATTGCTTCTCGGCCATGATCTTTCTGAACATCAGGTAGAACCGGACTGCATGGAGGCGGGAACGGGTGACCACCATGGCCCGTCCCTGTCCCTGGATGGTGTGAACCGTTTTATCCAGGAAGTGTTCGAGCATGATCCTGGCTTTGGTCTCGATGGCGTGCGGTTGGAGATCTACATAGGAGGTAAGCAGCTGTACGGCTTTCTTCTTCTCATACTCCTTATCATCCTTGATCGTTTTCACCAGCTTGAAGTAGCGTTTGAACGTCGTGTAGTTCTTGAGAACATCCAGGATGAAACTCTCTTCAATTGCCTGGCGCATCGAGTAGGTGTGGAAGGCGGCCGGGGTGCCATCAGGACCCGGTGTGCCGAACAGTTCGATGGTTTTGTTCTTGGGTGTGGCGGTGAAGGCGAAGTAGGAAATGTGGTTCTGCGGGCCCCGTGTGTGGATTTCTTCGAGGATGGTATCTTCCAGGTCGATTCCGGTGCGATCCTCATTCTCGGCCTGATCAAGGTTGACGGACAGCGTTTTCTTCAGATGTTTGGCCGATTCGCCCGACTGGCTGGAGTGGGCTTCATCGATGAAAACTGCGAAGCGCTTCCCTTTAAGCCTGGTGATGCTTTCCGATATAACCGGGAACTTCTGCAGGGTGGTGACGATGATCGCTTTGCCGGTTTCCAGCGCTTCCTGCAGCTGCGCAGAATCCTTTTCGATCTTCTTCACAACACCCTGGACCTGCTCGAACTGCTTGATCGTGTTCTGCAGCTGGCGGTCGAGCACACGCCGGTCTGTGACAACAATGATGGAATCAAAAAGGCGTTCCTTGTCCTGTGGGTTCTGATAGAAGGTTGCCAGTTGATGGGCAAGCCATGCGATCGAGTTAGACTTTCCCGAGCCGGCAGAATGCTGCACCAGGTAGTTTTTCCCTACACCATCGGCACGCACTGCAGCCAGCAGCTTGCGCACGACATCGAGCTGGTGGAAGCGCGGGAAGATGAATATTTCATTCTCAACTTCCACCAGGCCTTTTTGGTGATCGTAGCGTTTCTCTGTATTAACCTGCACATGCAGGTAGTTCCGGATCAGTTCCAGCAGTGTATCCGGCTGCCAGATATCCTCCCAGAGATAGGCGGTTTTGTGGCCGTTCGGGTTTTCCGGGTTTTCGGTATCCTTGTTGAAGGGCAGGAAGCGGGTCTGCTTTCCCTGAAGGCGGGTAGTCATGAAGGCCTTCTCATTCCCGACAGCAAAATGGACCAGGCAGCGCCGGAAGGCAAGCAGCGGTTCACCGCGTGGGTCGCGGTCGTGCTTATATTGGTGAATGGCATTATCCACGAACTGGCCGGTGAGGGAATTCTTGAGTTCGGCTGTGATGATCGGCACACCATTGAGGAACAGAACCAGGTCGATGCTGTTCTCGTTCCGTTTGCTGTATTTCAACTGCCTTACGACAGCAAAACGGTTGGCCTGATAGAGCTTCCGGTGTTCGGGATTCATACCGCTCGAAGGTTTGAAATAAGCCAGATGGACCTTTGCCCCGTGGTCCTTGAAACCCTTTCGCAGCACATCGAGCGTGCCCCGTTTCTGGATGACGGAAGCCAGCCTGTCACACAGCTTCTGCTGCAGATCGTTTCCATAGTGACGCTGCAGCCTTTCAAGCTCTTCGGGCTGGCTTTGCTGCAGGAAATGGAGCAGCTCGTCCGGGATCAGGCACAGTTCGCGGTCGTAGTCTGTTGGAGACCGCTGGAGATAGCCGCTTTGCAGCAGCTGCTGTTCGATATGTTCTTCAAAATCCTGTTCGAGATAATTCGAAGGCGGCACGCTGCACTCCCCAAAGCGGTGATATCGATGCTTATATTGAACTTTGATTGGGTTTTCCCTGCGCTAGATTACCTTCCCAAGCATACAATATTCAGGACACACTAACAAGAGACCGTCCATCAGGAGACCCGGTCTGGACATTGATGAACCGTGCTGTGAATCGGTCCATGGATGTCCAGACCGGGTCTCCTGGTCGTGTTACCTGTTCAGAGTAAGTGTATCGATTCGATCACTTGCTAATACCAGATTTCTCTTAAATCATAGCGGGAATCATTTTATGCTTAAGTACCTCAAGTATCTCTTCGTCTTGGAATGTGGTATTCCAAGTTTTCTATTCATACAAAAGTATCTTGTATAACAGTTCTCAACCATGCTTTCTGCAATTATTTGTGATTTTGGAAGTTCATCCTCGGGTTTAGTTGCAGTGGCAAGAATGAAATCTAGATTAACTGCTTCGCCATTCTCAATAGTATTTACCCAGTATATATTCAATATTCCATCATCGGAAATGATTGGTTTCCCGTTTTCTTCTTTTGCAAATGAAGGCTTGTTTATTGAAGGAAGTGTCTTATAAAAAGCCTTCCATTCTTCTTCAAGCTTTTCTTTAAAATCAGAATCCTCTCTTACTAATAACCCAACACTGCCCCAGGATCCACGTACTTTATCTTTCAGACCTCCTTCTGCATACCACAAAGCTTTTGTTTCATTCTTGAAGTCTTTCATATCTTTTACAGGCTTTTTTAATGGGATCAGAATCACATTTCCCATCTTATCGGGATAACATGTTCTGCTCAAGATCATGGTATAGGTGTTATGTCTGCTTGAGGAAAGTCTGCCATACATTATCGGAGCATGTACGTAAATCATGGAATCCATATCGAGATGATCTTCTCGCCATTCTTTCCGACAGTCTTTATCACCCCAATACAAAGACCCAATGATCAGAACGCCGCCCTTATATCCTTCCTGTTTACACATAGAGCACCTCCATTGCTGGATTTACTTTTCCCAATCACGCACATCAATCTTGCCGGTGACAGCAGCTGAGATTATTGCTGTGCGATATTCTTTTAATTTCCTTATTGTTGCGTGTATATTGCTGATTTCTTTTTCTACATAATGTTCATTTTTCTGAAGAGTATTTAATATCCTGTACGATTCACTACTAGGAGGGATTACCAATGGAATTGCTTTCATTTTCTCGTTAGTGAGGTGACCGAATGTTGCCTTATCCGAAAGAATATCAACATAACCATTATTGGTTAGAAAGAACATCCAATAGTAGAGCCATAATGTGGGGAGAGATGTAATTGAGCGCGCTCTGTTCAATGAATTCTGGTAGTAGCATTCCTCAATTTCGTCTTGCCAAATTGCAGATCTGCCGACGGTTACACCACCCTCAGT
>JAFGNH010000060.1 GCA_016927115.1 Anaerolineales bacterium | reverse complement strand
GTGGCTACCACGATGAAAGGCTGGGGCAGCGCCTGTGTATCGCCTTCCAAAGTAACCTGCTGCTCCTGCATGGCTTCCAGTAGTGCTGATTGGGTCTTGGGTGACGCCCGGTTGATCTCATCTGCCAGCAGGATATTCGTGAAGATAGGGCCTTTCCGCAGGATAAAACTATTCTGCCTGGTATCGAAGACATAACCACCGGTGATATCGCCGGGCAAAAGATCCGGTGTGAACTGGATACGTTTGAACTCCAGGCCGAGCGCAGTGGCGAAGGAGTTAGCAATCAGGGTTTTCGCCAAACCGGGGTAATCTTCGATCAGGATATGCCCGTTGCTGGCCAGCAAAACCGCAAGAAATTTTTCCAGGATCTCTCTTTTTCCGATTACAGCTTTTTCAATCTCGGTGAAAACCTGGTCAGCATACAATTTTATCTGGTTAACAGTCATCCCCGCGGTATTATCAGAATTCATTTTGGATCTCCAATTCGTTTTCAAGCCACTGGATTGTTTTTTCGATCAGCTCAGTTTCTCTGGGAGTATTCTTTCGGCCTGGCCAGTAATTCCGAAGCCGTAGTTTCTTTCCCGGCCTGGAAACATTATTTTTTCCTTCCTCAGGAAAAAGAAAAGCCTTCACCTCTGGTGGGATCGTTTCAATTTCTGAAGCGATCCATTCATCGGCATCGGGTCGATCTGTTTTCACTCCCTCAGTTAAGATCCTGATTGAAAGTCTTTGCAGGCTGGCTCGTGGTTGATCATGGGAGTTATTTCTTGAACCACTTTTCAAGATCAAATTCCGCCAGTGCTCGACTCTGCCCGGCAGCTGGCAGGAAAATTGATAAATCCGATTGGCTGTCAGCTCTTTCCGGCGAGGTATGAGGCGCAGTGCCAGAAATCCGCAGATGAAGATCAGCAGGAACCAGTATGTTCTCTGGTCCACACTGATAACACCTAGCCAGATTCTCCAGAGAAGCAGGGCAACCGGCCTTATAAAATTTTCCATGAGATAAGAACGAAAAACGATTATCAGACCGATTATCAGTATTAGGATCAACAGAGGATAGAGTATTCGCTTAAGCCGATTCATTTGTCAGCTTGCTTCCTTCCTGGCAGCAGCGGATGATGTCGTTCAGGCATTCAAGCGCCAGCTCCTCATCTTTACCGGATATCGTTTCAACACTGTAACGTGCTTTTTCAAACAGCATCGTCAGGTTCCGGAATGGGGGGGATGGAAAACCATGTTTTTCAAGTTGTTCTTCAAATTCCCTCACTGTCAGGTTCGATTCACGTGCAATACCATGTTCCTTCTGGATCGAATTTGCCATCTCGAAATAGCAACGCAGAATCACATCTGCAAAGTCAGCGCCATTCTGAATAGCTGCTGCGGCAGTTTTTGCTTCCTGCAGGATCGGATTGATAACATCATCTGAATTCAGGCCCTTCCTGATCATCAGGAGGAAAGGCACACAAAGGCCCAAAATCAACAGAATACATACCAGCCATATGATCTCTGTCAGCTGTTCGACCGGTGGCGCAACTGAATATATTTCAGAGGCAGGGGGGGCAATCCGGGTATAGGGCGCAGATTCTGAAGGCAGCCGGTTTACCGGTACTCGTGAGAGCAGGATTATCGCAAGCACCAATATCACCAGCACAAGTACCGGCAGCAGCAATTCTTTCAGAGGTATAACTTTGATCAGCTGGATAGACATATAGATTACAATCACGAAAAATAGCGTCGCCAGGAACCCCTGAATGATGGAAAAGGGGCGAGTTTCAAGCGATGCGTCGGGCAGCTGAGAAATGGTGGAATCTTGCACAGTATCAATACCCGGCAGAGGAATACCTGGAAGGAGACGCAGACCGGAGAGACTGCCGGAGAGCAGAATAAGCATAAGCAAGGCGCCTGAAAGGAAAAATAGACTGATATGTCTGGCTGTTGGTATTTTCATTTTCTGCTGAGAATCCAATTCTAGATAAAATCTTCTCTACAGGAAAACCGTAGAATAAACACTCAGATATCCGTTGTTGTTCCCGGTAATCGTACACCAGTTCATGCACCCTGAAACAATCTGCTGAAATATTATATTTATTCTCATAAATACTTACAGGGTGGTTGAGGGGTTTGCGCTTTTGAAAGGTTCCGGGTTAGAAGGATAAAGAACCCGTACCTGAAAGACGGGTTCCACATGCAGGGCCATTGCTGTCGATTCTTCTGCTATGTTCCTGCCAGACACCTTCCCGTATATGAATTTCCAGCCCGTGAGATATCCTCAGGCGTTCCCTCAGCGATCAGCCAGCCTCCTGCCGTGCCTCCCTCCGGACCGAGATCGATGACCCAGTCTGCTGCTCTGATCAGATCCAGGTTGTGTTCGACAACGACAACACTGCTGCTTGCGTCCACCAGCTTCTGAAGCAGCAGGAGAAGCCTCACTGTATCATCGGGATGCAACCCGGTTGTCGGTTCGTCGAGCAGATAGAGTGTATGTCCTGCAGACCGACGGCCGAGCTCCCGAGCCAGCTTGACACGCTGTGCTTCCCCACCGGAAAGCGTCGTGGCAGGTTGTCCCAGCTGCAAGTAGCCCAGGCCGACATCCGACATGACCTTCAGCCGGGAGGCAGCAGCAGGAACGTCCGCAAACAGGATCAGGGCTTCTTCGATGGTCATATTCAGCACCCGGGAAATATTGAACCCGTGGTATTCGATTTTGAGTGTATCGCGTTTGAACCGTTGTCCGCGACAGACCGGGCAGCGTACTTCCACATCGGGAAGGAAGTGCATTTTGACGGAAAGGGAGCCTGAACCCTGACAGCGCTCGCATCGGCCTCCGGGCACATTGAATGAAAAAAGGCGCGGCTTGATCCTGAGTCTCCTGGCCTCAGGGGTTGCAGCAAAAGCTTCCCGGATGGCGGTGAATGTACCTGAATAGGTTGCAGCATTGGAGCGCGGGATACGCCCTATATGCTTCTGATCGATAGTGATTATCCTGTCGATATGTTCCCAGCCGGTGATCGAATCGTGTTCTCCGGGGATGTCAGAAGCCCCGTTGAGTTTCCGCCTTGCGGCAGTATCGAGGATATTGAAGATCAGAGATGATTTACCGGAACCGGAGACCCCGGTAACCGCCACCAGCAGGCCGAGGGGAATTTCAACACTGATGTTTTTCAGGTTGAACTGGCGTGCACCGGATATGGTCAGCTTCCGATGCCCTGGTTCGCGCGGATGCCCTGGCACTGGAACAACTTTCCTGCCGGAAATAAACTTACCCGTAATGGAGGCATCAACTGCGGATACTTCGACAGGGGTTCCGGCCGCAACAATTTCTCCCCCGTATTTGCCCGCGCCAGGGCCTACATCGATAAGGTGATCCGCCGATCTGATAAATTCAAGATCATGCTCGACGACCAGAACGGTGTTGCCCAGGTCGCGTAAACGCTGCAGGACATAGATAAGGCGGGCGGTGTCGCGGGGATGCAGGCCGATGGTGGGTTCATCGAGAACGTAGAGCACTCCTGTAAGGCCGGACCCGAGCAGTGAGGCCAGCCTCAGGCGCTGTGCTTCTCCGGCTGAGAGGGTCGGTGAGGAGCGGTCGAGTGTGAGGTACCCGATACCCACCTCTAGAAGCCTGCCGACTCGTTCGTACAGGTCATCCAGAATAGGCCGGGCGATCCGGTTTTCTTCGCTGTTGAGAGAATCTGGCAGGCTTCTAAGCCAGGTATCCAGGGATATCAGCGGCAGTTTTGAAGTTGTTACAATCGAATCTCCCGCGACTGTAACAGCCCGGCTTTCGGGGCGCAGGCGTGTGCCTTCGCATTCATGACAGGGCTGGGTGGTGAACAGGTGGTTCAGCTTTTCACGGTAAGCGATATTGGAAGCATGCTCATCGTACCGGCGTTTCAAGTTGGTGACCACACCCTCGAAACGGCCCTGTGCGTTGGTCGCCGGAGGCTTTTTATCCGGGAAGTGCCGACGGAACTGCTGGCTTTCCGTACCATAAAGAAACAAATCGCGTTGAACATCCGTGTACTCTTTGATTGGAATGGCCGGATCGAATGGGAAGCCGAAATACCTGCCAGAATTCTGTAATATCTGGCTGTAATGGTTGACATGGAACTCGATCCATCCTTCGACAGCGTACTCCCGGATGCTCTTGCTCTCGTCAACCAGGCGGCTGATAACAGGCTGGTGTACTTCTCCCAGCCCTGTGCAGATGGGACAGGCACCGGCGGGTTTATTGAATGAAAAATCTGCCATGCCCATCTCCGGTATGACAGCTCCGCAGAACGGGCACGAACAGGTCCCATCCAGGCTTTCATCGGATTCATCCAGCCAGCTTTCATCAGGGGATTCATAGGAGGGCGGGGGGACATCCCGGCCACATGCCGGACACGGCCTGTGCCCCAGGCGGGCATATAACACTCTCAGGTACGTGTAGATTTCTGTTGCAGTCCCTACAGTCGAACGCGGGTTGTGGTTCGTAAGATGCTGATCGACGCTGATCGACGGCGACAGCCCGGAGATGGAGTCCACCAGCGGACGTGTCAGGCCGTCAGGAATCAGGCCGAGTGAATCCAGGTATTGGCGCTGACCTTCTTTGTGCAGAATATCGAAAGCAATTGACGACTTGCCTGAGCCTGATATCCCGGTAATAACGACAAGTTTATTTCGGGGAATTTCGAGGTTGATGTTCTTAAGATTATGCAGACGGGCGTTGAGGATAACAATGCTGTTATTCATAGGTTCACCTTTACCAGACAACAAGAAATGGTCTGACTTCCGACAGCAGGGTGCAGCCGAATACTTGATTATTTCAAAGCCGGAATGGAAAAAAGTAGTATTGAACTGATACAATTCCATTATATAACCCTGGTGGGCAAATGGAGGGTTGGCGGATTATCACCCGTTCTGAAACATTAACCCGCGGAGATTCTGTCTTCTATTATCCGGATCACATTTAAAGCCATGTCCTGTTGATTATGCAGGGTTGTGAGCCAGTGGTCGGCGGCGATGAAGATATCTTCATCCGAATGCGGCGTGTCGAGGACCTGTTTCAGGTTGTCTGTATTTCCCCTGTCCATTTCAAGGAACATGCGCAGGATTGCCATATGGCTGTATCCTGCTCTGGCCAGCATGCGGATGATCCGAAGGCGTTCAAACTCAATTTTTCCGAAGAGTCGGTAATTGTTGTCCGGATTACGAGGAACCTTGATCAACCCGTTGCGTTCCCAGTTTCTGATCATATCCCGGCTGACACCGAGCAGTTCTGCGGTTCTGCTGATCGCCAGCGGCTCGGGAAAAACCGGTTCTTCCTGAATGTTCTGTGCCCAGGTTTCCAGGACGTTGGCTGCAGTGTCTGCTTGTTGTAATTCTGCCTTGACAGCGCAAAGATAGGCATGTGCTTTTTCGAGGGCTGCCTGCCAATCGTTTTTTACAGCATGTTGGATAATTTCATTTCCAAAGGAGCGCAGTGCTCTGCCCGGATAATCACACTCGTAGATGGTCCGCGCCAACACCACACAGTCGAGATGATGCTGTGTGAAAAGCCGGTATCCGGAAGGGCTCCGTTCCACGGGAGGAATCAGCCCCCATTCCACATACAGTCGGACGGTATTGGGATGAATCCCGGCCGCGCGGGCCAGATCAGAAGTACGGAGGTATTTTGTAGGCATCTCTGGTTGGCAGTATTCTCACGCTGCTAATCAACGATAAGTTTTATACGGTTTCAGCTGAATGCTTCCGCTTCTGATTCAGCCACTGCAGTCTGACAGCAAATCCAACTGCCTAAATCACGGCACCACTGATACAGGGCATATTGATGTTGACATTAAACACCATGCCTGCCCGGATAGTTCCGACAATGCATGAAGGAACTATGCAATCCCATCGCCGGGAGATTGTGATCTTCAACTATCTGGAGATCGGAGAGGCAACCGACGGGCAGATAAAGCGGCTGCTGAGCCCCGGTTTTTCTTGCGTCTCCAGGAAACAACTGTTGCCCTGAAATCTTCAAGTACTGCCTACGGCATCTGCAGCAGGGCTTCCTCCATCAGAATGTCCGGTACGTCCCAGCCTTTTTGATCCATGAGTTCGATATACGCCCGGCGGAAGAGCAGCCGGACATGGACCTGGAGCGGTTCCTCT